>JAYVIX010000359.1:0-16353 GCA_043769845.1 Cytophagales bacterium
GCAAAAGCGAAAATTTGTAGTCCTGAAAATACCACCCAACAATATAAGAGTAGTTCAAAATCAAGTGCTTACAGGGTAATTGCTGCAAGTTGGGTTAAATACAATAGTGAAAGGCCAAACCCTAAACGTACTTTACCTGCACGTGTAGTAGCATTTGCTCCTGTTTGTGTAAACAACAAACCTGCGACTTCTGGAATTGCTGTTCCACTCGCAAATTTCAGTTCTGTATTTGTAGTAGCAGGAATATAATTGAATCGGTTAGTATTTGTGGCGTCTATCTCCAAGTTGGCATCTGCGCTAGCTGCGTTAGTTGTCCAAGCGGCTGTAAAATCCCATTGTTTTTTGGGAGCAGTGCCCGTACTTGGCGAACAGAAATTGACCACATAACCAGTAGCGCCAGTCACAGCCGACCAAGAGATCACAGCATCGCTGTCGGTAGCAGTAGCTGATACATTGGAAGGAACGGCCAAAGTCAGGGTGATTTTTCCAGAAGAACTAGCTGCTGTTCCTGTAGATTGTGTGGTAGTGATCGTGTAAGTACCTGATGCTGTTGGTGTACCAGAGATAGTATATGTTTTGGTCGAATTGTTTGGAGTACCCGTCAAGCCAGCTGGTAAGCCAGAAACTGTAACACCAGTAGCCGAACCGCCCCAAGTATACAAGATAGAAGAAATAGCCGTGCCCGCTGATACTGATTGTGTTTCGTTCGAATTGGTGGCTAAAGTTGGACCTTCGACAGGAGCATCGCAAGAAGCAGAGATAACACCATTTTCAGTAACAGTAAGAGTAGCACCTGAACCACAATTGCCCGTTACCGCAGGTACTACAAGTGATGCACTGATTGCCTCATTTGTGTAAGCAGGTTCTGGACATGTGCCTTCATTGGCAGGAGGAGATGTACAGCCTGTTGTGGTAAGTCTTACTGTGCCTCCGTAATTCTTATATTTTGTTCCAGATCCAGCGAAAACCGAATTCTCTACATATGCGTCAGCTTTTTCTAAACCGAGAATTACTTTTCCTACACTTGTATTCCAGTAGCAATTCAAAAAGTGTAATTCAGCATTTCTTGCACGGGTCATTCTTTCCACACAACCTTCATCCCACCAGCAATATTGCCAAGTCATATTAAACTTACCATCAGTAGGTGCATCAGTAGAACCAGAGCCTACAAGATTAGTGAAACGATGGTCATCTGTACAGCCAGAAACAGCTCCAGTTGATGGACATGGAGTTGGTTTTTTTAAATACCTAAAACGACACCAAGAAATGGTAATATTATCTGCGTCACCTTTGGTATCAAGATTACCATCCATTCCATCTTGAAAATCGCAATGATCGACCCAAATATTTGTCGCACCATCAAGAGTAATACAGTCCCTACCATTTGAATCAAAACCACCAGGACCAACAAAAGTTAGATTTCGAATAATTACATTCGATGAGCCTGGTTTAATATACAATATCCCTGACAGGCCCGAAGTCTGTACATCTGTAAAAAGCTTTGCGCCAGGAAGTCCTATTAAGGTTTTGTTATTTACTAACAGGCTTAAATAATCTACACGGACAGAACCTTTTACAATAATCCTTGCTGCACCACTTGCAGTAAGAGCATTTTTTAAATCGTCAGCAGTGGTGACGACAGTAATTGGGCCAGTTCCGCCACCCGTTACCCCTGCTCCATAACCTTGGGGCGAGTTAAATACATAAGTTTGCGCTTGTGAGAGCAAGGAGCTCAAGGTTAAACATGCCGTAAATATAAGTCTTGTTGTTTTTTTCATACCTATGATTGTTTTGATTTTTGAAATAGATCTATTTTGCCTAAGTCATTTAAGCAACTCTAAGCAATACGAATAGTCTAATCAAAAAGTAAACGCAAAAACAGGTAAATAATACAAAATATCTTTTTATCGTGCTGTTGTCTGTTTTGACAACTTTGTATAACACTTAGGCCGATTTGAAGCTGTTATTTGTATCGAAAAATGTGTCATTAAAAATGGTTAGGCTAAGTACTCATAAAAATCCTCCATCTTTTTTATACAAAAAAGATGGAGGAAAATTTTGAGACATAATAAGTACTGTCGACTAGAATTAGTTCAACTGTGCAAATTTCTCTTCGAACAAAGCCAAAGCTGCATCGGTGAATGGATACTTCGAACGAATGTATTCCAATGTTTTTTTCTCTGTTTCGGTCACGCCTTTTCCGTCAAGGGCTGATTTAAACAAATTTTCTACTTCTTCTTTTGAAATTTTGCCTTCGCCTTTTCCTGTTGTGAACTCAACAGCTAGATCCAAAAGCTCTTTTTCGTACTGAACGCCATCAATTGATTGGTATGCCATAATTCTATTATTTTGGGTTAATAATGCAATTTATAAAATTGTTTGATTCAATATAGGATGTTCAAAAACTTAACAAAATGATCAATTTTTTAATATACATTAAATACCATATCATGATTTCATTTTTTTCAAAAACACCATTATTTTCTGACTCTTAGCCAATTGTAGCTCAGGCAATGCGCCACCAAACAAGGTTCCTATTTTCAGAAACGCCCTCATAAACAAGCTAGACGGAATACCCCATTTGTTTAAAAACGTATTTTTGCCCTTGTTCTTTTTGATACGACCAACCGATTTTGAACCAAAATGATATACCCGGCTTTTGCCCAATCCTTTAAAATGTCGAACGCCCAATTCCCACAGTTTTTTCGAAAAATCAGGATCAGAATACATTCCAGGGCTAAACTCTACACTGTATCCGCCCACCATGTCCCAAACATCTTTATGCACCACATTGGGAGGCCAAGTACTGCCATTCCAATCAGGTTTTTCGATCAAATGAAATTCTTTCAGCAACTTGTTTTCATCAAACGTTTCCAATGATTTTCCAAAATCGGCCACGATCACACATGGGTTATGGGTGTCAAAAAACTCAATCATGGTAGCCGAAATGAAAAACAGAGGATGACCTATGCTTTGTATTTCCTCCCACAAATAGCGATCCCAATCAGGACAGACATACATATCATCATTGATGTATAAAATGTAATCGGTAGTGCCAAGTGCCGCGGCTAGGTTTACGGCTTTACAAATCCCGATATTTTCTTCGCTATGCGAGTAGCTAATGTCGTTTTGCTGATTTGCCCATTCGATCGTGCCGTCTTTTCCGTCATTGATATGCAAAATGATTTGATGTTCGAATCTGGAATTTTTTCGAATACTTTCGACCAATGTGATCAAAAAAGGCAGATTATTCCAAGTGGGAAT
This sequence comes from Cytophagales bacterium, assembly GCA_043769845.1. Lineage (GTDB taxonomy): Bacteria > Bacteroidota > Bacteroidia > Cytophagales > UBA9547 > UBA9547. The sequence continues at coordinate 3,265 of JAYVIX010000359.1, forward strand.
AATGATTGAAAATTTTGCATTCGGATTCTTAATGCCCAGTTTTTTGTTGATTGCCTTGATACTCATCGCTTTATTGCTTTTTTAACTGCTTCTGTGCTTCGTAAAGTTTGAGGTATTTGTAAAAAGTACCAGCTGAATTGGTGTAAGCAATCACATATCCTTCGTAGCCAAACATCCAACCTTTGTTCAGGATATAATCTCTAAAAAACGTAATCGCACCTTTACAAATGGCTTTTAGAGGCGAAGCGCTCTTTTTGTGCAGATTTTCGGAAATATATAAATCTGAATAATAATTCATTTTAATAATTAACTCCGAAATATTTTTGTAGGGATAATGTTCGATCGCTCCATTTAGTCTGCGGATGGTCGAATTGGCTTGCTTTTTGATGAATTCGTGAATGTGTTTATCTTCAAACGTGGTATGCGTGCGGTTGTACAATCTGACTACCGTATCATTGTTCCAACCAGCGCCATTGATGTGTTTGTTGTTGTAAAAATTTTTTCGTTCGAAAGAATAAATGGTTTCTTTTTGCTGAAGATCAATTGATCCAATGCTGTTGAGAGCTGTTTGGTCTAAGATTTCATCCGCATCAAGCGACAGCACCCAATCATTGGAAGCTTGCACTTCGGCTAGTTTTTTGGCATTTCCAAAACCCTGAAATCGAAAAGTGCTGTATTTTACGTTGGCGTATTTTTTGATGAGATCGAGTGTATTGTCGGTCGTAGAACTGTCGACCAAAATCACAATTTCGCTGAAATACAAGGAAACCACCTCAAGTGTACGAGCGAGATGTGCTTCTCCATTTTTCACAATCATGATCACTGATATTGTTTTAAAACCCTCCATTCTATCGCATTTTGAACAATCTATTGGATCAAAGATAAGGGGAGTTTGTTTTAATTTTGAATCAGATGGAAAGATAGCTTATATCGTTTTTAGGAAATAGGCATGTCATTTGTTTTAGAAGTGTATTTTTTCAGAAATAATTCACTGAAATCATCTTTCACCTTTGCAATTCACACTAGATCAGAAGCCGTAATTCGAAACACAGCAATCAAAAAGAAAAAAACAGAAGTACTTTGATTTTTTGATTGACTATTGACTCAAGTAAACTAATCATTCCAAATGGCGAGGCTCCACAGCTCTGAAAATCGTTTTGTAGACATGCAAACCGACACCAGCGTTTCGTTCAGCGAAAGCCAATACAAATTGCGTTTTGTATTGGCACTGAAACCGATGCACAAACTTCCATCCAAACTCCTTATTTTTGAATCTTATTTCTTTTTAAGGATGCTCCAAACCAGACTAATCACTTTTGTTTTATTCCTGACTCTCGCTTCAAATGCCTTTTGTCAGAATTCATCCCAGCTGCGTTTTGATGTTCACTTTTACTTATAAGTTTGGAAATAAATTGCGGATCACGCAAGAGTAAATGAATTATTATTAATTGTAATTATGTCAAAAATACCACCTGCTTCGTTTATTTCCGTCATGGAAAAGTTCGACTCCAACCTTTGGGGGTTTCATTTTTGTGTTTCAGCCGAAATAGGCAACCAGTTTGTGACGCAGGGAAATGACAGGCGTGTGATTTGTACGCTTAATAACAAAGAAGAATTCCAATGTGCGCTGATGCCAAACGGAAATGGGGGCTTTTTTATCAATGTCAACAAAAAACTGCGCGATGCTTTAAAGTTGGTTATAGGTTCGCAGGTGATTGTTTTGTTGATCAAAGACGAAAGCGAATACGGCCTACCGATGCCCGAAGAGTTGCAAGAATTGCTGCTGCAAGACGAAGAAGGCAACAAATTGTTTCATGCGCTTACGATTGGGAAACAACGCACTTTGTTGTACATAGTTGGTTCTGTAAAGGATACGGGCAAACGGATTTCGAGAGCATTGGCAATTGTGAATCACTTAAAAGCCAACAAAGGCCAGATTGACTACAAAAAACTGAACGAGAATATTAAGAACGGAATTTGATTTGGAACGAGAATAAAATTTTCTAAATAAACACACAAGGCTTACCTTTGCATTTCTTCTTATTTTCTTCGAATATTCAATAACACCTAATAAAATGATTGCTACTTCTGTAAGAGACACAAAGGTTTTCGACCTCATCATTGCCGAAAACAAACGCCAATTGCATGGCATCGAACTAATTGCGTCTGAAAACTTTGTTTCAGACCAAGTAATGGAAGCACAAGGAAGTGTGCTGACCAATAAATACGCAGAAGGACTTCCTGGAAAACGCTATTATGGTGGCTGTGAAGTAGTTGACGTTATCGAGCAATTGGCTATCGACCGTGCCAAGGAACTTTTTGGTGCAGAATGGGCAAACGTACAGCCACATTCTGGTGCACAAGCCAACGCTGCGGTGATGCTTGCTTGTTTGAACCCTGGTGATAAAATCTTAGGTTTCGATCTTTCGCATGGTGGTCACTTGACACACGGTTCGCCTGTCAATTTTTCAGGTAAAATATATACGCCTTCTTTTTATGGTGTCGACCAAGAAACGGGCACGATCGATTGGAACAAAGTAGAGGCTACTGCTCAGAAAGAAAAGCCGAAATTAATTATCTGTGGTGCCTCGGCCTATTCGCGCGATTGGGATTACAAACGCCTTCGCGAGATTGCTGATTCTGTTGGTGCATTGTTGATGGCTGACATTTCGCATCCATCAGGATTAATTGCAAAGGGATTATTGAACAACCCAATGCAGTATTGCCATATCGTGACTACTACTACTCACAAGACATTACGTGGTCCACGTGGTGGTCTGATTCTTTTAGGCAAAGATTTCGAAAACCCATTTGGTGCAAAAACGCCAAAAGGTGAGTTGAGAATGATGTCGGCTTTGTTGGATTCTGGTGTTTTCCCAGGTACGCAAGGTGGTCCATTGGAGCACGTGATTGCAGCTAAAGCGATTGCTTTTGGCGAGGCGTTGACGGACGAATATGGTGACTATATCAAACAAGTTCGAAACAATGCCGCTACTATGTGCAAAACATTTGTAGACATGGGTTACAAAGTAATCTCGGGCGGAACGGACAACCACTTGATGTTGATCGACTTGCGTTCGAAAGACTTGACTGGAAAATTGGCACAAGAAACCTTGATTAAAGCAGATATAACGATCAACAAAAATGCAGTACCGTTTGACGATAAATCGCCATTTGTGACTTCGGGTATGCGTGTGGGTACTGCTGCTATTACCACTCGTGGTTTCAAAGAAAACGACATGGTGAAAATCGCATCTTTGATTGATAAGACGTTGATGAACCATGACAATGATACGATCATCACTGAAGTGCGCAAGGAAGTGAATGCTTGGATGGAGGGCTATCCTTTGTTCCAGATGTAATTCGTTGCTAGGTTTTTAATTGCAAATCCCCTTGGAGCATGAAAGCTTTGAGGGGATTTTTTTGTTTCAATAAAAATGGTTCGAGCTTAGATTTGGACCAATGCAAGATGAATATATTTTTTCAACAAGCAGAAGCCAAAAACTGGGCAATTCCAATTGTACCAAAGCCTGCAAGCCGATAGATCCGGCTCGAACATACTAATAGTTTTACTTTAATGGTTTCAAAGTCGACCAAAGTCTTTTTTCTATTTATTCTTTCCCTTTCACCCATTCGTCCACCAATTCTTCTAGGATATTGAGAGGCACCGCTCCGTTGGTCAACATTACATCATGAAATTCTCGGATATCAAATTTATCTCCCAGCTTCTTTTTGGCATTCTCGCGCAATTCTAAGATTTTCAACATGCCTATTTTGTACGCAGTGGCTTGCGATGGCCACACGATATATCGTTCTATTTCTTTGCGACAATCGTATTCGCTATTGGGCGTATTGTCTGTAAAGTATTTGATCGCTTGCTCTCTTGTCCATTTTTTGCTGTGAATACCCACGTCTACCACCAAGCGTGCGGCACGTAAAAGCTCCATCGATAAACGACCGAAATCGCTGTACGGATCTTGGTACAAACCCATTTCTTTTGGCACCAATTCGGTATACAATGCCCAACCTTCGATATAGGCCGTGTAGAAACCGTATTTTCTAAAACGAGGCAACCCCTTCATTTCCTGCGCAATAGCCAATTGCATGTGATGCCCAGGAATGGCTTCATGATAAGCAAGTGCTTCGATTTCGTACTTGGGAAGCGTTTTCATATCAAACGTATTAGCATAATAAATACCTGGACGAGAGCCATCGGGAGCTGGTTCTTGATAAAATGCCCCAGCAGTAGATTTTTCACGGAACGGCTCTACTGCTTTCACAATCACATCGGCCTTTGGCTTGGTGAGAAACAAGCTATCCAAACGAGTTTTCATATCGTTGATTACACGCTCGGCTTCGTCCAAATAGGCTTTTTTACCAGTCGAATCTGAAGAATAATAGAATTGTGGAGATTCCTGCAAATGCACAAAAAATGCCTTCAAATCGCCTTTGAAACCTACTTTCTGCATAATTGCCTTCATTTCGGCCTGAATACGAGCTACTTCACTTTTGCCCGTTTCAAATATTTGATCAGGACTTAGTTTGGTAGTTGTCGTATTTTGAAGCGCAAAAGCGTAGAATTCCGCTCCATTTTCAAATTTCCAACAGCCATCTTCGGTTGTCGCTACTTTTTCTTGTTCAAGCAAAAGCGCAATCAGCTTATTGTAAGAAGGTTGTAAATGATTCAATAAGGCCAGTTTTGCTTTTTCGATCAATTCTTTTTCTTCAGAAGAAGACAATTTTAGTTTCTCGACTTTGGTTTTAAAATCTTCGAAAAGCGAATTTTTATCTTTGGATTGATCAAAAGGTTGGCCTTTCAAAATGCCTTTACAATCTTCCAACACTTGCGCATACACAAATTTCGGAGGCAAAATCCCTTTCGATTGTCTCGCTTTCATTCCCTCTATTACCTGATCGAAAAGCACAGGAATTTTTTCGATCCTTGAAATATAATCTTCCGCATCTTTTTTGGTTGAAACAGTATGAATATTGATCAGGAAAGAAGGAATTTCAGAATGCCAGCCAAATAGCTGATTGACAGGATAGTTATGAAACCGATATTTAGCACCTGCTATTTTTTGTTCGGCTTCGTATTCGAAAAGTCGATAGCTTACCTTTGAAACTTTGTCAAGTTTTTCAAAATCTACCAATCCTTTTAATCGTTCTAGATTTTTTTTGCTGATTTCAATTTCGGCCAATTCAGCCGAGTCCGACAGGTTGTCCCAATCGTCATACCGATCTCGAATCCCAAGCACTGACTGTTGAATTGGGTGACGTTGCAAATATTCGTCATATACTTTTTCGAAAAAAGCATTGGCTTTGGCAGAGTCGGATTCTAATTCGGTTTTGTTCATGGAATTATTGGTTTCGGTACAGCCAGACGCCATTGCACAAACGGTGACCACAATCAGTATATTTGAAAAGAGCTTTGTCATTTTAATAGGTTTCTAATCAAGGCTAAAGATAAAGGATTGATTTTTACATTAGGAAAGTAAACTTGAAAATGCGATGAAGATTTTGGTGGTAGAAGACGAATTGAAAGTAGCCGAGTTTATCAAAAAAGGCCTCGAAGAAAATGGTTTCAAGGTAGACACTGTTCATGATGGTATTTTAGCCAAACACATGGCATTTGCCAACCAATACGATCTTATTCTACTCGATATTATTATTCCTAAAATGAATGGAATAGAATTGGCCAAAGAACTCCGAAACGGAAAAATCAACACCCCAATTCTAATGCTTACCGCACTCAGCAAAACAGACGATAAACTAGTCGGCTTCGATTCGGGTGCGGATGATTATCTTACTAAGCCTTTCGAATTCAGAGAGTTACTGGCCAGAGTAAAAGCACTCACCAAGCGCAATGCTTCCGAAACGATCCATACCGTTCGCACGCTTTCGATTGCCGATTTGGAAATGAACCTTGATAGCCACACCGTTATCCGAGCTGGACAAAAGATAGATCTTACTGCGAAAGAATTTCTTTTATTAGAATATTTTGTTCGGAACAAAGGCAAAGCCATCACTCGTGCCGAAATTGCCGAAAAAGTATGGGGCTTAAATTTTGATACTGGCACGAATGTGATTGATGTATATGTCAATTTCCTTCGCAAAAAAGTAGACAAGTCGTTCGATAAAAAACTCATTCACACGCTTATCGGAATGGGATATATTATGAAGGAAGAATAAAACATGAATTATTATTCATCAACATTTCATGGAAAATGCGTAATCCGCAATTGGTCTGAACTACTAAAAGACGTTTGATATTCGAGCAATGGGCAGGACGCTGGGTCTTGAATCACGTTTCCCTCAAAGTCGAATTTGGAACCGCTACACGTGTCTTGTAGAAAAAATCCCGAAGCATCTACCTTCAGCAAGCACCCCACTTCCATTTGATAAGTCGAAGCTCGGTCGAAAGCTTTGTACTGAGTATCAGACTGTTTGTGAATCACTATTCTGCGCGAGCCATATCTGGTAAATGCGTAACCTTTTGTTTTTAGACTATAAAAAGCATTGTCGCTCAGACTAATAGTGGTATCGATAGTAGTCGGAATGTAGACACAGTTTTGCAGCGTTGTTTGGTTTTTCTTTTTGCACGCATTTCCAAACAACAGCATTATTAAAATGCTCGTCCAACTGAATATCGTTTGTTTTTGCAGCATTTTTTATCAAAAACCTTTTCGTTCTTCTAGGTTTTTCTCTGGTTGTGTGGCAGGTGGCGGAGTTGTTGGCGGAGCGGTTTGCGGCATTCTTCCACGATCACGCATTTTTTCTTCCAACATTTTTCGTACATCCTCTGGCATTCCTTCGGGCATATTTGGATCTATTTCGGGTACACCTTGCTGTTCCTGTGGTGGAGTTTGGTCCACTTTATTCGGCACAATATTGGTAGGTGGACTGGCATTTTCGGTCGAATCTTCCTCAATCACAATGGCCGATTTTGGTTTTTCGCCATCGTATTTATCAATCAGCGATTGGGCAAAATCATGATGCGCACCTTTTGGATATTTCACCACAAACACTTCCAATTCTTTCCGATAGTCCTCCCGTTTGCCCGAGCGTGCTTTCATGATCGAGCGGATCAGTTCTATTTTCGGATCGTATTCGCTATTTGGATAATCCGTTTGAATATTTACAAACAACGAATCTGCAAACTTGTAATTTTTAGAAGTATAATAACCGTACGCTTCACGGTAACGATTCATAATTGCTTTGTTTCTGATCTTGTTTTCGACCAAATAATTCGGGTTTAAAAGCAGTTTGGCGTACAACGAATTGGGATATTTTTCGAGGAGAATCGTTTTGTGTTTCTCCATCATGGTCGAATCTTTTCCTTTCGACATCAGATAAATAATGTAGTGAGCTTCTGGCACATTGTCGTTTTCAGGGAATTCGTCAATCAAACGATACAGTGTTTTGATTGAGTTTTTGGGTTCGTTGAGATGTTGATTGTATATTTTTCCAAGTTTAAACAAAGAACCTTGTAGCTTTTCTTCGGAAGTTTTGAGTGCCTCTGGCGAAAGCGGAATCGTGGCGTACAAATCGGCTTTGTTTACCTTGATCGCCTCAGGCTCTTTATCGTCTTGCAAAGCTGTTGTTTCAGCAGTTTTCGAAAGACTATCTTTTTTGATTTTCGAAGTATCCGCAACGGTGGCATTTTCTTGCTGGGCATACGGATCCGTTTCTTTGTTGCTTATTCGCCAAAAATCTTCCAGTTTTCGCCTTCCCCATTTTTGCTGGAATTCAATTTTCCCTTGTGCTGCAAGCGTTGTACTGTAGAAATAAAACGGAGCTCCTTGTGCGCCAGTATTAAATCCAGCAGGCATTCCCGAAGGAACTACCGCAGCTGTGCCATTCGGATCGTTGGCAATAAAATCGTTTTTGAAAGGACTTTGTGCATTTCGGGCTTTCTCTTTGGCGGCTTTTGCGATTTTTTTTGCCTCGTCATTCAGTCGTTTTTCTTCTTTTTCGATGTAGTTGTCCAAAAACTGACTTAGCTGAAGGGTGTCCATTTTGGCTAGTTTCTGCAAACTATCTTCTCTTCTCACGATGGTTAGATGTTCTACAAAATCCTTTAAAATGCGTTGTCTGCGGTATATTTTGGCATAGCCTTTGTGCGTCACAGGCAAAATAGCAATCGTGCTGTCGTAATACAGTTTGGCGTTTTCGTATTGTTCCAGTTCGTCATAATACATTTCGCCTAGAGCCAAATAGGTGTAGGCTTTTTGGCGCACATTTTTAGAGGCATTCGTGGCCGATTTTTTGTAATAATCTTGTGCCTTTGTATATTCTTTGTGCTTCCGTTCGAACGAGGCGAAATCGTAGTAAATGCGGTCTTTATAATCCGCATTTTTCAAATCGGCCAACATCTTTTTATAGTACTTGCGGGCTTTTTCGATGTCTTTTAGGTCGCTGTCTTTGTTTACACGCATCATATTCAGGCGTGCATTGAACCACAATTCGTAGGGAGGGCTTGCTTTTATCGTGGTTTTGTAATTGTCGTACGCTTCCGAATTGGCATCAAAATTCAAAGCCGTATTGGTTTCGCTTGCTTCTTGTTTCAAAAGCTCGCATACTTGGCCGTTTACAAAACGTAACTTGGCTTTGTCGTGTTTTCTGTGGCACAATGGCAACGCAGTATCGAGCAATTCGTGTACTTTTTTGTAGTCTTCTATGATTTGATAATACGAAGCTTTGGCGATCAAATAATCTCTATGGTTCTTTTTGGTCAAGTTTTTCTCATTGTCCATGAAATCAATCACGTATTTAACGTTGTCCATTTCGTTGAAATCAATGAACAATTTCATCAATCTCACCAAGGCTTCGTGGCGTTCGCGCGGGTTGTCGCTAGTCGAGTTGACATATTTGAACGTCTCCAGTCCATCTTTATAATTGAACTGATAGTGGCGCACTTTCCCGATCAGAATATAGCAGTTGTCAGCCCATTTGCTTCTTTTGTGAAAACGTACCGACCAAGAAGCATATTTAAAAACTTCCTCCAAAGCAGCCGCTTGCGATTTTCCAAAAGCCGAATCGGGACAAGAATAATGTATTTTCAGAACGTTGTGATAATCGTCTTTGGCGGTTGCCTTGTGGGCGATGTCCACTTCTTTCATTTTTTCTTTGGCCAAAAAATAGGAATTATAACGCCCCGTAGTGTTTTCGTAGGCTTTCCCGATCATGGTATTGCACGATGGCAATGCAGCTAGAGCTAGCAAACAAATGGCTAGAACGCTGAATGAGAACTGGTTAGAAAATGGCTTTTGCAAAAACAATTGTGTTTGACAATAAAAACGCTTAGAAGCCCAAAGATATTTCAAAATATTGAGAAATTTGGAAGAACCTATTTCTTGTAGACCATGTTGTTTTAAATAAAAAAGTAGCCGATTGATTTATAAGTGCTTGATTTTGTGCCAAATAAAGAACTATTCATAATGAGCGACTTAGTTTCTTCTTTGTTATAAATCATATTTTCTTTAGGTTGGATTAAGCCAATATGTCGTTGAAAAAAAATCAAAAGCATCCTTTATCACGTAAAGTTTAATAACTAACTACACAAACGGTTGCTATTAACCTGACGGCACCACTCAATTATGATTTTATCAAGCGGCATATTTGATGTCGTGATGGTTGAAATATTTTCTAAGTCTGTCTGAGTTCATGTAGTCGGTATAAATCATAAATTGTGCCATTCCTTGATTGGTAACTGTTCATATCATGTTGACCGATAATCGTTTAGACATGCTCAGCTTTACGGGTGCCTTGCCCTTGGGGGTATACGAACGCCCATCCTGGCAACTATTGCGAACCCCAGTCTCATCTCCTCAAAGAATCTCTGCCTATTCCTTGATGGTGGATATTGTTCGCTATACCATTTCTGGACTTGTGCCTGTCTTTTCTATGGCATAAATATACAAAACGCTGTTATCAGCGATCAAAATCAATAATAATAGTTATTTGAAGAAGAAATAGATTCGAAAACTATTTCTTCTTTTTAGGGCGCATGTTTTTACGCTCGACCTTTCGGTTGATGGCCACTTTCTTTTCTTTCACTTCTTCGATCTTCTTGAAACTATCGTGTCTACGCCTGACTTGTACTTTTTTGCCAGCAGCACGCGCTATTGTCATCCATTTCTTTTCGTGGAAAGCTCCTTGAAAAGTGGGGTCTTCTTTACGTTTCAGCAAGTCGATAGTGCGAAGCATGTCCTGATTTTCGTCCACAGGTGTTTCGGCCACGTACACGCCTTCTGGAATTTCTGCAACTGGAATTTCCATTCGAATAAGTGTCTCAATCTTGCGGATATGATGTTCTTCGGCTGGATTCATGAACGTGATAGACATGCCCAATTTGGTGGCGCGACCAGTTCTACCAATACGGTGCACGTAATCTTCATAAACCAAAGGCACATCAAAATTGATCACATGGCTCACATCATTAATGTCGATCCCGCGAGACGAAACATCGGTACAAACCAACACACGCACATCGCCTCCTTTGAATTCTTCGAAAGCATTCAATCTTGTATTCTGACCTTTGTTGGCGTGAATGGTGCGGACTTTGTCGGTCGTTTTTCGTTTTAAATATCTGAAAATATTTTCAGCTAAATTTCTTGTTCGTACAAAAACGATGATTCTGTTGAAACTTTCGTCTTTCAGAAAATGAAGCAACAGGTTCAGTTTTGTATTCAAATTAGGAATTGGATACAAAACCTGCGAAACCGTTTCGACAGGTGTCGATTGTGGTGAAACTTCGATCCTAACTGGCCATTCCAAAAACTCTTCGCTAAACTTATTGACCTTTTCAGGAAAGGTAGCGGAGAACAAAAGATTTTGTCGTTTGCGCGGAATGATTTCCAATATCCTGCGAATCTGAGGCATAAAACCCATATCCAACATGCGGTCGGCTTCGTCCAGCACCAAGGTTTTTACTTCTTTCAGCACCAATTCGCCTTTCTGATAAAGCTCGACCATGCGACCTGGCGTGGCGACAATCACATCGACCCCTTTTTGAAGTGCTTCTATTTGCGCTTTTGTCCCTAAACCTCCGTACAGACTTGCGAAACGCAAATCAGTATATTTACCCAACATTTGGGCATGTTCAAGTACCTGAACGCCAAGCTCGCGTGTAGGCACCAAAATAAGTGCACGAGGATGCATTCCTTTGGCATACTTCACTTTCATAAGAATAGGAAGCATGTAGGCGGCCGTTTTTCCAGTGCCAGTTTGGGCAATCCCTAAGATGTCTTGTCCGCCCATTATTGGGCCAATTGCTTTTACCTGAATGGGGGTCGGAGTGTCGTAACCAGCATCGGCTACGGCTTGCAACAGTTGTTTATTTAGATCGAATTGTTCGAAGCTCAAAGTCGTAATTTTGCACAAAGAACCGAATTTTGATGGACAAAGACTATTTAGTCGTCAGTTAACAGTCGTCAGTCAATGGTTTTATGTAGAATTCTGCTTACGATTTGAACTTCGCAAGCATTTTGGTCCAGAAATTGAGGACTGATATTTTGATCGAATCACCGTCAAATAATCGTGAGTCGTTTTTTGCCTGAATCAAGAACGTGATTCCGATCGGGAGCAAACAAGCATTGGCCAACCACATTCCGACCCACACAGGCACAATACTGTGTTTTGCCCATTTCATGCCTAGGTTGGTGAAAACATAAAATAGAATAAAGAACACGATACTGACGATCACAGGCACACCCAAACCACCTTTTTTGATGATCGCTCCAAGTGGCGCACCGATCAAAAACATGATAATACAGGCCAATGCTTGGGTGAATTTGGTATATACTTCGATATAATATTGATTGTGTTCTTTTAGAAGCATTGCGCTTCTTTCAGTGGACGACAAAGTAAAGGCTCGTACATTTCTGGCGTTATTTAGTGCGATACTTGTCGTTCGTGGATCGTTGTAGGGAATACTTATACGCGCATTTTTAGCGGCAAATTGTTTGTCTTTACTCGTGATATTGATGGGTTTGCCAACGTAAGTGAAATAAGGTTTGATATTCTGAGTCGCCTCAGTGCGTGCTTTAACATACGATTTGTAAATCGAATCGGCATCGTGTACGAGTTCGGAAGTATTGCGCATGACTCTATTTCCTGTAAATAAATCTTCACTTGTCCTGTTTAGTTTGAACGATTCCAGGTTGAACACCACAATGCTTTTGGTAAATTCATTAGAAACAAATTCTTGGCCAATCCGACCGTCATCGCCAATGATGTCGGCATAGTTTTTGCCATTGAAAAGTGTGAAACGCAGATATGTATCGTTGTTGAATGTTTCCATATAGCCCGAATCGGCTATTGTGACATCTGTATTTCCATACCCTTGCGAATGGTTGTAAATCATCACTCCTTTTAGCGATTTGCCATCTTGGAATTTCTGATTCACTTTGATGCTGTAATTGGGGATGCCGTTGTAAAACGCCCCTTCTTTGAAGTTTAACGTGGCCTTTTTCTGAGTCACGTCATACATCAGACTGTAGGCTTTGAGGTTTGCCTTGGGTACTACAATATCGTTGAAATAATAAGAACCAATGGCAGTGATCGAGACGAAGACAAAAATCGGAAGCAAAGTGCGAAGGAGAGAAATTCCCGCGCTTTTCACGGCCGTGAGTTCGCAATGTTCGCCCAGATTTCCGAATGTGATAAGGCAAGCCAGCAATACCGCCAAAGGCAAAGAAACGGGCACCATGTTCATCCCGAAATACAAGAAAAGCTGTGCATACACATCAAAACCGAGGTTTTTGCCCACCAAATCAGAAAAATAACTGAGCATAAACTGCATCAGTAAAATGAAAGTAGATACGAAAAATGTAAGAGTGAACGGACCGATGAAGGCTTGAAGAATGAGCTTGTCTAACTTTTTCATACACGAATGTTGCTGCAAATTAATTCTTTTCGATCAAAAGCCTTTGTTTAAGTTAAAAAATTACTACATTTGCAGCCCAAATATGGCGGGGTAGCTCAGTTGGTTAGAGCACAGGATTCATATCCGCCAGCTGGCGGACGGCAGTTCGGTTTTGGGTTTGAAATATAATTTTAAAGATAATGGCGGGGTAGCTCAGTTGGTTA
>JAYVIX010000360.1:0-58842 GCA_043769845.1 Cytophagales bacterium
TCAAAAGCCAATGAATACGGAATCAAAATCGGCTTCGATTTAGCTCATGCTATCGGGAATATTCCGATTCAGTTGCACGACTGGCAAATTGATTTTGCAGTGTGGTGTTCCTACAAATACCTCAATTCTGGCCCAGGTTCCGTTGGTGGGTATTTCGTTCACGAAAAGAATTTTCCTTCCCAAAACCTAATACCTAATACCCAACACCCAAAAATACTAGGAGGCTGGTGGGGTCACAAAGAAAAAACACGTTTTCAAACGGAACAGAAATTTGACCCAACCGAAAGTGCTGATGCTTGGCAACACAGTAATGCCAACGTTTTGAGTTTGGCTGCAATGCGAGCTTCGTTAGCTATTTTTCTCACTGCCAATATTCATACGCTTCACTCCCAAAGCCTAGTTCAAACACAAAAGGTATTTGACATGCTTTCTTCGAACCCGAAAATTCAACTCCTCACTCCTCCTGAATCGAGGGGAAACATGATTTCAGTCATGTTAAAAAATAATGAAATAAATTTCATTCAAAAGCTAAAAGAAAACAACATACTTGCCGACTGGCGTGGACCAGCAATATTGCGGTTTTCATTCTGTCCATTGTACAACAACCCGAGTGAATGGGAGCATTTTCTGGTTTTATTGAACGAATTGGTCTGAAAAATCCCTTTCTTTGCTCCACATTTTTGCTATGAAATACCTAAAATTCTATCTGATAAGTCTTATCATCATTGTGATAGACCAAATTGTAAAACTTTTGGTCTACAAATACATGCAAATGGGAGTAATGGGCGAGATTCATTTGGTGGGTGATCTCTTTAAACTCCATTATACACTAAACCCAGGAATGGCTTTTGGGGTAGAATTGGGCTCAAATTATGGCAAAATAATTCTGACAACTTTCCGATTGATCGCAATTGGCGCAATTGGATGGTATTTACATCAGCAAATTAATCTCAACGGACACGTTGGTTTTCTCGTTTGTATGGCACTTATCCTTGGTGGGGCAATTGGAAATGTGATTGATAGCCTTTTTTATGGCGTCTTTTTGAATAATGCCCCCTATTATGCTCCCACACCTTGGTTCAATGGCCAAGTGATCGACATGTTTTATCTGGATCTTTGGGAAGGGTATTTGCCCAATTGGCTCCCATTAATAGGTGGTGAATATTATGCGCTGTGGCCGATATTCAATGTGGCCGATTCCAGTATTTTTATGGGAGTGATGTTTATTCTCATTTTTCAGAAGAAGTTTATGCTGAATCAAATGACTGTAGGTAAGTGATACTGTTTCGGTGAATATGGGATTCTTAAATCGAGTGATTGAATTTTCAGTAATAAAAACAGATACTTCGCTAGACAAATATTCTGGTACAATTTTGTTTCCCAAAAAGCACGAAAAGGCTGTCGAATTTGTCGAGAAACTGAGAAAATCGTTCAGTAAATAATCTCCAAAATAACAACTAGCGATGCAGATGACGCATAGAGAGATTGCAATGAAGATGGTAGCAGATAAAGCTACGATCAACGAGCATTTGTCTAAAGGAGGCAAATTGTCCGATTTAAAAAACATACAAGTTGCCTCTCGTCTATCCAATCCAAAGAAATCAGGATAAAAGGAAAGCGTCTTTTATTTTCTCCGAAGGACGAAAAATGATTTTCCATGAAAACGTCTGACCCAAAAATATCCAGCATTCGCCTTTCGGCACTTACCGAGGAAATTCAAGATTGTATTTCCGCTTCGTTCAATAGTCGCACGTTTTGGATTACGGCCGAAATAGCCGATGTCAAAAAGAAAGCGGATAAAAAATGGTGTTACCTGAAATTTATCGAAAAAGAAGGCCGAAACATTGTGACGGAAATAAATGCCGTTTTTTGGTCGCAAGGCTACGTTTTTATTGAAAATTTTGAAAAAGCAACCCAGCAAACTTTCAAAGACGGAATCGAAATCACGTGCCGAGTAAAAGTGAGCTTTCATGAAAAGTACGGGCTCAAACTGGAAGTGCTCGAAATTGATTTTGCCTACACACTAGGTCAGTTGGAGCTCGAAAGACAGCAAACTTTGGAAAAATTGTTGTCCGAAAATCCAAAACACGTTCGATTAATTGATGAATTGTATTTCACATACAATAATCAACTCGCCTTACCTTCTGTTCTGCAAAAAATCGCTTTAATAACTGCGCCAGATTCGGACGGACAAAGGGATTTCAAGCAAGAATTGGAGAAAAATAAATACGGCTATTCGTTCCAAATAAAAGAACATCTCACTCAGATTCAGGGCGATAAAGCCGCAGTTCTTATATTGAACGAACTCCGAAAAATAGAACAGAACTTGGGCGAATACGATGTCGTGGCAATCGTGCGTGGCGGTGGTTCGCAAACCGATCTCAAACCTTTTGACGACTATGAACTGGCTCGATGTGTCGCAGCCTTTCCCATTCCGATTCTCACAGGAATCGGTCACGACCGCAATACAAGTATTGTAGACCTGATGGCACGCCAACTGAAAACGCCCACCAAAGTCGCCAACGTGATAGTAGAACGTAATTTTGATTTCGAAAACAGGATTTTACTTTTGAAAGAGCGGCTCGAAAACCAAGTCGAACAGCTTTTTAAGAATGCGAAAAACGATTTGAAAGAAATCAGAAGAATCATCAATGCGTCCAATCCGACTACGATTCTGAAAAAAGGTTTTGCCATCGTGAAACGTGGAGACGCCATACTGACCAACGCTGGTTCGGTCAAAGAAAAAGAAGAAATACAAGTCGTTTTTGAAAAAGAAACGCTGCAAACTACCGTCACCAAAAAGACAAAAAATGGAAAAAGAACCGAGCTATAACGAAGCCTTTTTTGCGCTTCAGAATATTGTAGAAGAAATCGAAGACGATACCATCATGCTCGATACGCTCAACGAAAAAGTAAGAGAGGCAAATGAGTTAATCGTTTATTGCGAAAACAAACTGCGTGGTTTGGAAGGTGAAGTCAAAAAAACGATGGGTATTTAAAGAAAAACCGAATCGAGGGCTTCGTAGGTTAACGGTTTCACAATATAACCCGAAAGCCAGGTGAATTTTTTTAATTTTTCGACTTCCACAGTATTGTAGGCCGAGGATAGAAGAATGATTTTGGTGGCTTTTTTGTTGACAGTAGGCAGTTTATCGAATTCCTCGAGGAAATCGAAGCCAGTCATATAAGGCATATAGATGTCCAAAAAAATAACATCTGGATGGTCTGTTGATTCTTCCAAATAGCCAAGTGCCAAGTTAGCATCCTCAAATATTTGAATTTTGTTCGTTCTTTCACTGAGTTCCAGAATTTTGGAATTGATAAAATTGTCCACTTTACTATCGTCAATGAGCATTACAGAACCAATGGCGGAAGTCGAAGTGTCCATATTCTTTAGATTTTCATACTAAATTAACATAAAATTGGATAAAAATCAGTTTTGACAATTTGTCCTGAAACTGGTTTAAAATCAGCCATCTGATTCAGAAAATTAAAAAGGAATTGCCTAAATTTGCTGTTTATTTTCAAGAAATAAGTGGAAGAAAAAATCCTAATCCTCGACTTCGGTTCGCAATATACTCAGCTGATAGCAAGAAGAGTTCGTGAACTAAACACCTACTGCGAGATTCACCCATACAACAAAGGACTGGCTCATTTAGACGCTTCTGTAAAAGGAGTGATTCTGTCGGGAAGTCCATGTTCGGTACGTGATGCCGACTCGCCCGATGTCGATCTTTCGGCCATCCGTGGCAAATTGCCCATTCTTGGTGTTTGTTATGGAGCCCAATTATTGGCCAAACAAAATGGTGGCGAGGTAAAGGCTTCGACTACGCGCGAATACGGTCGTGCAAGGCTAAACACCACTGATAATACCAATCTTTTGAAAGGAATAAGTGCCGACAGCCAAGTGTGGATGTCGCATGGCGATACGATCATAAGTATTCCTGATTCGTTTCAGCTCATCGCAAGTACCGAAAGCGTGCGAGTGGCGGCTTATAAGTTGATAGGCGAGGAAACTTACGGAATTCAGTTTCATCCAGAAGTGACGCATAGCACCGAAGGTAAATTGATGATGAAAAATTTCGTGGTCGATATTTGTCGCTGCACCCGATCGTGGACTTCGGCCGCTTTCGTAGGCGAAACGGTGGAAAGTCTCAAAAAGACTTTAGGAAATGATAAAGTCGTAATGGGTTTATCTGGCGGAGTGGATTCGACAGTGGCCGCTATGTTAATTCATAAGGCAATAGGGGCAAATTTGTATTGCATTTTTGTAGACAATGGTCTTTTGCGTCACAACGAATTTGAGCAAGTGCTGGACAGTTACAAGCATATGGGCTTGAACGTTAAAGGCGTAGATGCAAAAGACAAATTTTACGCTGCGCTGAAAGACAAGACCGATCCGGAAGACAAACGCAAAGCCATCGGTAAGACTTTTATTGATGTTTTTGATCAAGAGTCACATCTTTTGACAGATGTAAAATGGCTTGGACAAGGAACGATTTATCCTGACGTAATTGAGTCGGTTTCGGTGAATGGCCCTTCTGTGACTATAAAGTCGCATCACAATGTGGGCGGATTGCCAGATTATATGAAACTCAAAATCATTGAACCACTTCGTAGTTTGTTTAAAGACGAGGTACGTTTGGTAGGAAAAGAGATGGGAATCGACCCAACTATTCTTGGTCGCCATCCATATCCAGGTCCAGGATTAGGAATTCGTATTTTGGGTGATATTACAGCACAAAAAGTAGAAGTACTTCAGAAAGTAGATCATATCTTCATCTCTTCGTTGAAAGAACATGGCCTTTACGACAAAGTATGGCAAGCTGGAGCTATCTTGCTTCCCGTACAATCAGTTGGAGTAATGGGAGATGAGCGTACTTACGAAAATGCAGTTGCGCTGCGAGCAGTAACCAGTGTAGACGGAATGACGGCCGATTGGGCACATTTGCCATATGAGTTCCTTGCCAAAGTATCCAACGACATCATCAACAAAGTAAAAGGCGTGAACCGAGTGGTGTACGACATCAGCTCGAAACCTCCTGCAACTATTGAGTGGGAATAATTGATCTTCTATTTTTTTAAACACAAAAGAGCTGTACTTAATAGGTACAGCTCTTTTGTGTTTTAAGAGATAGAAGGTCAGAGTTAAGTAATTTTCTTGTCAATTTATTTTTAAAAATAATATCTTGAATTGTAGAATCTGAATTGTGTACGGCAATTATAATCCTTCCATCATTAGTGTAAAAACATTTTCCATTTAACAACTTAAAGTGAGCATTAACTAGTTCACTTGCTTCTGTTTCTCTAATAGAAGTCTCATAAATAGTAAATCCAGATTTAGACGGGTCGTTAAAGAACTTAATAAACTCATATCTGAATTTGGTTTTCACAGTTGTTCTAAATTCGATCGTTTTGGATTCATTGAAATTAGAATAGGATTTCAAAACATACAGGAAATTGATCTTGTATTGATGTACAAAAAGAGTGTCTCTGTCAAATAATCGGTCTTTAAAATGATATGATTGAACAGGTACTGCTGCTTTAATTGACAAATTGGGTTCGTCAAAATTATTAATATCTTCAATGTAGCCATAGATGAAAAAATTTGGTGTGAGATTATAGCCTTCTGTTATTTCATCTCTATATCTAATATTTTCTTTGTAAACTTTCCCTTCGTTAAGTAAGTCTATATTGAATTGGATAACGTTCTTAGCGTATGTAAACTGCTTGTATTTAGATAGTTTTCCTGCCTCTGAATTGGATTTATAGTATTTTGAATCTCCGATATAGAAAATATCCGAAGTATCAAGAAGTGAAGTGTCTTTGTAAATGTGATCTATAATTTTTCCATCATTGTTATATTTCAGATCATCCAGTGAAATACTTTCATGATTTACATCTCGTTTTTCACTCAAGTTGTCTGAAAATAATTTATCCACCATGTCTTCGAACACCATGTTGTAATTCTTAACAGAGATAAATTCCTCTTTTTTCCTTTTGATACTGCTTTGGTCAGTTTGTTGAAAATAAATTTCACAAAGGCAATACATTCTCTTTAGTGTATCAGAAAAATAACGGTGTTTTATTTTTCGAAGCTTTGATAATCCTGTCTTTTGAAGGTTTTCAAACGCACTTCCTTTAAGTAAAGTATAAATGGGTTCAATTTTTAGATTCAAACTGTGTTCTTTGTCAAAATGCTTTAATATTGAAAAGAAATAGATGAGTAGCTCTTCTTCGTTGCTGGCAATTTTCTTTTTGTTTCTAACTTCTAAATAAATGGGAGCATTATATGCGTCCATTATTGGTGTTGTTTTACGAATTGTCTTTTCCCATTTTGGATTTTTTAGTTGGCTCGATTTGAATTCGATATGTTGATATAAAATATGAGTTTTGTGTTTTTTATAAAAATTCACAAAACTCAATAGTAAATCCAAATACGTGTATTGATGAGAGTCTAAATTGGTGTTTAACTCAAAACTTTGGCTTGTTTCAATAATTGTATTGTCGGAATATCTGCGTTTATATTCTTTAAGGCTATTGTAGAAGTAAATTAGCAGCTGACGAATCCATCTGAATTCTTCCTTGTGTTTGAAGGATTCATTAGTTTCTAAGTCGTAAAGAGTAGTTTTTGAAATGCCAAAAATCGTTTCTTCCTCTTCTTTCATGAAGACTTTAGGCAACATGTATACCAATTCTTTCTTTTCGTAAGAATGGTAATAGCCTACAGAGTTTATTATTCCGAAAACTCCTTTTTGTATATAGAACTTTGGATCATCAAGAATGCTATCAAGAAGAGAAATTGGATATTTTTCACCTTCAATTAGGATTCTCATTCTACATCAGATTTACTATCTGAAACTGTGATTTTTAGCTCATCAAGTATTTTTTTGACTTCCGCTTTCCCTTTTGTTTCTATAGGAAAAAAGTCTTCGTAATGAACACCTCTTGCGAAAATAGAATCTTCCTCATCCTTGAAAACATCGTTCCAAAGATAAAAAATGGCTTTATTGATAAATTCTTTGAGTGAAATTTCATCTGCATCGGGTTTGATAAAGTAGTTACCAATGCATTTATCCATCCCAAGATTCACATTATTTCTTATTTTGACATTGACTTCAATTATAAAATCTAACCAATTGAACGATGTATTCTCGTCAATTTTTACAACGTATTTTGAAGAGGCATTTTGGGTACTCTTGGTATCGTCAATTGGGATATATTCCCAATCCCATCTTCTTTTAAAGGCACTATCCATCGGGAATAGTGATTGGTCGGAAGTGTTCATTGTAGCCAATAAAGCTAGATTAGGAGGAAGTTTTAATCCTGATCTTATTCCATTGTGATCTTTGCCAAGTACTTCTTCTAAATATGTTTTTAATTCTTTGGAAGGTGTGATATCGTAATCACTTTTTCGATCCAATAATTGAAAAATATCACCAAAAATTTCGGCACAATTCCCTCTGTTTATTTCTTCAATGGCCAAATAGTATTGGTTTTCAGGGTCTTGCCAAGCTTGCACATAAATATTGGTAAATACTTGAGGCACAAATTTATACTTGATTGAATCGCCTTCTGAAATAGGTTTGTATCCACCTACAAAAGAATGATGGTCATATTCTGGATGAAAGGTGATTCTTTCGTAGTTTTCCCTTTCAATCATTTTTAGTTTTTCATTGACTTTGTATGATTTGCCAGTTCCCGGAGAACCATAGTAAATGGTGTTTGTTGAATCAATCGAAACAGGGATTGTTGATGTTAACTGTAAATAATCGTAATTAAGTATTTCTATTAATTCAGAATTATCAGTTAATAAATTCGCTAAATTATTAATATATGAATGAGACTCTTGAAGTACACCTGCTGTTTTCAAAATAGCTGAATTCTCGAAATCATTTCTGTCTATTTGTTTGCTTCCAAACCACCAATCATAATTACTTAAGAATTTTTTAAAATAAGTAGCTTCTGTGTTATTACTAAAATGGATGTCTATAATTCTTTCGGTTTCTGAGTCAATTGGATTATTTTTAAATTCTCCACATTTGGCTTTTAAATTGAGCTCAATTACTTTGTTTTTGTATTCTCTAAGAGCAAGAATAAATTCCTTATAAAAAGATGCAATAACAAACCATTGATTAGGAAATGTTACATATTTTTCATTAGAAGTTAGAGCTACTGATGTATAATTGTAAAATACAATATTGTCAAAATCAGGGAGTAATTCTTTGAAGCGTTTTTTGAAGTTAGAGGAAAGTATAAATTCTTTTTTGTTGAATTCGGTACTTTTACGCTTTGCCTCTTCTCCTAGCTGGTTTAAATCTTGTAACATATTTATTATAGTAGTTGTTTTTTGATTTCATTAAAAACGGCTTGAATCACAGGCACCGAAACACTATTTCCAAATTGTTTGTACGCTTGTACGTCAGATACTGGAATGATAAAGTTCTTATCATAGCCTTGTAGATTTGCAGCTTCTCTAGGTGTTAGTTTTCTTGGATTTGCAGTTTCTTGTTCAATTAAAATTTCGCTCCCGTCTTTGTAATAGCGAGCAGAGATTGTACTTGTATATGGAGTCTCTTTATTCACAGATATAAATCCAAACCCATTGCCTTTTTCTTTGTGTTCTTTACGCCTTCTCAAATGTCCAGCATAAAGTCTGTCCGAAATGGTGTATTTCGTTTCTGGATCAGAAATTAAGATTGAACCTACTTTGGTTGGTTTTGCAGTATTCAAGTCTTCTTTATTATAAATTATTTGGTCGTTAGCATCTATTCCGTACGGAAATTCAAATGTTTTATTGAGTTCTTTTAACCATCCAACAATAAATATTCGTTCTCTATTTTGTGGAATTCCAAAGTGTTTGGAGTTTAATACTTCTGGAAGTGTATAATATCCTAACTCATCCAAAGCACTTAGGATTGTCTTTAAAGTATTGCCTTTATCGTGACTTTTTAAGCCTTTTACATTTTCTAAAAAAACAACTTTCACTGGCGTTCCTCTTTGTTTCCTTTTAAATAAAATATCGGCTACATCAAAAAACAAAGTCCCTCTAGTATCTTCAAATCCTTTTTTTAAACCAGCATTCGAAAAAGGTTGACAAGGAAAGCCTCCACATAAAACATCAAACTCATCTGGAATGTAACTTTTGGTGCTCTCTTTGGTAATGTCGCCAAATGGAACTTCGCCAAAATTGGCTCTATATGTAATCTGTGAATATTTGTCCCATTCACTTGTGAATACACATTTCCCTCCATGATTTTGTAATGCAAGCCTGAAGCCGCCAATTCCTGCAAAAAGATCTATAAACTTAAACGTATAATTTTTTGGAGTCGGGAAAGGAACATTTTCTACTTCGAATAGCAATTGTTGTATCGCAACATCAGAAGCGAGATGTAAATCTTCCATCTCGCTTTTGTATTCAACTATTTCTTTTAAATATAATTTAGCCTCTTTTTCATAATGTTTTTTTACGCCATTATGATAATTGTGCAAATAATGAGTGATAACAGCCTTTTTATTGTCATTTGGTTCAATAGTTCGAATTCTGAACTTTTTGCCGTCTAATTCTTCAATTGAGATCTGCTCTTTCATCTTTATTTTCGAATTTTAGCACATTAAAAAAAGTCGCAAAATCGACTTCCAAGACCGTAATTATTTTTTCAAGTAGTTTGACTGTTACATTCTTCTTGCCATTTTCTATTTTTGTCATGTATGTCCTGTCCACCTCTGCAATATTTGCAAGGGTTTCTTGTGACAAGTTTTTTTCCTTCCGTAGTTCTCTAATTCGGTCGCCAATTCGGACGTTGATATCCATTAATTTATAGAAATTGCATTCCTACAAAACTATCCCTATGTTGCTTTTTGAACAACGGCATATAAGGCACATGTTACTGTTTAGATTTAAAAAAAAGACCTTCGATAACTAAATCGAAGGTCTTTTTTTATTATTGTTTAATTCAATTATTCAGCTAATCAATTGCTTTAAAAGCAATCCACTTTGTTCTCCAAAAAGTGGAGGTATAGCGTTACCTATTTGGGTATAACGGGGTACTTCTTTTGTTCTTAAAATTCCACCTGTGGTGTATTTGCCTTGAAATTCGTACCAATCTGGGAAGCTTTGAATACGGGCGTATTCACGCACGGTCAGAATTCGTGGTTCAGAATAGTGAATGTAATCGTCAGGCAGAGTGGTAATGGTTGGAGTTTTGTCCAAGCCATTTAGTGGGATAACGGTTCTTTTCTTTATGCTGTATTTTTCTTGAATATCTTTACTAATATTCAAATTTCTTCTGTCTTTTGTTTCACCTAATATATTGCTGAATCTATCTATTATTGTTTGCGAATGTTTTGGAAACCTGTGGCTATCAGCCACATTGTTTTCAACTCCAATTCGCATTAGTTTTTGATAACTAGTCTTTTTTGCCCCATAAATGCCCGATTGGAAACTCGGAAAATCAGGAGTTTCCTTTAAGCCATTTTCTTTAAATAAGTCAGAAATCGCATCTTGAAGATTCGTTTCTAGGCTTATTCCCTTTTCTTTTAAAAACTGAAAACGATTGTCTTTTAATGTTTCAAAGAAATTTTCCACGTTTTGCTGTGAAGCATTTGCGACTGTTTTTTTTATCCCAACCAATATGAAACGTGTTCTTTTCTGCGGGACACCGTACTCGCCAAAATTGACCAATTGCCCTTTCACAAAATAACCAGCATCGTCTAGTTTTTTTGTTACTTGATCAGAGTAGGCAATTCCTTTTTCTTTATTCTTCTTGAACTCCATCGTAAAGCCCTTTACGTTTTCAAAGAAGATAATCTGAGGCTCTACTGTTTCTATAAATTTTATGTATGAATTAATAAGATCATTTCTTAGGTCATATTCATTACGCTTGCCTGCCATCGAAAACCCTTGACATGGTGGGCCTCCTGCAATCATTGTAATTTTCCCTTTGAGTTTTTCTAATTCAGAATTGTATTGCTCCAGAACTGCATTTATTTCAAGAGCTTGTTTTGGTAGCCATTCTGGCCAATCAAAATGATTTTTTTTGTTGATGAGGTTATGCTCTAAGGTCTTGAATGCATCTGGGCTTTTCTCGATCGCAAAAAGTCCTTTCCAGCCTGCATTATGTAGTCCTAATGACAAGCCACCACAGCCAGCAAATAGATCAATGTAGGTATGGGTGTCTTGTGAATGCATATTGTATGCTTACGAAAAAAATGACAATATGTAAAACTACACAAATAAGTTATGAACTAAAAGCCACTATCCCAAGGGAGATGCTGGCTGGGCACATTTGCCATATGACTTTCTAGCCTAGGTTTCCAACAATATTATCAACAAAGTAAAAGGCGTGAACCGAGTGTTCTATGCCGAGTTGGCAGTTGATACCGAACGCGACCGTCTAAAATTGATTTTCAATTACAATTCTTCTTCTTTCAAACTAACAACCGCCTTTCAGAATTCAATGGAATTGGGTTATGTGGTAAAGTAAGTAGTTGACATACATTTTATTCAAAATCCTGTTCTAACATCATATTTCCGTCTTCGTCAAAGAATTTCCATTTGCCTTTTTCTTTGTCGTCTACATATGTTCCTTCGCCAGCGATTTTGCCATTGTCGTGATAGAGTCGCCAAATCCCCGTTTTTTTTCCTTGTGTATAGCTTCCTTCTTGCGAAACATTGCCATTGGCATAGTAACATTTCCAGTTGCCGACTTTTTGTCCGTCTTTGGTTTCGCCTTTGCATGTTTCGGCAATAGCAATAAATGGCAAAATGGCGATCAGGATGATTGAGATTGTCTTTTTCATTTATATAAATTTTATTTCATATAATTTATAGCTGCCATTATTAAATGTTTTCACGGAGTATTCGAACAAAATAACACTAAAGTGTTTGATTTTTTAAATTATACTCAGAAATCTACGTTTTTTGAATTCTGTTGTTTTGAAAAGCAGGATAATTTTGAAAATCAAGGGAGCTCAAACGTTTCCAAAACGCAAAAAAATCAGCTCATTGAAATACTTACAGGAAACAAAAACAAATTGGCAGTTGCGATGGTTTAAAAATGAAATACCACCTTCGCTTGAAAAGTAAAAAGGCTAGGAGTCCCAGCCTTTTTACTTGAAAGATAAGCAAACTTAAACATTTTGATAACCCAAAAGTAGCCTAAGCCTTGCTACTTTAGATTAAAGAGACGTTAAAGTGAAATTAAAATTGGGTTTAATTTCACTTTAACTTTTTCGTTTCATTAAGGGCACGGTGCTGCACGGTTCGCCAAACATCAGGTTTTGAGCGATCGGAACGAGCAGTCGTGTGATTTCCACATAAGCATATTCGGGCACGGGCACTTTGCTACAGCCTTTGATCACGATTTTGGCATTGCGATATAGTTCCAAATCTACTGTGGCGAGTGCTTGTTGGAAAAGTTGCTGTTCCAGATTCTCCAGATTTCCAAAAACGATTGTTTTGGCAAATGGCTGAAGCTGAATCGCTAAAAGCATATACGCCCAAGTGGGCACGATGGCATCTTCGGTGCAAGTGAGTGCGATATGTTTGCCCGTGTATTGGCTCCAATCATGGTTTTTTAGAAATTCCCGAAACTCTTTTTCTTTTAAAATAATGCCTTGAAAAAGATTCTCTTTAATGTCATACACCATACGTTCGCCCGTTTCATACAAATCTTCCAGATTGAATGTAACTAGCGGACTGCTCAATACTCGGTTTACAATTGTTTCTTCTCCTTCCATTTCTATTATTTTTAAAACCAAAAAAATCTTGACGGTTTAAAACTATTCATTTCGAATATAACCTTTTCTTCTCAATTTAGTTCCAAAGAAGGTTTTGTACCGTTTTCCACAAAAATCATGCTAAAGTTTACGCTAGAATTTCTGTCTCAGTTAAAAGACAACAACAATAAACCTTGGTTTGAGGCACACAAAGTGGAATTCGAGAAAGCCAAAGCCGAATTTGTCGTTTTTGTGGAAGAGGTTCTTCGGGGACTTCAGTCGTTCGATTCGCGAATAGAGGGTTTGAATCCGAAAGATGGCATTTATAGGATTTACCGTGACGTGCGTTTTTCATCTGACAAAACGCCTTACAAATCGCATTTTGGTGCCTATTTTGCCGAAGGCGGAAAAAAATCAGTCGGGCCAGGTTATTACATGCACATCGAACCAGCGGGGGCGTTTGTGGGTGGCGGAAT
The DNA here is from genome assembly GCA_043769845.1 of Cytophagales bacterium. Taxonomy (GTDB): domain Bacteria; phylum Bacteroidota; class Bacteroidia; order Cytophagales; family UBA9547; genus UBA9547. The sequence goes on from JAYVIX010000360.1 coordinate 13,197, forward strand.
TTACATGCCTGAATCGCCTATTCTGCAAAAAATCAGACAAGAAATTGATTATAATGGCGACAAATTACTGGCTATTTTAAACAAGCCTTCTTTCAAGCGATATTATACCAGTCTGATGGAAGAAGGGAAACTTTCTCGCCCGCCCAAAGGCTACGAGGCTGATAATCCGAATATTGAGATTCTAAAACTAAAAAGTGTGGTGTGCACCTACAATTTGCCTTTTGAAATCCTTTTGACAAACGATGCTGCCCCCAAAACGATAGATGCGCTTAAAGAATTGTATGCACTTCAAGAGTTTTTGAGAGAAGCAATCGCTTAGCTTGATGAATTATTTTTCATCAAGTATTTTCTTCTTTTCTTTGTCGTATTCTTCTTGATTTAGGATTCCTTCGTCAAGTAGTTTTTTCATTTCGCGAAGTCGATCGGCTTTTTGTTTGGCTTTGTTTATAAGATCATCCTGACTATCGCCAGTTTGCTGTGGAGCTGAATTAATCAGAATAGTTTGTTTTTCTTCTTTTGCTTTACAGCCAGTGTATTCGATATTGTAGGCAAAATTCTTGTAATTCTTTTTCGAAACGCCTCTTTCAAAAATACTTGGTTTCCAATAAGCCCCATTGATAAGATCTATAATAGTACCGTAAGGAAAAATAGAATAAGAAAAAAAGGAAAGAGAACCTAATAAAGCCCAACCTCTAAATGTCCGAGATTTGTATTTAAAATTCTGACTTTCGCAGCCGTCTTCTTTTATCGTGAGAAAAAACTTGTTGGCATCTTTTCTTTTTACTTGAAAAACGGCACTTCCTGTGCCTTGAGGCCGATTGTTGACAAGAATTGACGCGTTTGGATGGCCAGTTATGGTTACATGTGCATAATATTTTGATCCTCCTACAATTGTCGCACAGCTCGAAAGCAAGGCGGAAACAGAAACAAGAAGTACAAGGTTAAATTTCATTTTTAGGCAAGCAAAGCGCATAGAACTGTGAATAAAACAAATTTATGTCTATTGTATGGAAACAGCAATAATAGTACACATTAAAATTAATAAAACAATTGATCTTCAGGTTGAAATAATGGCAGTAGAATGATTTTATTCTACTGCCAATTGTTACTAATCGCCATCCAACAAATTACCTAAGCCGCCAAGGATACTTCCTTCCTCTCTGCGTCCGCCAGCCGTACCATATTGCAAAATACGACCTGCCAAACGGCTGATAGGCAACGATTGAATCCAAACTTTTCCGGGGCCACGGAGCACTGCATAAAATAAGCCTTCACCACCAAAAAGCGAGTTTTTGATTCCCCCTACAAACTGAATGTCATAGTCGACATGTTGCGTGAAAGCCACAATACAGCCAGTATCAATCTTTAATATTTCGCCTGGTTTGAGTTCTCTTTCGATAACCATGCCACCTGCGTGTACAAAAGCCAAACCATCTCCTTCAAGTTTTTGCATGATGAAGCCTTCGCCACCAAACAAACCAGTGCCTAGTTTCTTCTGAAATTCAATTCCTACACTTACGCCTTTGGCTGCACACAAAAAAGAGTCTTTTTGACAAATGATTTTGCCATCCATCTTGTCCAAATCCATCGGGATGATACGGCCTGGATAAGGCGAAGCAAATGATACCTTTTTCTTGCCCGACCCAGTATTTGTGTAGCCCGTCATGAACAAACTCTCGCCAGTAAGCAAGCGTTTGCCTGCCGAGAATAGTTTGCCCATAAAACCGCCTTGGTCTTGGCTACCATCGCCAAAAATGGTTTTCATCTCGATGTCCTGATCCATCATCATAAAACTGCCAGGCTCGGCCATCACCGTTTCTTGCGGGTCGAGTTCTATTTCCACAAACTGAAGTTCTTCGCCATAAATGCGAAAATCTATCTCATGATTTTTTATCATCGCTAAAGAATTTTTGTTTTTTTTAAATGAAAAGATTTGCTAAACACAAAATGAAATAATATTAATTGTTAGTTGTTAATTATTAATTGAACTACCATTCTTTCAATCCATTTCGAAGATTGATCAAATTAGTATATCCGTATTTAGTTTCGAGCAGTTCGATGGCTTTTTTACTTCTACTCCCTGCCTGACAATGAACAACTACTTTTCTGTCTTTCGGGATGGATGATAGATGAAACTCAAGTTCGGAAAGTGGACAATTCAGTCCTTCAATATTAAAAGTCTGATATTCATTTGGTTCGCGAACATCCATTACTACATAATCATCGAAATGGGCTTTCAAATCTTTCGCTGAAATCTCTTTGGCGGAAGGAACATCACAGGCGAAATCATATTTGCCAAGCGAACGAATGTTTTGATTGTCTGGATTTGCATTAAAATTAAATGAATTAAAATTCATCTTTATAGCGTCATAAACGAGCAGTTTTCCTGAAAGTGTTTCGCCTATTTCGGCTGCGATTTTGATTGCTTCCGTGGCCATAATACTTCCTACCACTCCAGGAAGAACGCCTAAAACGCCTATTTCGGCACAATTGGGCATTTCGCCTGCCGATGGAGGTTCGGGAAAAAGACAACGATAAGTGGGGCCGTTTTTATAGTTGAAAACCGAAACTTGACCTTCGTAAGTGAAAATAGCACCTGAAACGAGCGGTTTTCCCAACATCACACAGGCATCGTTTGCCAAATAGCGTGTGCTGAAATTGTCGCTTCCGTCCACCACCAAATCGTATTTTTTGATCACTTCCAAAGCATTCTCTTTAGAAAGATATTGAAGAATTGGTTCGATGACAATGTATGGGTTGTTGTCTTGTAAACGATTGGCGGCAATTTTGGCTTTTGGTTTGCCAATGTCCGATTTTCCAAAAAGTACTTGACGGTGTAGGTTGCTCTGGCTCACCACGTCATTGTCGATGATACCAATGCGACCAATCCCTGCCGCTGCTAAATACATCAAAACCGGACAACCGAGCCCGCCAGCACCAATGACCAAGACTGAAAAATTCTTGAGTTTTTCCTGAGCCTCCAAGCCAAAACCTGGCAGAATGAGGTGGCGTTGGTAATGCGATTGTTCCGAACTAGTTAATGGATTCATTTTTAGTTGTTTCTAAACAAGTTTTCGAACCTAGGAAAGAAAAACCGCTAATTGATAGTAAAAGCATCCACTGACCTAGTTTAAAAAAATTGCCTTCAAACGAAGGTGACATGAACAAAACTATGATCCAGACAATGCTGTAACCGAGAAAATAAACCGAAATGAGTTGAAGGATGGATTTTTTGCTAGCAAAGAATTGAGAGAAATTGACCAAAAACAGGCCAATCGAGGCAAAAAGCAAGTCAAAAGAGATCCAATGCCATCCGCACCTCGACATGACCCATATTTGGAATTTGGTTGCTGAATCGTCCGAACCAACCACAGGCGCAAGAGTTTGTATTTCCAAATCTCCTCCGATGGTATGGGCAATGAAAGCCAAAAAAGTGAGGATATTGGCTATTAAAACTGCTCGGTTAATTTTTTTCATCATCCAATTTTTTAAAATATTACTCAAAAATATCTTTCAAGTCGATAGAAAAACCTTCAAAGATGCTTACAGGAACCAAATCGTCTCCTGCATATTTCTTAACTAAAACGTATTTTCCTTCTTTCAGTATAAAAACGTCTACAATGTGATCAATGGGTGCAACAATCCAGTATTCGAGTACACCAGCTTCCTGATACAAATCAAATTTATCGCGCACGTCTTTGCGTGAAGTGGCGGGCGAAAGGATTTCAATAATCAGATCGGGCGCACCCAGGCAGCCCCTAGCGTCTATTTTTGTGGTATCGCAAATAACACAAAGATCAGGTTGAACAACGGTTTGAATTTCGGAGTCGTTTTGTTTTCGGTTCAAACGAACATCAAACGGAGCCGAATAGAGCTTGCATTTTTTATTTTTTAAAAACGTATAGAACTCACCATGAAGTTTTCCACTTATGTCCTGATGATAAGAAGATGGTGCAGGCGACATGCGCACGATTTTGCCTCGGATTAGTTCCACATACTCGTCAAACTGCCATTTGAGATAATCGGCATAGGAGTACGTTTTGTTCAAATCGAGTTGGTCGAGGCTGGTAATCATGTTCTAATTCATTTTAAACCTTTCCAGAATTCGGCACTTGTTAATATTTCACCATTTAAAAAACTGTTTTCTGGCAATTTCAATTTGAGCTTTTTCTTCTTTGGTAAGTTTTAGGTGCCAATCTTGAATAGGAACTTTGATTGTTTGTGGAGTCAATTTATTCTTTAGCTTTTCCATCGAAATATTCTTTCTTGAAAAGGGTCAGACCACAGGTCAGTACCCTTGAATAATCAAGTGATTTTTTTGGTACTGACCTGCGGTCTGACCAAAAAAATAAATCAACATGCTTTTAGTAAAGATACAAATAATCGTAATGCACAAGTTCCTTTTGGCGTTTCTCCGCTTTTAGTTCTTCTAGTTTGTCAGAGGCAAATTGTGCTCTACCAATCCCGATTATATTTCCTTCGGTGTCTTTTATCCGAACAATTTCGCCTTTAGCAAAAGTTCCTTCAATTTTTTTGACACCCACAGGAAGCAAACTCGTGGGTTTGTCGGAAAGCAAGGCTTGACGAGCGCCTTCGTCTATGATGATAGCCGTTTTGGCGAGTCCTTCTGCATTGGCGACCCAACGTTTGATGTTGGATGCATTTTTCTTAGGCAAAAAATGAGTCCCTATTTTTTCTTCTGAAAGTACTTTTGCTAAAATTCCATCTGACTTGCCATTGGCTATATGCACATGGATACCCAAACCGGCTACTTTGTGGGCGATGTTGCATTTGGTCAGCATTCCGCCTCGACCAAATGCCGATTTTTCTTTCGAGATGTATTGTTCTAAATTGGTATTTTTATAATCGACCTCTGAAATGAGTTTGGATTCGTGATGGTTTGGATTTCCTGTAAAAATTCCGTCCACGTTGGAAAGAATTACCAAACGATCGACTCCCAACATGGATGAGACCAAACCTGCGAGTTCGTCATTGTCGGTAAACATCAATTCGGTCACCGAAACAACATCGTTTTCGTTTACAATCGGGATAATGCCGTTTTTCAGCAAGGCTTCTAAACAGTTTTTCATGTTCAGATAATGGCCTCGATCGCGAAAGTCTTCCTTTGTAACCAATACTTGGGCACAAAGTAGCCCAAGGTCTTTGAACATTTCAGAATAAAGCGAAATCAATTTTACTTGTCCGATGGCCGCCAATACTTGTCTACGACTGACATCATCCGTTTTTTCGGGCAACGTGGTAAGGCTGCGACCAGAAGCGACTGCCCCAGAAGATATGAATATTATATCATGTCCTTTTGATTTCAGATCAGCAATTTGCGAACAAAGCGAACGCATTACGTCCAGATCCAGTTCGCCTTGGGTTTTGGTAAGGACATTACTTCCTACCTTTATTACGATGCTTTGCATGTTCTTTATCACTTGTCAGAAATAGTCCTCGTTTGGAACGAGTGTCTTGTCCTGAAAAAAGTTTACACAATTTGGTTAAAAGTCCTGCTACAAATTTACACATTTTAGTTAGTCCTGAAATCGCTTTACATTTGATTACTAGATGAAGGCAATGGCGATGATGGTCTGCCGTATATTCTATTTTGTTCAGCAGCAGGACCTTGACTTACTGTGCTATTATTTATTGAAATAAAATAAAATAGCATTTAAATGTTTTAGCAGATGGTTAAGTCCCGAAAACGTTTGTGATAATCTTGTGAGATTTTAAAAAACGGAACAATATCAACGTTTAAAAACTTAGCAATGAAAAATAACATACTTACCAATGCCTTCTCCCTAAGCGAAGGCATTGGTTTATTCATCTAAGATTTTTCCAGAATTAATCAAACCAATACCTGACATTGATACCCTAGCCTATTTACGACCGAAAGCACCTTGTTCACATTGATCTTGTTTGACTCGATGCGCAAAATCTTGTCGCAATCAGAAAGATCAAAATTGACTTTATAATCAGAAAATTCGCCAGAGAGTACATACTCTAGCAATTGGCTTTGTGAAGAGTCTGCTACATCGGTTTTGAATACTTCTACCATTTTATTATTATTAGATGTTAGTGAAACAATCAAGAATTAGGACCAAGGTAGAATTAAGACAATATGAAGCCTATGAAAAATCGGCAAAGCATCGAAAAAAGCAGGTAAAGTTGCCAAAATGGGGGATGGAATAAAACAAATAGTGATTCTAATCAGTATTCATGATATTTTCACTCAGCAAATCATCATGTAAGCTGTTGGCAAAATGATCTATTTACAATTGTAGATTGATCTAATAAATTACATGAATCAATTGCAGTATGAAAAATTAAATAAAAACTGCTCAATTCATTTTATTAATAATACATCCATTTATTTCCTTCGCACAAATGACCGTAGACACTGTAAAACATACAGTTGTTATGGAAAAGGTATTACCGTTAATGCCACAAATGGACAATTTTATAAGTAGGATAATGGTTCTAGCGCCAATTCACAAACCGTCTCCACTTTAACAAATACTTATTTACGATTCCCCAGGTTTTGTATGAAGGGTTTTATGATATAACTCCTGATGCTAGTTCATGGGGGGCATTTAATGCTTTTGGAAAAACAGATCTAGCATAGCGGGATTTCGAAGTCTGTAGGAACCTATTATGCCATCCTTGAACTAAAAGAAAGTTTGGATAATACCGACAACAATTATACAAACGCTTACTATTGTGCGATAAAAGGAATTTTTGCCAAAGATAAACGGCCACAGAACTGTCTTGAATAGACAATTCTGTGGCCGCAATGTTTAAGCAATCTTCTTAGAATATTATAACATTATTTATTCTGATTCTTTACTGGCATTTTTTCCAGACGATGATTGTACGTCACGTGTATTTTTTTGGACTGCAATAGCGGCAAACATGGTTAGAAGAAACGACATGGCATAAAATCCTTTTTCGCTCTTAGTCATACCTGCGTTCCAAAGACCAATCGTGAGCAGTACGATGGCCAAAATGGTCGAAATCCATGAAATTCCATAATAAATATCGGTCACAGGCACTCCCTCAATTCTGTCGCGCACACATTTTTGTACCGAAACGGCCGCAAAAAGCCCGTACATAATGATGGTGAAGTAATAGCCTTTCTCGTTTAAAAGCATTTCGGCATTCCACAAACCAAAATTGTAGGAAATAAATCCAGCAAAAAGGGCAACCCAAGATGCGCCAACAAATGCTCCTGATGGTTTCTGACTCATAATTATCTATTTTAAAAAGTTTATAATGACAAACTTAGAAGAAAACGGAAGGATTACATTTGATAAATGTCAAAAAAAAAGAATTAGCCGTAAAAAGTTAAGCCAAATCTGGTTTAAACTCGGCTTAAATATATGAATTATTATTCAAATTAAAGATCCAATAAAAACTCCATTGTATCCACACCGTCTGCAAAATCGCTTAAGTTGGGTTTTTGAGCTTCACCAAAAGCGACTTTGTTTTCAATTTCTGGGCATTTGCTCACGATACACTGAATGTTGTCTTTGTCAGCTTTAAGCTTTTCTAAAAGAGGAGCTTTGGCGCAGTATCGCTCGTAATGAATGACCGACAAAGGCGAGTTAAGTGCGTCACTTTCCTTGAAAATGGCAAAATCATTATCAAGAAACGGTTCCAGATTCAGCAAATAAATGGCACGATTGTAAGTGTAGTTGTTGGCATATTTGTGTTGGTTGATCACATAAGAGCAATGTTCGACATGGTCGATGATTTTGGTAATGTCACTTTCTTGCGGAATAAAAAGCTTGGAAACATTTCGACAACCGAGTCCATAATAGGTAAAAATATCTTCGGCCAATAAAGCGATTTCTTCAGGCGATTCGGTTCCGTCTAGCACGGCTACAGATGTTCTATTTTTGCGGATGATGTTTGGATATTTGCCAAAATAATGTTCAAAATAGCGTGCCGAATTGTTGCTTCCAGTACACACCACGGCATCCATGAGCGTCAATCGTTCGACTACTTGTATGAATGGCGCAAATCGCGGTTCTATTTCTGTTATTTTATCAAAAAGAAAACACATCAAAACCGTGTCGTCTTTGCTCAGTTTGGCCAAAAGAGTGTGACCTGCAAGCAAAACGCATAATGCATCGTGAAAACCAACGGCTGGAATATTGCCCGCCATAATCACACCGATTGATTTTGGAATTCTAGGCTCATCCAAAGTCGAATAATTAGATGAAAATATTTTCAAATTATTTTCCGCAAGCATTTCCGCAAGATTGCTCAGTGAGAGTAGGACATTTTTTTCTTCGAACCACGGATTGGCGTATTTGGCACGTGCGGCCAAGGAAAGTTTTTGATCCGAATCGAGTGATTTAAGTGCTTCGCCAAGCTTTACGAAACAATTTAGGCGTTCAGAAAGTTGTAGTGAGGCTGTATTCTGGGTCATTTTAGATAGATTCAGGAGAAAACTGAGTAATATAATGGTTTGAAAATCAATAGACTAATAAAAATATTCCTTCCATTTGAATTGAATACTTTCGTTTTGCAAAGTTATATTAAACGAGTATTGCTAAATTGCGTCCCCAAAATTTGTTACAGAATAAAAGATTTCGGTCATGGCTATTATAATTACAGAAGAGTGCATTAACTGCGGGGCTTGCGAACCAGAGTGTCCAAACACTGCCATCTATGAAGGCGGAGCCAAGTGGACTTGGGGAGGTGGTACAAAACTGACCGAAGTAGAAATGGAAGACGGCACCATGATAGACGGCAAAGCGCAACAAGACCCCGTTTCGCCAGAATTCTATTACATTGTTCCCAATAAATGTACTGAGTGTACCGGTTTTCACGAAGAACCACAATGTGCAGCCGTTTGTCCAGTAGATTGCTGTGTAGACGACCCAGACGTGCGCGAATCAAAAGAAGAACTTGAAGCCAAAAAAGCGTGGTTGCACGCTGAGTAGTTTTTAGAAGGTTTTCGGTCTTTTAAAGCGGAAGAAAGGTTTTGCCATTCTTCCGCTTTTTTGTGATTTGACTCTTTTTGCTTTCTCTACTGAAACCAAATTGAAAGAAATCATTCTAAACCACTCCAAATCCAGCCTTTTTCAAATCGTTCCAATAACCTGGATATGATTTATTGACTACGCTCGGTTCTTCGATCACTAAATCAGCCACAAATGCAAGTGGTGCAAATGCCATGGCCATACGATGATCGTCATAGGTATGGATAGTGATGTTTTTAGGAATATCTGTTGAAGGCACAACTTCAAACCAGCCTTCGCCCAAATCGTTCAGCGAAGCGTTAAATTTCTTTAGTTCGTTTTGAAGTGCTAAAATACGATCGGTTTCTTTGATTCGAAGACTTTCTATTCCTTTCATTTTCAGCTTGATGCCTTTCACCGCGGCACATGCTACTACTGTTTGTGCCAAATCTGGACAATCGGCAAAATCGACTGTTACCTCGGTTTGGTGCGCTTTCTTTTTTAGCAAAATACCTTCTTCCGTAAACGAAGAAGCTACTCCAAAACTATCCATAATGCCCACAATGGCGCTGTCGCCTTGTAATGAATTTTGTTTCAAGCCCAACAATTCTATTTCAGCATTTTCGGCCAATGCCACTACGCTGAACCAATAGCTTGCGCCCGACCAGTCGGATTCGATGGTGTATTGGTTGGCAGTATATTCTTGTTTTGGAACACTGATTGTGTTTCCAACCCAAGTATGGCTCACACCAAAAAGCTTCATCAAATCCAACGTCATTTCGATGTATGGACGAGAAGCCACTTTGCCCGTCAATTCCAATTCCAAACCATTTGGCATTAGAATACTCGACATCAAAAGAGCCGAAATGTATTGGCTACTCACATCGCCTTGTATCTGGATTTTGTCCGATTTTGACGAAAAACCTTTTATTTCGACTGGCGGATAACCTTCCACGCCAAGGTATTGAATGTCAGCACCCAAAAGTCGAAGTGCATCTACCAAAATTTTCACTGGTCGTTCGCACATACGAGGCGTACCTGTCATGATTCTGTTTTCTCCGCTCAAGGCTTTCAATGCGATCAGGAAACGCATGGTAGTTCCTGCGTCCAACACATCAAGCGTTTTGTCATTTGAAAGCAAGAGTCGTTGCATCGTTTGGGTGTCACGCGCATCAGAAAGGTTTTTTAGTTCGCATTTATTGCCCGAAACAGCATTGATGATCAGTGCACGATTGCTTTCGCTTTTCGAAGAACTAAGTTTTATTCTCGTGTGAATAGCCGCAATGGGCTTGGTTACTAGGACTTTATCAGACATTGGAAGAAAGTTCAGAAGAAAAATGTGGTTCGAAATCTCGAATCACTTAGTTTTTATTTAAGAAATAATTTAATGCCATTTCATACCCATACAACCCGAAACCTGTCAAACAAGCTTTGGCTTTTGCGCCTGAATAACTTTTGTGGCGAAATTCTTCACGCGAATGTATGTTCGAAATATGTACTTCTACTACTGGCGTTTTGATTCCCGAAATGGCATCAGCCAAAGCGATAGAAGTGTGAGTATATGCGCCAAAATTGACAATAATACCATCGTGACTAAAACCTACTTCATGCAATTTATCAATCAAAAAACCTTCCACATTCGATTGGAAATATTCTAATTCAACATGTGGATATTTTGCTTTCAGTTCTTCAAAATACTGCTCGAAACTTTTGTTTCCATAGATTTCGGGCTCTCTTTTGCCCAAGAGGTTCAAGTTTGGCCCGTTGATGAGGATGATTTTCATGGTCTTGCGTTCGGTTGCGAATTTAAGGCTAAAAAATGTAATCAGCTATTTCCTCTTATTTCTAACGATTACAATCGACCTGAAAAATACTACTTTACCAAACTATTGAACCAAACTAGCACATCGCTCACCATAGGCAATGCGCCCGAACTGTGGTCTTGATTAGGCAAAGGCACAAAACTGACGGAAGTCGCTCCCAAATTGAGCATATGACGATAGGTTGAATCGGAATCAGAAAAAGGAACAACTTCGTCCTGATCGCCATGATATAATCGGAGTGGTGTATTTGGTTTCCAATCGTATAAACTATTGACGCTGAGTGCATTCGAAAACTGTAAGTCGGTTCCGTTTTTTACCGAAGCAATAAAATTTTGTTGTAACAAAGTGTCCAACCGCTCCGAAAGATTGGCATTAATCGTATTGGCAGAGGTTGTTCCATTGATCAAATTGGGGATTCGCGAAGCAAAAGGCTCTTTGAAATAATAGGAAAGCGGAGTGTTCCAATCGTTCGAAATCCGAAACGACTGCACGATGTAGGCAATGTAATTGGGCGAAGGAAAAGAATCGCGTGCAGTAATGGTTTTGAAAATCCCATTCAAATTGTACCCGCCAGCACCGGCAGCAGAGGCTGTCAATTCGAAATTGCCAACAGGTTTACTTTCGATGCTTTTCATGGCAGCCATCGTCACGTTTCCGCCTTGCGAATAGCCCGCTAGAAAAAGCTGTTTATTCAGTTTGATGTTTTTCATTTTTGAAAATTCCTCGCTTGCCAAAAGCATATCGCGCACCGCATTGGCCGAATACTGGGCGATATAGTAAGGATGCATGAATCTGGTCACGCTATCAAAGCCAAGATAATCGGGCGAGAGGGAAAAATAACCAGCCGAAGCCAATGCACTGATTTGTACTTGTTGAATAAAACTATTGCTGGGTACTTCGGCCACGTCAAACAAAGTGCCATGCTGAAAACTAAGTGTGGGAAACAAAACAGTATCCGTTCTGGGCACACAAATAATGCCCGAAGCTATTGTTGCATTTCCTTTGTAAGTGGTTTTGTAACGAATTTTATACGTGTCAACATCATAATTCATTTCGGGCAGCAACGGAACCAGTGTAGGTGCGAAATTTCTGATTATCAGACTGATTGCTCCCATTGTCTGAGTCCGTACTTTGGTGATACTGACCAAATAAGGGCCACTTGGGGCCACTTCGACAGGAACGACTTCTGGCCGAACGTCTTCTTTTTTCTTCTTACAAGAAAAAAACAAAGACAGAATAAGTAAAAATTTTAATGAATAATTTTTCATGTTATAGTTTGTTTTTAGTATCTATATATTCAGACCAAATATCAGAGATAATCTCGGCTGCCGTTTCCTGTTTTTGCAGCATTGTTGCAATTTGGCCTATTTCCAATTCTCCGTTTATCAAATCGCCTTCAAAAATTCCTTTTTTAGAGCGCCCTTTCCCAAGCAATGTTTTCAGTTCTTCTACCGAAGCTCCGTTGGTTTCCAATGTTTTGATTTGTTGATAAAACTCATTTTTCAACATTCGAACGGGCGTCAACTGTTTCAGCATCAACTCTGTTTCGCCTTCTTTGGTTTCAATTATTTTGTTTTTAAAATGGGAATGTGCCGAAGATTCTGCACAAGCCGCAAAGCGAGTCCCGATTTGAACGCCATCTGCCCCCAAAGCCATCGCAGCCAACAAACTGCGCCCCGAGAAAACACCACCAGCTGCGATAATCGGAATTTGCAGATATTGTTTGAGCGATGGAATGAGGCAAAAAGTAGTGGTTTCTTCGCGACCGTTGTGTCCGCCTGCTTCGAAACCTTCGCCCACAATAGCATCCACACCTGCATCTTGCGCTTTCAATCCAAACCTTACACTCGGCACCACATGCACGACCTTGATTCCTTCGTCTTTCAGCATTTTTGTCCAAACACTTGGATTGCCAGCCGAAGTAAATACAATCGGTACTTTTTCTTTCAACACGATGTCAACCAATTTATCGATTTCAGGATAAATCAGTGGCAAATTGACCCCAAAAGGTTTATCTGTAGCGGCTTTTGTTTTGTTAATATGTTCCAAGAGCGTTTCAGGATGCATCGAACCAGCCCCGATAAGACCCAAACCGCCAGCATTGCTCACGGCCGAGGCCAACCGCCAGCCACTACACCAGACCATACCACCTTGTACGATAGGATAACTAATATGGAATAAATCCGTAATCTGATTACGAAATGGGGTCGGTTGTGTTTTTTCTACTGACACACTAATATAATTTAGTAAGATTTATTTTGTCTTAATGTGCAAGTTTTATTACTTGTGCAATAATTTTTAAAGATGTCGAAGTTAAAGAATATCATCAAGCAACTTACTGAAAAGGATTTTCAGAATATCTGCGGCTCGCTGATGGATAGCAGTGCCGAAAAATCGGCTTTTTTACTGAAGTACATGCGCGAAAAGCAGTTCTCGGACAGTAAGATAATGGAAGAGTTGGACGTGAATCCCAACGCCTATTATACGCTTCGTTCGCGTCTGAACCAAAAGATCGAGGAATACCTCATCATGCAGATGGAAAACCCAAGGACCGACATCCTTAAAAAAGTAGCTTCGATTCAGGAAATATTTTTTACCAAGAAAAAGGCGATTATCATCACTTCGCTCAAGAAATTAGAAAAGGAACTGATCGACTACGACCTTTCGAGCGAGCTGACGATGGTCTACAAATATCTGAAACGTTTGCACCTTAACTCGCCAGAGCAGTTTCATTATTCACAGCTTTACAACAAACACATCGCCTATATGCTTGCCCTCGACAAGGCCGAGGATTTGCTTGCGACATACTTTAGAAAATACGAAGATTTATTTCTGCATGGTAAAGATTTCAAAAGCATGGAGCTCACACTGCTCAGCAATGAAATCAACAACGTGTGCAATTTGTACCAATCGCACCGTTTGTATGTGTACCAAAGTGCGGTCAATATTTTTCACCGTCTTTTTGTAGAACCCGATTCGGATGGCAAAATTTCTGATAAAGAAAGCATCGAAGATATTTTTGAACGCGTCCATTCAATCATCGAAACGTACGGACAGGATACTACCTACTATCACCTTCGTACGGTTTTCGAATTCTTGAAATACGAATATTACGAACATTATCACCTGCACTCGCCAGCCGAAAAGCATTACAACGAGGTGAATGATTATGCTTCGGTATTGCTCACCAATTACGGTTTTTATACGTTTTCGCCCCGTTTCTTATTCTCAAAAATCGAACGAAACCAACGTTTGGGAACGCTTCCCGAATTGTACGAAGAAAACAAAGCACTCTTTGTAGACTATGAAAACGACTTACATGATGTTGGCCGATATCTGATCTATTTATCCTACCGAGCAATTTGCTGCATGTTTGTCGACAAGTTTGACGAAGCAGCCAAATGGCTTAACAACTTATTGAACGAGCTGAGTCTCAAAAAATATCCCGAAGCTCAAGTAGAAGCCAAATTGCTATTGGGACTGCAATATTGCTTAATGAGAGATGAAGAATTATTCAATCAATTAATCAACAGTGTACAACGCCAAGTACGCATTTTGGGTAAAGACGATTGCGAGCACATTACCATTTTTATTAAAATAATGAAAAGCAGCCTAAGCGATAAAGGCAAAAGTAGGCATGGCAAAATCACGATGTTGATGGAAAAACTAAAAGCCAAAGACATGCGCGGCTCTTCGGTCTTGAAATTGTTGCGATTGGACGACAAACTGGTTGCACAACTTTGTACGGGTCATTAATAGGTTTTGGGTTTTAGATATTAGGTTTTAGGTTCACCATTCAAATTAAAAAATGAACTCTAGCGTCATTTTTTGCATAAAACCCAATACCCAACACCTAAAACCTTAATTTTGTAGCAAAATATTCCTAATGAAGAAATTACTCGTTTCGTTTTTATTCAGCACGCTTTTCTTTACTGCCTTCGCGCAAGACCGTCAGACCAAACAGATAGACGAAAGCGAAACAAAACGATACAAGTTTACTTACGAAAAAACCAAAATGGCAGAAGGCATAAGTGTCTCGTTGCCAAAAGGTTTTCGTGTATTAGAGGACGGGGAAATGAAATTGAAATATCCCAATTTTCATAGACCCGTAAAAATGATGACGAGCGAAGACGAAGTAGCCGATTTTGGTTACAATATTTCTTTCAACCAATGGGGCAACAATTACAAGTTGCTGAAAGAATTCATGAAATCGAACCACTCGTTCTATTTCAAAGACATCCAATACCTACAAGACACTATCGTGAGGCTGAACGGAAGGCAATACATTGTTTTGGAATTTGTTTCGTTTACCCAAAACAAAGAAACCGATCGCGAACTCGCCCCTATCCGCACCTATTCGTACATGATGTATACGGTGGAAGACAACCGAATTTTGATTTTCAATCACACCTGTCCAGCTCGCTACATGGACAAATGGAAACAAGCTGCGCCAGCCATTATGGCTTCGATCGCAATCAATCCGAAACTGGATTTGAACAAAGCTACGATCCAAAATCCGAGAAGAACGAAAGGAAAAAACCCAACTGAATTGTCGAAATACCAAAACGACAAGAAACAGCCATCTGTACCTAGTAAATAAATAAGGCTCAATAAACATACCATTTTGAACGCCAACCTACACTACGAACAGGGAACTGCAAACGAAGAACTTCATACTAGATTTATGAAAGAAGCCTTGAAGGAAGCACAAAAGGCTTTTGACGATGGTGAGATTCCTGTAGGGGCGGTAGTGGTATGCGAAAACAAAATCATCGCGCGAGGTTATAACCAAACCGAACGCCTCATTGATGTGACGGCTCATGCCGAAATGATCGCCATCACGTCTGCGGCCAACTACTTGGGCGCCAAATATTTGACAGATTGTACGCTGTATGTCACCCTAGAGCCCTGCTTGATGTGTGCTGGAGCCATTTCTTGGTCGCAAATGGGAAGGATTGTATTCGGAGCCAAAGACGAAAGACGCGGTTTTAGTATGCTCGAAACACGAGTACTTCATCCCAAAACCGAAATGATTACAGGAATAATGGCGGATGAGTGTCGCCAACTTTTATTGGATTTCTTCCAAAAATTGAGAGACTAAAGAATTGATCGCATTTTATAAGCGAACTTGCAGAAATAAACAGAAAAAGGGTGCTGTGTCAACCGAGATACAGCACCCTTTTCTGTTTCTAATAAACTTACCCTTGGTAACCCAATTTATTCAGCACGTTTACTTTGCTCCGCCAATCAGGTTCAACTTTTACCTGTTGTTCGAGAAATACTTTTTTGCCAAAAAATGCTTCTAAATCGGCACGAGCCGCTATTCCTAATTTTTTGATAGCATCGCCACCTTGACCGATCAAGATTCCTTTTTGGGTATCGCGCTCAACCAAAATACGAGCTGTTATCACAATAATGTCTTCTTTTTCCTTGAAACCATCTATTACTACTTCACTGCAATAAGGAATTTCTTCTTTATATTGAATGAATATTTTTTCACGTATTATTTCTGAAGCGAAAAAACGTTCGGTGCGGTTGGTGTAGTTTTCTTGATCGAAATAAGGCGGATGTACAGGAATGTATTCCAAAATAGCCGCTTTCAATTCGTCAATTCCTACTTTGTTGAGAGCCGAAATCTGAAAACATGCTTTTGGGCGAAGTACGCTGTACCAATGTAAACGGGTTGCTTCGATTTGAGCCTGATCGGCTTTGGCCAAATCGGTTTTGTTAATAACCAAAATCAGAGGAGCTTCTACGGTATTGATGCGCCTAAGAATGGTTTCATCTATTTCTTTGTCGAAAATATCAGCTACGAAAATAACCAAATCGGCATCTTCCAAACTTCCAGTCACAAAATCCATCATGGCTTTATGCAGCGGATAGGCAGGTTTCAAGATTCCAGGAGTATCAGAATAAGCCACTTGAAAATTTGGTTCGTTCCAAATGCCCATGATACGATGGCGCGTTGTTTGTGCTTTTGAAGTAACGATCGAAAGTCGCTCGCCCATCAAGGCGTTGACCAAGGTTGATTTGCCCACATTTGGCTTGCCTACAATATTGACAAAGCCTGCTTTGAAATCGGGTTGAAGATCTTGCATAAAAAGAATGTATGCTGCAAAGGTAAGCAGAATTTGGCTCTAAGATTTGATAATTAAACCGAAGCTGGTTTAGTAAAAGAGGTTGGTGAGGACACAGACCTTTTCTTTTTTTGAAAAAAATACTCAATTATATTTTGCATTATTGAGTATTTATACTCTAAATTTGTCGACAATTTTACACTTTAACAATGGAAATTTCAGGAAAAAGTCATCGTATTCTCACACTAAACACCGTTGCCTTTGCCATTTGTTTCGCCTGTTGGACAATGAATGGCGTTTTAGTCACTTACTTGGTCGATAATGGCATTTACAATTGGTCGGTGATCGAAATGGGTTGGTTGCTCGGAATTCCTATACTTAGTGGTTCGTTGATGCGATTGCCGATCGGAATCTTGACTGATAAGTTTGGCGGAAAACCAGTCTTTAGTCTTCTTTTGTTTTTGTGCTCCATTCCCTTGTTTCTTCTTTATTTTGCCGATAGCTACGCCATGTTTGCCTTGCTTAGTTTTTGTTTTGGCATGGTGGGTACTAGTTTTGCGGTGGGTATTGCGTATACATCGGTCTGGTATCCCAAACATTGGCAAGGACGTGCGCTGGGTATTTTCGGTATGGGAAATGCGGGTGCTGCACTAACTACTTTTATGGCACCAACGCTACTCGGTTATTTATCCCAAAACAACTCGGAAAATGGCTGGCGTTTACTTCCCGTCATTTACGGTGCGGTATTGTTGGTGATGGCCGTTTTTTTCCAACTTTTTGCTGAAAATAAAAAAGCGGTACAAACCAGCAAAACGATGTCACAAATGCTTTCGCCACTAAAAAGCGTGCGGGTATGGCGTTTTGGCTTATATTATTTCTTGGTGTTCGGAATGTTTGTGGCCTTGTCGCAATGGCTGTTGCCGTATTATGTGAACGTGTACAAAACATCCTTGGTCTTGGGAGGCCTATTTGCTTCCTTGTTCAGTTTGCCTTCGGGCGTGATACGTGCTTTGGGTGGCTACCTGTCCGACAAGTTTGGTGCTAGGCAAGTAATGTATTGGGTATTAGGTTCTTCTGTAATACTGAGTCTTTTACTGATGATTCCAAAAATGGACATTTACACTCCGGGTAAAGGTGTGATGGCACGTAAAACAGGAGTTGTGGCCAGTGCAGCAGCACAAGAAGTAAAAGTGGACGGCATTAGCTACCCTATCATACCAAAAAAAGAGACGGACGAAACGGGCTCTGTTTTTCCAACAAAAACATCGTGGCAACAAATTGTGGTAACGTCTAACCAACCCATCAAGAAGAAAACCCTGATAGCCGAAGGAATAACAAAAATACATTTTGAGGCTAATATGTGGGTGTACACCGTTTTGGTAGTGCTGATTGGAATAAGTTGGGGTATTGGCAAAGCCGCTGTTTACAAGCACATTCCCGAATACTTCCCAAACGAGGTAGGTGTAGTGGGCGGAATGGTGGGTCTTATTGGCGGACTAGGAGGTTTTGTGGGCCCCATTATTTTTGGTTATTTGTTGGAATCAACTGGTCTGTGGACAAGCTTATGGGTCTTGATGTTCTTTGTTTCCTTGTTTTTGCTTGTTTGGATGCACCGTACTATTATCTCTATGCACCAAAAAGAAAGCCAGCATTTATCCAATCAGTTTGATAGATATGAAACCAAGAAAGTTTAAATCCCTAAAAGCAGTTCTTGCTTAAACACTGTCCTAGTGTGAGTACCCGGAAAAGGGGCTGAAATCTGGTTTCAGCCCCTTTTTTATGATCTATAGTTCGATTATAATTTATTTATTTATTTAAATAATTAAGTATTATTGGGAACATTTGCTTTTGTAGAAGTCTATTATTTATAAAATGTAAAAACCATGAAAAAAACACTACTTATCATCATTTGTCTTGTTTCATTTTCCAAAATGAATGCACAACAAGTAAACTCAACCCTAGGATTTGAAAAAAATGAAACCAATAATACAATCAAGGTTACTAGTTTAACTGGCGATTGGCAGATTGGAAAACCACAAAAGAAAGTTTTTAATGCCGCAAAAACAGGAATAGGAGTAGCGGTCACCGATACCTCAAAATCTTATTCAGCAAAAAAGATCTCTCAAATGACGGTCTTGTTTCAAACAAAATATAGAGGTAATATATCAATTGATTTTGATCAGCGATTAGATATAAATGACAATGTGGATTCTAGTAAAATCGAACTTTCTTTCGATAAAGGTTTGAATTGGTTTAATATGCCCCAAACGCAACAATTTTTGAGATGCCAAGGAGGATATCTTTCTTACTCAGGTTTCAACCAACAAGGCACTAATTCTGCTAATACTACTAGTAATACAAACTGGACGAATGAAAGATTAGGAATCTATTTAATTATGCTTCTTAGGATTGAAGATTGCCCATTTAAGCGACAAACTGAGTTGGACACTCTTATGATGCGATTTAGCTTTTATAGTAATACTTCAAAACCTACAAAAGACGGCTGGATGATAGATAATCTAAGAATGCGAGCAGATTTTTTGGGAGGAATTGAAAGCCTAGAGAATCAAAATGAAGCACTACGTTTGGCTCCTAATCCTTCAACTAATGAGGTGGTCAGGTTGCAATTGATTGATCTTAACGTGGGTGTCAAAGGTTGGATATTGGAGAATATGAATGGTGCCATTCTTAAAAATCAATCCAACTCGGATGAGATCGAAACTTCTGACTTGCAGAAAGGAATGTATATTGTGAAGATCGAAACAACAAACGGTTGGTTCAATAAAAAATTGATAATTCGATAAGGTTAATGTAGGGTGAACGTAAACTCACACTCTTCTCTAACACAACTCCGTACTTTTATCAACCAACGGAATTCACAATCTATTTAAGATGTTTGTTCTTGAAGTTTGAAGATAAAAAAGTAGAATCCAAAAAAGCAATTCTTGCTTAAACATTGTCCTAGTGTAAGTACCCAGTTTCAAGAGGCTGCCACAATAAAGCGGCCTCTTTAGTTAGTTGTTTTGTATTTAACACAAAATCAAATACTTTTATAAAAGAGAGGTTTAGATTGTTTGCTATATTTATTCCTATTTCACAAAAAGGATTTTTAGATTTTATCGACTCACTCGAACCAATGGCTTATTTCGAACGCAGGTATTGAGTAACTAAATCTATTTTTAAAATTTATCCTTGTAATAAAAATCCAAGGCATAAAAAAATTAAAAATAATTCGTGAAATACCAGTTTAAGGTTCTTTTAGGAACGACTAAATAGGTTAGCCACCCATGAAATGCCTTTCGAAATGGTAGATGAAATAAACATCACGGCCATAATAAAAATGGAAAAAACGGCCAAAACTGGATAGAACAATGCAAACATGATGTTCCAGATGATCCAAACAATCGATTTTTTGGGTCTCTCAATTTTGATGTAGCCTTCCTCGCCTTCGTGTGGTATGTCCATAGTTCAAATATAAACAATTGATGTAGGGGTTCAAAATTTTGAACCCCTACATTTTGAACCCCCTACAAATTCCTATCTTTGCGGTTTCAATAAATATCAAATTGTTTGTTTTAGAAAAAATAAATAACCGTTGATACCAACCTCATTCGACTATTAATTATTGACTATTAATTATTAATTATACATGTCTTCCAAAAAGAAAGTCCTTTTCATCGACCGTGACGGAACCATTATCATCGAACCACCTGTCGATTTTCAAATAGATTCGCTCGAAAAACTGGAATTCCTTCCAAAATCCATCACCAATCTTCACAAAATTGCGTCAGAATTGGATTATGAATTGGTGATGGTAACCAACCAAGATGGATTGGGAACGGCTTCATTTCCAGAAGACACTTTTTGGCCTGCACACAACAAAATGATGAAAACGTTGGAAGGTGAAGGGATTCATTTTGCAAAAGTACACATCGACAAATCGTTCGAGCACGAAAACAAGCCTACTCGGAAACCTGCTATCGGCATGTTGACGGAATATTTGAATGGAAGTTATGACCTAGAAAATTCCTGCGTCATTGGCGACCGCCTCACCGATGTAAAACTAGCCGACAACCTTGGCAGTAAATCCATCTTTATCAGCAAAACAAAACCAGAATCAATCTCTGTCAACTGTCAACTAACGACCGACAACTGGGACGAAATCTACCGTTTCCTTCGTTATCCAGAAAGAAAGGCCGAAATTCAACGCGATACGAAAGAAACTAAAATTCATATCCAACTGAACTTGGATGGAACCGGCCAATCGAAAATGGAAACTGGGTTGGGATTCTTCGATCATATGTTGGATCAGTTGGCTCGCCATTCGGGCTGCGATCTTTTCATCAAAGTAGAAGGCGACCTTCATGTAGACGAGCATCATACGATTGAAGACACAGCTTTGGCACTTGGCGAAGCCTTCTCAAAAGCGATAGGCGACAAGCGTGGAATTGAACGCTACGGCTATTTGTTGCCGATGGACGATGTGCTGGCACAAGTAGCGATCGATTTCTCGGGCCGCAATTGGCTAATGTGGGACGTAGAATTCAAACGCGAAAAAGTGGGCGACATGCCTACCGAAATGTTCTACCATTTCTTCAAATCATTTACCGATACGGCTCGTTGCAACCTAAACGTGAAATGCGAAGGCGAAAACGAACACCACAAAATAGAATCCATCTTCAAAGCCTGGGCCAAAAGCATCAAAATGGCCGTGAAACGTGGGGAAAGTAATGCGATTCCTAGTACGAAGGGGATTTTGTAGTATTAGGTTTGGGGAATTAGGTAAAAAGTGCTGTCACTGACTTGTGACAGCACTTTTTTTGACTAAACCAATTCAGGAAAATTGGCCTTTATCATTCCTCTGAATTCACAAGAATCTTGTTTGTATTTTTGAATAAGAGCTTTCACTTCTAAATGACTTGGATCTAGTTTTGCCAAATCCAAAAGAGCCTTCGCAATTTTCAGAAATTCTAACCTTTCTTCGTTTAGTCTATCCAAACCTGTTCTTTGAATGGTAATTCTGCCTTTTTCTGTTTTTCCGTAAGCTATTTCCTGTCGGAAAGAGACATGTTCTTCGGGATCTTCTTTCGAAGGATGAACAAGCAATGGATCTTCTTTTGTTATCTCATCATGATGAGATAAGGCTCTTTTGGTAGGATTTGTAAGTGGAAAAAAGTTCTTTTTGAATTGTTGATTACAGAATTGACATGAGAAAAATAGATTGTCCCAATCATAGGCTAGCCAATAGTAGCCGGGTTTTTGCAATTTCTCGTTTTCGTCTTGCTGATAGCCACCCTTTGGTCTGAAATGCTCTACATCACCATAGGCATTATTGCCAAACTTGCCTTCACAAAAACAGCATTTTTGATGTTGTACGCTTTTCAACTTGGATTTCACAGTTTCGTGACCATAAATATCCTCGTCAATTTTCATCTTTTTCTTCCCTGAAATATACTCACTTGGGCTTGAGTCATATTCCTGACAATGAGCTGTTTTTTTAGCTTGACCTTTGGTGGTAAGAATAGTAGGAATCTCTGATCCTTTATCGATCCGAATCATAAAAAAATAGACTAGATTCCTTGTAGTTTGCGTGCTGCGTTGCGGATGATTTCCATCGCTTTAATATCATCCGAAGTCTCACCGACAGGTAGATCGCCTATTTGTTTTTCTAGAGATGCAACCAAAGCCTCGTCTTCTTTTGTCAAAGTTTTTTGAGATAAAATCTCTGCTCTTTTTCTGATGGCATCTTCCGTTTGTGGTGGACGAGCTGTTTCCAAACCAAAAAGATCGCTTGTTAAGATTTGGTCTACACGCCAATTCTTGATGGTGTCCATGTGATTGTAGATTTTCACACCGTCCTCTTCTTTTTTGAGCAAGACAATATTAGCATCTGCTGGTGCAGCCTGAACTATCAACGGACTGTGTGAAGTAACAATAAACTGGGTATTCGGGAAATGACGATCTAAATCTTGGATAATTCTTCGTTGCCAAGAAGGATGAAGGTGTAAATCTATTTCATCTACCAAACAGATTGCTGGTTCTGCTAGTGGATTTTCGCTTTCTGGGAAACGTTCAAACATCCTACGAGCAAAGTCCAACACCCAAGCCATCATCGTTAAATATCCATGACTGAGGTCGCGCATAGGGACTCTACCATGATCGGTTACTGCTATTACTGAGTTTTTGAAAACTTTGCTTGTTTCAAATTCAAAATCTTGAACGTCAGGAAGAATATCTACTAGAAGCTTTTTAATTTTTTCTAATCTGGCTTTTGAATCTGGCGCATTATTTTTTAGTGCGTAATCAGCTTGAAGAAGCCATTCTTCTCCATTTAACAGTTCAGAATCAAACAACAAACTAGAATGCCGATCATCATCATTTGTTGTGTTTGATAATGCAGAATTAGACATCTTTCTAGAAGCTCCAAAAGCAATTATTCTTAATGTATCAAGATTCGGGTTTTCTGCCGCCAGCATTTCTGAAGATCCTTCAAATTTTATAAAGCCAATATCATCATTGTTCCATACTTTAAGGACAAGACCTCCTAGATTATTAATGTTTGCTTTTAACAATTCTGGGGCAAAATGCAACCATGGGATATAAAGCGTTTTCTCTTTAACTTTTTCAAGAGCATAACTTGAATCAGCAGGAGAGCAAAAAACTATCGACTTCAAAAGTGTGGTTTTTCCCGTTCCGTTATTTCCCAAAATGATATTCCACTTGCTGGGTTTTTTATCTGTAGAAAGCTCTAATATTTGCTTTGTCTTAAAGCACTTTACTCCTTCTACTTCTAATGAACCAAGATATGGGAAGTCGCTATTCATAAAATGTATTTACTCTGTAATAAGTAAAGTTAATTAATTTCTTTTTGGATAGACCTCCTCCACACTCATCACCGGCAACTGACACGTTTTATTTTGACACACATAAATAGCCGTTTGTCCATTTATCGCAGTTCGGTTTGCGAGTAATTCTAGAGAACTTGTTGTTTGGGTACCAACAAAAACTTTATTGGCAAAATGTTGATCGTCAAGTTCTTTTCTGAAATCCAAGGCCTTTTCGCCTACAATTGCGATCTCGTGTATTGGTTTAAGGAGATAAAGCGAGGTGCTTGCCCAATTCGCCAAATAATAAGGCTCCCTCGAAAGTAGATTTTGGACGGTTTGTACCATTTTCTCGCCAATGGTTACGTAGGTGTCGTTGCCCAGCAAATGACCAAGCAAGATCAGATTGGTCGCCATCATGGAATTGGAAGCAGGGATGACATTGTCAAAAATCTCTTTCTTCCTCGCGATCAGTTTTTCCGATGCTGACGAAGTAAAGAAAAACAAATGCTCATTCTCGTCCCAAAAATTAGCCAAACAGGTTTCTGTCAATGTTTCTGCCAAACGAAGCCATTTCTCTTCAAAAGTAGCTTGATACAAATTGCTGAACGCCTGAATAACGGCCGCGTAATCTTCCAAATAGCCTTCTATTTTGGCTGTCCCGTTTTTGTAGGAATGAAAAAGTTGGCCGTTTTGAATCAGGTTTTTCTCTATAAAATGGGCGTTGTCAATGGCCATCTGCAGGAATAATTCCTCATCAAAAACTCTATACGCATCTACGATTCCATTCAACATCAGTCCGTTCCATGAAGCAAGTATTTTGTCGTCCAAACCTGGGCGAACTCTTTTTTCTCTTTCTTTTAGAAGGATGCTTTGCCATTCTTTTTCCAAAAGTTGAAAATCGGGATGGACAAGGTTGTTTTTCTTGCAGAATTCTTCACTTGTCTCGTTTCTGCACAAGATGTTGGTTTCGTGTTCCCAAGTGCCTTCTTCGTACACATTGTAGTATTTTAGGAAGAGCGATTTTTGGGGCAAGTCCAAGTGGACGATTTCGTCAAACGTCCATACATAAAACTTTCCTTCCACACCTTCGCTGTCTGCGTCAAGGGCGGAATAAAATCCGTGTTCTGACGAGGTAAGTTCGCGTTCCACAAAGGCAATGGTTTGGAAAACTGTTTCTTTGTAGAGTGGTTCTTTGGTGAGCTGGTATGCTTCGGAATACAGACTCACCAATTGCCCATTGTCGTACAACATTTTCTCGAAATGAGGAGCAAACCATTCTACGTCAGTACTATAACGAGCAAAACCTCCACCAATTTGGTCGTAGATTCCACCCAAAGCCATTTTTTTCAATGTGAGATGCAACTGGTCGAGAGCAGCCTGGTTTTTGCTGTGTGCATAATAGCGCAATAAAAATAACCAAACACATGGCATCGGGAATTTTGGTGCACGATTGTTTCCGCCCAGTTCGGTATCAAACGAGCGAGCCAAATGGGCAAACATTTGGTCGTAGTGCTCTTGTGACAGCGTAATGGTTTCGGCACCCAATCCATATTTTTCAAATTCCGAACGATTGAGTGTAGTCGCAAATCCATCAGCCGATTGTTCCAGTTTTTTGCGGTCGTTCACAAACGCATTTTGGACTCCTTCAAGCAAATTTGCCCATTTGTTGGCTGGAAAATAAGTACCTCCATAAAACGGTTTCCCATCAGGCATCAGCACCACATTCAAAGGCCAGCCACCTTGCAAACCCATGGCATGGACAGCATCCATATAAATCTGGTCAATATCGGGACGTTCTTCACGGTCTACTTTTATGCACACGAAATGTGCGTTCATCAGTTTGGCGATCTCCGCATTTTCGAAGCTTTCGCGCTCCATCACATGGCACCAATGGCAGGCCGAATAGCCTACACTTAGGATAATCGGTTTGTCTTCCGCCTTGGCTTTCTCCAACGCTTCCTCTCCCCACGGAAACCAATCTACAGGATTGTGGGCATGTTGAAGTAAATATGGACTGGTTTCTTGGGCTAGGCGGTTGGCAAACATGAGATGGGCAATTTTAGGTTGTAAAGATACAGCTTGACTGGAAGTTTCTTGAAAATCAAATCAACCACAAGAAAATCAAATTGTGCACTTTGTGAAAACCTGTGAGACTTTGTTGTTAATCTCTAATCAGTTACTCAACTGATTGTTATAAAAATCGGGACATGGAAGCGTTTGGAGTCTTTGCTTCGGCTTTTTGTAGCCACCGCATAGCACATAGCCCAGCGAAATCTCGTGCGTACCTCGCGCAAATGGCGATAGTTTCGAAATCGCATAATCGTAACTATATCCTATACTCAGTTTTTCGAAACGAATACCGGCCTGAAACGACAGTGCGTCTTTGTTAGTAAAACTGTCAACGGTTTTCTGCAATGGAATTCCGCGGTACCAAAGACCTATAAAATAAGGTTTGGCGAGGTAATAAAATCCCAGATCTAATTGCGCAAACGAACCTTGATGCTTGAGCAGAAACGTAGGTGTGATGCTTTTGAGGCGTTTTGCACGTTTATCATACGCTTGTTTTTCCGAATGATTGAGCATAAAACGATAGCCCGAATGAATCGAAAACTTTGCTGGCAATTGCGATTTTCCGTCTGTAGCCATAAAAGTTTGATTTGGTTGGTTGATGTGATGAGCCGAAAAACCAAACCAAAAATGGGAAGTATAGTACAGCAAACCGCCCGAAAGATCGGCATAATTGGAGCGTGATTTTTTGTTGTAATAATCGGCCGAATATGTATCCTGAGGGCCTTCGTCTGTAAATTGGTCGGGAAATGTAAGTTTCAGAATATCAATATTCTTGCTCACAAAACCGAGCTGAATACCCGCACGTAGACTTTGTTTTTTGGAAAAATCAACCCGATAGGAATAGAAAAATGAAGCTTCAACAGTAGATATCCCGTTAGCGCCAATCTGGTCGCTTAGAAATTGCGCCCCAATTCCACTATTATATTTGTCGATATTGTGGTCGGCCGAAAACGCAAACGTATTGTAGGGTTTTTTCAGTCCAAACCATTGGTTGCGGTAAATACTCGCAAACCGCGTGCAACCAGTCGAACCTGCAAAAGCCGGATTCAGATACAAAGGCGCAGCATAATACTGCGAAAACTGCGGATCCTGAGCTTGCAGATTGAAAACGTGAGAAATAAGAAAAATAAAAAATCCTCTTTTGAGCATGTCCGTTAGTTCCGATGCTTAATGTCGTTTGTAGAACAATGGTAAGTTAGATAAGTTTTAGGTTGAATTTTAAATGAATTATTATTCATTATATTATTGCAATCTTTTAGTCATTTTTTTCGAAAAATAGGACGAAGATTTTGTTCAAGCTGGAATCTCGCAGTACAAAGCTTATTTTTGTGTGTTAGAAAACAAAAGATGCCCAAGAAAAAAGTAATTCTGCCAGTCATCAACGACCTTGCCACCGACCAGCGGATGCACAAAATCAGTCTTACGCTGCACCAAAATGGTTACGAAGTGCTACTAGTCGGTACCAAACGAGCCAATACCGAACCTTTAATGTCTCGAGAATACCAAAC
This sequence comes from Cytophagales bacterium, assembly GCA_043769845.1. Lineage (GTDB taxonomy): Bacteria > Bacteroidota > Bacteroidia > Cytophagales > UBA9547 > UBA9547. Next base: position 40,474 of record JAYVIX010000360.1, read on the forward strand.
CGATCGGTTTTCGATTTATTTCAAAAACGGCAAATTCTTTTATCTCGAATTCAATCTAAAGCTCTTTTTTTATCTTTTGTTCAAGAAAGTCGACATCATCACGTCCAACGATTTGGACACGCTTTTGCCTTGCTATTTGAATGCCAAACTGAAAGGCACCGAACTGATTTACGATTCGCACGAATATTTTACCGAACAACCCGAACTGGAAGAACGACCAGCTACCAAAAAAATGTGGTTGAAACTGGAACAATTTCTTTTTCCGAAACTGAAAAAAATTACGACCGTTAACCAAAGTTTGGCCGATATTTATTCCAATCTGTATCAGAAAGACATCAAAATTGTACGCAATGTGCCTTTTCGAGCATCTGATATGCCTTTGGTCGAAAAAGAAAACATTGTCATTTACCAAGGCAACATCAACAAAAGTCGTGGTATCGAGACCATGCTGGAGGCTTTGGTGCATTTGGAGGATGTGATGTTCTGGTGCATCGGGCCGGGCGATGTGCTGGACGAAATGAAAAACTTGGCTCGGGAATTGCAAGTCGATCATAAAGTAAAATTTTTTGGCAGGGTCCCGTTTCAAAACCTGCGCGAGTTGACCTTACAGGCCAAAATCGGAATCAGTATCGAACAACCAATCGGGCTGAACTCGACCTTGTGTCTTCCCAACAAATTGCTCGATTATATCCAATGTCGCATTCCGGTGATTGTGTCCGATTTGCCCGAGTTGCGCCATGTAGTTGGAAAATATCAGAACGGAATCATTCTGAAAACACATACCGCCAAGGAACTAGCCGAAGCAATCAACCAACTGATGCACAACGAGCTAAAGCGACAAGAATGCATTAGAAATTCGGAGAAAGCAGCCGAAGATCTGTGTTGGGAAAAAGAGAAAGAAGTACTTCTGGAATTGTATCGTTCATGAAACTGGGAATTCATATTGTTTCGTTCGACATTCCAGCGCCTCCCGACTATGGTGGTGCGGTAGACGTTTTTTATAAAGCCAAAGCCTTGGCCGCCTTGGGTATTGATGTGCATTTGCATTGTTTTCAGTATGGCCGAGCGCAGCAAAATGCAATGCTCGGATTCTGCAAAACAGTCACTTATTACACACGTAAGCCATTTTATCAAAGTTTATTTTCAAAGAAACCTTATATCGTTCATTCGCGCGAAAACGAAGTATTACTTGAGAATTTGCAAAAAGACCGTTTACCCATTTTATTTGAAGGCGTTCACACATCAGGATTGGCCCAAGATTCGAGGCTGAGCGATAGAATCAAACTTTTGCGCACCCACAATGTAGAGCATTTGTATTATGCGAATCTGGCCAAGGCCGAAAATAATGGGTGGAAAAAATACTTTTACGCTTTCGAAGCCTTCAAACTGAAAAAATACGAAAATCGAAACTTGGCTTTGGAGGCTATTTTTGCTATTTCTAACAATGATGCGCATTTTTTTGCGGAACGAAATACACACGTTCACACCATTTTGCCTTTTCATTCGGTAGCGAAACCGCACAACCAATTGGGTAAAGGCACTTACATTCTGTATCATGGCAATTTGGAAGTAAAAGAAAACCAATTGGCTTTGAAGGTGTTATGCGAAAAAGTATTTCCCAAAATTGCTTCAATTCCGATTGTGGTAGCTGGCAAAAAACCAGATTTGTCTCTTATTCGCTTGCTTGCCCGTTTTTCAAATGTTAGTCTGTTGGCCAATCCTTCGTCCGAAAAACTTTCGGATTTGATCGAACAGGCACATATTCATCTTTTACCCACTTTTCAAGACACAGGAATCAAACTGAAACTCATTCACGCTCTTTTTGGCGGAAGGTTTTGTTTGGCCAACAGTCTGATGGTAACGGAGCCAATCTTGGCCAATGCTTGCATAGTAGAAAATGATCTAGCCAAATGGCCAGATATTATACTTGCCACTTTTCAAAACGAATTTACAACCGAGCATCAAAACGTCCGAAAAAGCCTTTTTAATACGTTTTTCGATAATCAAACCAATGCCCAAAAGATCCTTGATCTGATTGCGATTTAGCAGTAGTCTTTCATTTCAGGAAGCAGAAACGTAGATTTTATTGGATTTCAGGATTTTGCAGATCGTACAAAAGGTAATTGTCAATCCATATGCAACTATTCACTTATAGCCCATATTTGTCAAGTATTGAATATTTATTTAAAACCAATTACTTATATGACAGAAATACAAAAAAATAGCTTGGATTTTAAAGCTGCCCAAAGAATACAGATGGGCAGCTTTAACTAAACATAATCCTTCCTAATTTTAGGAAGTGAATTACGTTTTTATTTTTTTCTTCCTAAAAATTCCATCCATTCGTTGTGAACTGGGCCTGAGAAATCGCGCAGAAACATGAGAAAGGAAGGTTTGAACGGTTTCATTTTCAAAGGCATTCCTGCTTCTTCGGGAAGTTGGTTGCCTTTTCGGGTATTGCAGGGTTTGCAGGCCGTGACTAGATTATCCCAAGTGGTGCCACCTTTTCGGCTACGTGGCAACACATGATCGAGCGTAAGTTCCTGAGACGCACCACAATATTGACATTTGTGATCGTCTCGTCTAAAAATATTTTGTCGTGTTAGAATGACTCCTTTGTACGGCATGCTTACATAATCGCGCAGTCGAATCACGCTCGGAATTGCATAGGTGGATGAAACCGTGTGTAGGTATTCATTTTTCACGTCTGACACCATTTCGGCCTTTTGCATGAAAACGAGAAGAAATGCCCGAGTAGAGGCACAAATTGTCAAGGCTCGGTAGTCTTGGTTCAATACTAACGTCTTGTTATCCATGGAGCGATTTTGTTTTACGTTTACTATCCCATTAATCTTCTAATCCCAAAAAGCTTGTGCGAATACATTCCTGAATCTCCGTTGATAATACCAGTGTTGTCTATTTGATCAATTCTCACTTTTCCATGAGCATGAATTATTTCTCTATTGTTAATCAAAATTCCAACGTGTGTGATTTTGCCCGAATCGTTACAAAAAAAGGCCAAGTCACCCGACTCAGCCTTCTCCAATTTTTCCACACGCACGCCCATACTTTCCTGCTGATAGGCATCCCGCATCAAGTGATGGCCACAACTTCGAAACACCATTTGGGTGAGGCCTGAACAGTCGATGCCAGCATGGCTTTTGCCGCCCCATAAATAAGGAGTCGATAAAAACGATTTTGCTGTATGTACAATCTGTCCTGCCATTGTTTTTTGTACTTTATTCGATTGCCCTATAAAAGGAAATCGTTTGTCGTTTAAATATACGTACTCGCCATCAAATAGGGGCAAATAACTGCCAAAAAAAATGGGAAGTTGCGTTTCTTCAACTTGTACATAACCAACTACTTCCGAGCAAAAATAGTTTTCGTTTGTCTGAATATTTGCTAAAAAACGTTCGCTTATGGAATAGTGCAATTTTTTGTCCATCCAACCTTGGTAAGCATCAGCAGTAATTTCGATTTTTAACCATTTTTCATTTTCAGATTCTGACAAAACCGTGTAAGTGTCGCCAAATAAAAGTTGGGTCACCATTTCGCTTTTATCAGAATCTGTAGCTCTAACAGCTACAAGATTGAAAGTACAAATGCCTAACATATTGTTTGAATTATTGTAAAATTACAAGAAATAATTATATTAAAAATAATTAATATTATATTTTGACGAAATTGATACTGTTTATTTTCATTTTGTCAGACAAGCTTAGGTTGATTATAGTCTGTCTCGTCCTAAAAACGTTTATAATTTGATTAAAAGTCCTTGTACAAATTTACACATTTTAGCTATTGCTAAATCGGAAACGGTGGCAGAGGACAAGAATCATTGTAGTGTTACAAACAAAAAAATAACATCCTACTCTTTCACGAGATTATACACCTTTTTCTTTATTTTTAGAAAGTAAATTCCTGCTTTTAGATTTTCTCCAAATTCTGCATTTGAAACGTTTTCGTGTTCTTCGCATAACTTGCCGTTGATGTCAATTACTTGTAAGTCTACAGTTTGTGAAACGTTTACATGAAAATTGGTTTTACTTGGGTTGGGGTATACTTCGAAGTTCAACGTTTCAAGTTCGAAATTCGAAACCCCAGTAATCATACAATTTCCTTTTGAAACTCCTGCATTCACATAGCCAATTTGGTCGATATTGGGCTAACCTTCGACAGTCGCAGAAAGCAATTTCACCACATTCTTTCCTTTCAAAAGCGAAAGAAATATCTACGGCTTTCCAATCGGTAAAGGTTCCTGTGGCAGGAAAATTTAAATTGTTTGCCAATACTGTTCCATTCATGCTGATTTGGGCAGGACGATCGACAGTTTCGCTCTGAAACTTAAGATAGCAGTTCCTGCATTGGTTGCTGTAATGTTGAATGCATTGAAACTTCCTACTGCATTGTCTACATTCAAATACGAAGTTACCTTGTAACCAGTGTTTTTAGTTTCTTCTATTCCTTCATACAAGCACGCATCCGTTTCTGCCTCGCCTAAAGCTGTACAAGCCGTTTTGCCAGTTCACAATTATCCAGTTTCGCAGTTCCGTTTGCCACTGCAATCAGTGGCTGGTTTGCAAGTGGTAAACTTACCTACCAAACAGCCCACGTATTATTCAATATTGGTATAGCCGTCATTGTTGCGGTCAGCATTTTGGTCGGCCATTGCAGGGTTTAGACTATGGGAGGTTTCCCAAGCATCTGGTATTCCTTCGCTGCAGGTATCGGTTGGTGCGGTTTTACTGATGTACGTTGGGAAGCCGCCCACTTGTGTTTCGTTATCAATAATTCCTTTGTTTGCGCCATAGGTGCCGCCATAATTGGTGACGCCTGTCGAGACCGCATTGGCAGTTCTCGTATCAGAAGCATCTCTTTTCAAACTTGCCCCAGCTGTGGCCAATACTTTGGCATAAGCATCAGTTTGTGCAGTGATGTTTACACCCTAAAGTGGAAAACTAAGTTTCAGTTCGCTCTATGCGATGGATGCATCGTCTTGTTGCACACCACCATTCCAGTTGTCGGCAGTTACTGTAGCGTTTTCCTGTTTATAGTTTCCGCTGATGTACCACTTACTTATCGGGTTTGATGATACCAGAAACTTTGAAGACGACCATTCTTTTACCACTGGCTTGCAAGGCTTCCCGCAAAGAACCACCACCTGCGTCATTCAAATTGCTGACGATGTACAACTTGCCTCCACAACCGCCAGTCGTATTTTTCCCATATCCTTCTGCGGTCGGGAAAGCAAGTTGCGCTTCGGCAGTGCCTGATAATAGGAACGACAAAGCAACCAATATTAATGTGCCGAGTAAATAGTTAGTTCTCATAGATTTCTATTTGAACGCAATACCCAGCCGAAAATCAATTGTAACGGGATTTTTAAATTATTTCATTGCCTATTAAATTAAAGACTCTGAAACAGATAAAGCATTGAAATTTTTAACGGATCATTTCGCCTATCAAGCCCATCCCATTACGTTGATTAATTACATATTGTAACCATTTGCTTCAAGAATCGAAGTGGCTATTCTTCTGCGTGCTTCTTTAGTATTGAAAGTTTCTGCTTTGGTGAACCGCTTCACTCCCATAAGTAACATGCGTTGTTCGTCACCTTCGCTCATGGCTACAAGGGCGTTTTTGGCATTGATTGCAATTCTGTCTACCACATCGTTCAAGTATGTTCTTACAATATCTATTTGAACAGAAATGGCGTTTTCACCTTTTACAGCCGCATTTTTCTCCGCACGAAGCAATGCCGACTCGGCCACATACAGCTCTATCACCATATCAGAAATATTCATCAAGATCTCTTGCTCGTGAGCTAGTTTCTGCATGAATTTTTGGGCAGCAAATCCTGAGGCCATCAAAATCAGTTTTTTGATATTGGCCAACGTTTTCTTTTCCTTGCCAAATAATCCTTCTGGTTCTTCGGTACTAAAATCAGGAATAGACATTAGCTCTTTTTGAACCACCATCGCTGGCCCCATCAAATCGAGTTCTCCTTTCAAAGCACGTTTCAAGAGCATGTCCATCGTGAGCAAACGATTGATTTCGTTCGTTCCTTCGAAAATGCGGTTGATACGAGAATCGCGGTACGAACGATCCATCGGATAATCGGCCGAATATCCGTATCCGCCCAATATTTGTACCCCCTCGTCTACTACATAATCCAACGCTTCGGAACCTGCCACTTTCAGAATCGCACATTCCACCGCAAATTCTTGAGCTGCACCCAGCAAGGCTTCTTCTGCATTTTTGCCTTGCTCTTTCAGTTTTTCTTCGGTCACATGGATGTCGAAACCTGCACGATACATAGCCGACTCGGCCACAAAAATGCGGATCGCTTGTTCGGCCAATTTATGCTGAATGGCACCAAAATTGGCAATCGGCATTTTGAACTGTTGGCGTTCTTTGGCATAGCGAATAGCCAACGTGCTCACTCTTTTGGCAGCGCCAAGAGCTGCTGCTGCCAATTTTATTCTGCCAATGTTCAGAATATTGAAAGCGATCAAATGGCCTTTGCCAATCTCGCCCAAGACGCTTTCCTTTGGTACTTTTACGTCTGAAAGGAAAACTTGGCGAGTCGATGAGCCTTTGATTCCCATCTTGTGTTCCTCGTTTCCGAAACTAAGCCCTGTGGTGTCTCGGTCGATGATAAAGCCTGTGAATTTATCGCCATCTACTTGGGCAAAAACGATAAACACATCCGCAAAACCTGCGTTGGTGATCCACATTTTTTGTCCGTTTAGAATGTAATGATTTCCGTCAGATGTTGGAATTGCTTTCGTTTTAGCCGCCAATGCATCCGATCCTGAACCTGGTTCGGTGAGACAATAACTGGCCATCAATTCGCCAGAAGCCAGCTTGGAAAGGTATTTTTGTTTTTGTTCTTCGTTGCCAAAATACAGAATCGGAAGAGTGCCTATACCTGTATGGGCGGCCAAAGCCACCGCAAACGAATGTCCTGCACCTACTATTTCGGTGACCAAAAGGGACGTATTAAAATCTTTGCCAAAACCTCCGTAAGATTCTGGAAGTGAAATAGATAAGAGACCTAGTTCGCCTGCTTTTTTTAGTAATGCAGGCATTAATCCTTCTTCTTGCGCATCAATACGATCGAGATGAGGCAACACTTCGGTCTCCAAAAAATCACGGCACATATCGGCCATCATTTTCTGTTCTTCATTGAATTCTTCTGGAGTGAACACATTTCCCGAGGCCGTTTCTTTGATTAAAAATTCACCGCCTTTGACAGTATTGAGCATGGTAGCCATATGCTTGTATTTTAAATGTAGGTTATAATACGAAACTGAGAGAAAAAGGGTTGATATATTAAATGAATTATTATTAATTAAATATGTCTCTTAATTTTAAAATGACTTTTGGTGTGATTAGCAGTATGAAAGAACACATGGAGTGTTTTTGTTAAATTGAAGTAAATATCAAATAAACGAGCTTTTGCAGAAGAAATGAAATTTTAACCTTTATTGGCCTTTTTTACTTAACAAAATTCCAAAAGTTCCTTACCTTCGAATTTCATTTATGATTCATCATGACCCTTTTCAAGAAACTAGCTCTTGGTTCTGTTCTTTTGATACAATGCGCTTGTATCGGTCGCAGAATCATTTGTCCTGACGAAACCGAACTTATTCTTTCTTTCAGCCGACCTGCTAAAGAATCTGAAGGCCGCTGGTCTTTGAATAGTTCAGGCAACAAAATCGACACTATTCCATTCACTATTTACGGATTGAAAAACGGTCGAAAATATCCTTTCAGCAATTTGCCCTATTTGCCTGCAGATATTTCTACAAACACATCAACCTATATTTTTGAACGCCCAAGCCGAAAAGATACTCTTGTAATCCGTTACGACCTAGTACGCGAAAGTTGCAAACATCGTAGCGATAATGGGTCGTCAGATGGTATGTATCTGAAAGTAGAAAATTATTCATTTATCAAAAATACCTTTAATGAAAGCGATACTCTTATCAATTGCGCTCTTAACGCAGCTTTTTTATACGAATAAGGCTTGTGCCGAAAATCCAGATTCTTCTTCAATATTGATTAAACGCTTTCGAATAGGGATTGACATTTTGAAACCTTGGGGATATATACTTCGAAGTAGTGATAGCATCGCCAAAAAATCGTACCGTGTCAAATTTGAAGTCTTGACGGCCTATCAGATTTCAGAATTAGTCTCGGCCAATCTGGATCTGGGTTATGGCAAAGGCGTGGAATATGCCTACCAAGGTGCGCAACGTTACCAAAGCCAAGGGGTGTATTTTAAGCCTGGCATTGATCTGAATTTAGTGCGTTCGAATGTGTCGTTTTTGCTCGGATATCGTTTGGGATTGAGTTCTTTTTTAGAAAAAAACCAATATTTGTTTCATAGCCATTTTTGGAATTCGGACTATGTCGAAGAAAAAAGTTGGAAATCATTTGGCTACTGGCACGAACTCTTGGCTTCGATTCGAGTTGTTTTGTTTCGTACCGAAAAACAAGCTTTCAGTTTAGGATTTACGCCAAGATTGCGCGCCAAACCTCGCAAACCCAATCATACACAGCTTTTTATCCCAGGTTATGGTGGAAATAATCCATTCAATTTGGCCTTGAACATCGACTTTGCAATCGCCTTTTAAATGTCCTTCGTAAAGGCGATGAACAGTTTGTTTTCCAGCATTTTATTGAGCGAATATTCGAATCGAATCACGGAATCGTAATACGTTACCACGTCCAATCCGATTCCGCCACCACGTAGCAACTCGTTGGAAAGCATATAGTTACCCGCTCGAATGGTAGGTGAATAAGCAAACCCAAGATCGTAATAGCTGTTCAGATAAATCGCCAAAGGCACTTTGCTGAATTGTTTGATAGGCAAAAAAGAGTTGGCGATGATTTCTTTCTCAAACAATTTTTTACGGATCGTGAAGCGTTGCAAGCCAAAAAACTGGGCATCGATCACATACAAATCGTATCCACGTACATAATCTTGATTGTATCCGAGTGCGGTCATGTTGAAATACGGAACCTTGTCGGACGAATACGCCTTCCCTTTGCTTAGCGAAGCGAAATAAAACCCGTGGCCGAGCGGTTTGTATTGGGCAAAAAAGAAATCGGTAGTGGTAAAATGAATGTCGTCATGATTGGTCAAACCATTTTGCTGAACCGAAAAACCGGCATAATATCCTTTCAGCGAATACGCACGCACGTCTCGTTTATCGTAGCTGAAATCATAACCAAGCTGAAAAAATTGTTGATTTCTACTTCCGTTTAGGAAATAATTGGGATTTAGAATCGTAATCGTATCGGCAATATGCGTTTTGTTGTACTTCAGACTAAAAGAGTGTGTTCCAAAAAATGATTTCCGCAGAAAAACCGTCATTCCTGCTCGGATTCGTTCGCGCATCAAATGCGGATCTTTCAGAAATTGCTGTTTGTTGGATTTGGTATCAAACGAGACTTGCTTGTTCTGATCGTAATTGGCGTCTATTTCCATCCCGATCGTTTGTTTTTTGTTCAGATACGGAACCGTATAACTCAAGCCAAGTCGTGTGGTAAAGCCCGTTTTGATCAAAAGCGAAAGCTCCTCTTTTCGGCCTCTAAAATTTTTGTCGCTAAACTGAATTCCATAATTGGTTCGCCTCAGATCTCGGCCTTGGTTATACCACCATTCGTTGAAACTGCGGTCTGAAAGTTCAAAAATAGGAATCGGAAAAATGTACCAACGTTCGGTTACTTCGATGAGCAACTGTTTGTAATGCCCTGAATCTGGCAAAAACATGAAATTTACTTCATTAAATAATTTCGTGTTATAGATCCTATTTCGGTTATTTTTAAGGAGCGAATCGGATTTTCCAGCAAAAAGTGTGTCGCCTTCGTATATATCCAATTCGCGCAGAATGATACGATCGTGGGTTCTCTTGTTTCCGCTCAGATATATTTTGCGAAGCACCACAAAATCGCTTTGCTGGGCAGCAAGTGCGCTGGGCAGCAGAAAAAGGAGGCAAGCGAAAAAGCGAAAGTGTTTCAAAAGTTTAAAAAACAGTGTATTTCTACAAATTTAGAAAAATGCTGGTAAGGTCAATTTTAATAACTTCGTGGCAACAAATATAAAATGAAGTCATTTATCGTTTCTCTAGGTCTTTGGGTGGCTTTGCTAAGTCCATGTGGCGCACAAGTGCAATGGGCTAGTAAAGTGCTTGAAGTGAGCTCGGAACTTAGTTCTAAGCAAAACGCTGCAGGTCAAGTGATGGGCGCACCAAGTGTGTTTCCGCAAGGTGGCAAATCACATGCGGCCTGGGAACCTGCCGTGAAATCGAAAACACAGCATATCAAATTGGGATTCAGAAAAGCAATGAAGCCTCGGCAAATTATTGTAGCCGAAAACTTCCAGCCTGGTGCGGTTTCAAAAATCGTACTGATCGACAAGTTTGGAAAGGAGCATTTGGCAAAAAAACTAAAATTAACAAAAGTGGAAGAGCCGAGCCGAATCTTTCGGATCGATTTAGGAAAATCGTCTATCGAAACTACTTCTATTATTGTATACCTTGAAGTGAGCGGTTTTGACGAAATGCCTCAAATAGACGCCATTGGGATGAGCGAATCGGAGGAAGATTTTCAGCCCAAAATAAACCTGATCGAGATGGACATGGCCGGTTCAGATGCCGAAAATGTAGGCATTGGGGTGAACACAATCTACAAAGAAGTGGCTCCTGTGATCAGTCCCGACCATAAAGTGCTGTATTTTACGCGCGATTGTCCGCAAAACAAAGGAGGCGAAAACCAAGACGTTTGGTATTCGACCATCGATACTTTGGGACAATTCAAATTGGGCGAAAACATTGGCACACCCATCAATAACGATCGCAACAACTATATCTGCGCCATCACGCCTGACGGCCAAACGATGCTGCTCGGCAATATCTATAATGAAGACGGCTCCTCTGGCGGTGGTGGACTTTCAATTGCTCGAAAAACAGGTAACAAATGGGGTTTTCCAGAAAAAATCAACATCCGAAACTACAATAATCGTGGAAAATACACTTCGGCTTATCTCGCAAACGATGCCAAAACCTTGCTTCTAGCCATCACAAGAGACGATACGTATGGAGGTGAGGATATTTATGTTTGTTTTCAGGATAAAAACGGCAACTGGACTCAACCGCTCAATCTTGGCAACAAAATCAATAGTGGTTCGGACGAATACACGCCATTTTTGGCTTCCGATCTCAGCACGCTTTATTTTACTTCGGAAGGTTTTCCAGGTTTTGGAAAAGGCGATATCTATATGAGCAAGCGACTCGACAATTCTTGGAAAAACTGGACAGAACCTGTCAATCTAGGGCCAATCTTCAACACAGCATTGTCTGATTTTTATTTCACCATTCCTGCATCTGGCGAACATGCCTATTATGTTTCCTCGGCCAATTCGTTTGGCGCGACTGATATTTTTCGAGTAAAACTTCCTTTCGAACTACAACCTAGCCCGGTCGTGATGGTAAAAGGTCGCGTACTGAACTCGAAAACAAATGCGCCAATGGAAGCTCAAATTCATTACGAAACTCTGCCACAAGGCGAAGACAAAGGCGTAGCCAATGCCGAAGCGGTAACAGGAAAATACAAAATAGTGCTGCCTCCTGGAAGCAACTATGGTTTTAGGGCTTCGAAAGAAGGATTTATGTCTGTAAACCAACACATTGATTTACAGAAGATTGAAAAATATGTAGAAATAGAAAAGGACTTGTATTTGGTACCAATCGAGGTAGGAGAAATTGTACGGATCAATAACCTATTTTTCGAAAGCAACAAAACCGAACTCACCGAGGCTTCCTTTCCCGAAATGGATCGTTTGGCCGAAATGCTACGTAAAAATCACTCGATCCACATCGAAATTGGCGGACATACAGATGATATAGGTTCGGATCAAGACAACCAAAAACTGTCGTACGATCGGGCAAATAAAGTCTTGCAATACCTATATATCAAAGGCGTAGAATTCTACCGAATGCAAGCCAAAGGCTATGGCGAAACAAAACCCTTGGTGGCCAACGAGTCTGAAACAAACCGCCAACAAAACAGGCGTGTGGAATTTAAAATTGTGAAGAAATAGCGCATGAATCTAGACGAAACGATCCGAAATCTTCCGCATCAACCAGGTGTGTACCAATATTTCGATGCTGAAGGGACGCTTATCTATGTAGGCAAGGCGAAGGATTTGCGCAAACGGGTTTCGTCTTATTTTCTAAAAACAGCCACTCACAGTCGCAAAACCATTTCGATGGTAAGCCAGATTGCTGAAATCAAGTTTACGGTGGTCAATTCTGAATGGGAAGCCTTTTTGCTTGAGAATAATTTCATCAAAACCAACCAGCCCAAATACAACATTCTTCTTCGGGACGACAAAACTTATCCGTATATATGTGTGTCGAACGAGCCATTTCCTCGGATCTTTTCGACACGAAGACTGAACAAATCTAAAGGCCGTTATTATGGGCCTTATTCCAACGGCAAGCTGATGGTGAGTATGTTGGAGCTTTCTAAAAAGTTATTCAACATCCGTACTTGCGACTTGGTTCTGACTGAAAAAACAGTCGCTGCTGGCAAATTCAAAGTCTGTCTCGAATATCATATCGGCAATTGCAAAGCACCTTGTACAGGTTATCAGACTGCGGAACAATATGCTGGAAGTATCAAAGAAGCCGAAAATTTGCTGAAAGGCCATTTGCAAACGGCCAAACGTTTTTTGCAAGACGAAATGGCGCGCCATGCCGAAGTGCTGGATTTTGAAAAAGCCGAATTGTCGCGCAAAAAGCTGGATCTGATGGACAACTATCAGTCCAAATCAATCGTGAGCAATGCAAACAGTGAGGAAGATTTTCATGTCATCACTTTAATCAATAGACAAGAAAAAGTCGATATCAATTATCTGAAAATTGTAGGTGGCGATATTCGCTATTCCGAAAATTTCAGCATCAAACATGTGCTCGAAGAATCGGACGAAGACATGCTTTTCTACCAACTATTTGATATTCTGGCCAAAGAATCGCTCGATCGCAGAATTGAAGTAGTCACCAATATCGAAACTACTTATTCTCTCGACCAGAAAATCGTGATCACAAATCCCAAATTGGGCATCAAGAAAAAGCTGGTCGATATGTCGCTCAAGAACCTGGAAGAGCACATTCGCCATCGCGAGATGAACAAGCTGGACAAAGAGGACGAAAAACTGCGTGTCGTGAAATTGCTCCAACAAGAACTTCGCCTGCCCGACTTGCCACTGCACATCGAATGTTTCGACAATTCCAACTTGGGCGGAACCAATGCCGTATCGGCCATGGTATGTTTCAAAAATGGGAAACCGTCCAAAAAAGATTATCGCCATTATAATGTCAAAACAGTAGAAGGTCCTAATGATTTTGATACCATGAAAGAAGTCGTCTTCAGAAGATACAGACGCCTTTTGGACGAAAACCAACCTTTGCCCAATCTTATCGTCATTGACGGTGGAAAAGGACAACTAGGAATGGCGGTCGATGTACTGAAAGAATTGGGTATTTATGAAAAGGTAAGTATCGTGAGTATTGCCAAGCGTTTGGAAGAAATCTATTTTCCAGGCGATGAGTTTGCACTTCATCTGAGTAAAAAATCGCAAGCGTTGCTGTTGTTACAATTTTTAAGAGACGAAGCACATCGGTTTGGGATTACTTTTCATCGGAATAAGCGAAGTAAAGAGGTGCTGAAGGGTTTAAAATAAATGAATAATAATTAATATTACTATGAAATTAGTCAAACGTATTTTTTCGATTGTTCTTGGCATTATAGCATTTTTCATTTTTTATATTGCCTTGGCGTATTTTCTCAGCATCATTCCAGCAAATAGCGATGCAGAAAAGCACAAAAGTGGCGTTCAAATTTTTATCAAATCCAATGGAGTTCATGCCGATTTGGTTTTGCCAATGAAAGATTCACTTTTTGACTGGAGTACCAAAATCGATACCAGTATTTTTGTCAAAGAAACCAAAGCCATCAAATACGTGGCGCTTGGTTGGGGCGATAAAGGTTTTTACCTCGACACACCTACTTGGGCCGATCTGAAAGTTTCGACCGCCCTTTATACCATGTTTTGGCCATCGCCCACTGCCATGCATGTAACCCTAAAAACGGATGAACTTGTAGAAGGCGAACTGACCAAACGTATTTTTCTGACCAAAACACAATATCAAACCTTGCTAAATCACATTTTGGCGTCCTTTCAACAAACGCCCGACCGCAAATTGATGGCCATCAACTGTTGCCATTACAACGGAGCAAACGATATGTTTTATGAAGCAAACGGCAGCTATCATCTTTTTTACACCTGCAATAGCTGGACAAACGAAGCCTTGAAAGTGACAGGTTTGAAAACCGCTTTCTGGACACCTTCAGACAAGGGCATTTTTTGTCACTTCAAATAATTGGTTCGAATCTGTTTGAATGTTTTTAAAGCCATTTCTGGTTTTTTCCAAATAGCTCCCAAAACGGCCGCTCCATTAAACCCCATTTCTTTTGTTTTGGAAATATTGGAAGCATCAATTCCGCCAAGAGCAATGATGTCAGTTTTGATTGTTGACTTCCATTTATCATTCATCCGTCCTAATGCATCATTTCGAAGATAATCTGGCTTCGAAATACTATCAAAAACAGGACTTAAAAATACGTAATCAAACACGTTTTTGTGTCTCTCGATTTCTTCTGAGGAATGAAAAGAAGAACTAATTGTCAGATTTTTGCGCTTCAATTCTTTTTTGAGTTCGACCAATTCAGTAACCGAAATCTGTAGTCGGTTTTCTTCTCTCAAATGCAAGCCTTTGATGTTGTATTTGGAAGCGAGCTCGTGAAATTGATGCAAAACGACTTTGCGTTTATGTTCAGGAGGGATAGATTTTAGCAGTGATTCATATGCCGGTTTGATCCAAGTAGGTTTTCGCAAATGCAAAATTTCCAAGCCTTCGGCAAAAAGCTGATTGATTAGTTCGCTTTCGTTTTCTATTCTATCTGGCGAAGTGATGACGATCAGCAATGCGTTTTAATTAAAATGATGAATGTAGAAAATGAAACTGCTGATAATAGCGATTCTAGTTTTCAAAAATAACAGCAATGTTTGAATAGTGTGCTTTTTTGCTTTATTCTGAAATGTGTGGCTAAATAGTCGTCAAGTTACTCTATTCATTTGCCAATTTTGCAGAAGGGCCTGTCGTTTTTGTCAGTTGGTGGATATATTGCTGAAGTGAAAAGTCATGAATCAATGTAAGATGTTTTCTAAAAAATGCATGTACGGTGTAAATCTTACCACCAACGGCAGGCGTTATAATAAAGAAGTGTGAGTACTTATTTTTTTGCATTTCATTATCTTTTTCTTCCGAAAGTGTATTAAGACTGAATGCAAAAACGCAAAAGGAAATATTTACTCAGTATTCTGATAATCGGAAGCATTTTTACGCTTTCGTTAAAAGACACTTTGGAGGTGGCCCATGCATTTTTGCACGCTATTCCCAATCCTTTCCACCAGCACGAGGTAGATGCTTTTCATCACCACAACGTTTCGCGACAGTCTTTTTTTAGCTATGGAAACCACAAACACAGTTTGGAAGACCATGTACATTCAGCGAAAAAAGACAAACACAATGCTTCTTCACAAAAAGACAAAAGCGAAAAGCTGGATTTGAAAAAGTCGCTAAAAACGAACCTGTTTGTGCAAGACATGGGCGAACTAAGATTCTTTTTTAGTTCCTATCTTAAGAGCAATATGTTGAATAGCGGTATTTCATTTTTTAATTATTTACACTCTTCTTCACCCACACCTCCGCCTGATAAGGCTTAGTTGATGATTTCATGAATTGATAAAATCATCAACACATCAATTCTTCAATTTATCAACTCATTAATTCTATTCTCATGAAGAACCTATACTTCTTGAAGATACTGCTTTGTATCGGGGGAAATCTATTTGCACATAGCACTATAAAAGTAAAAGTGCTGGAAAAAGCATCTAATCAACCTGTTATCGGAGCTGTTGTTCAATTACTTGGTGAAAACAAAACGACCACATCCGACCAAAAAGGTTCGTTTCAATTCAAAGGATTGGCTGCTGGAAATTATATGATCAAGATTTCACTGATTGGTTATCACACCAAGACTGATACTATTTCGATTGAAGACAACCAGATTATTTCAAAATCGATTTACATGGACGAATCGACCGTGAACATGTCTGAAATCACCGTCACTTCGTCTCAGGATTTGGGTTTGAACACACTTAGTGCAATCGACTTCAAACTACGTCCACATCTTACTACCCAAGATTTGCTTCGTTTAGTGCCTGGGCTTTTTATCGCCCAACATGCAGGAGGTGGAAAAGCAGAACAAATCTTCTTACGAGGTTTTGATGTCGATCACGGTACAGATGTGGCCATCTCGGTCGATAATATGCCAGTGAATATGGTGTCGCACGCCCATGGGCAAGGTTATGCCGACTTACATTTCGTGATTCCTGAAACGGTCGAGAAAATGAATTTCGCCAAAGGTCCTTATGATGCTAAAGTAGGAAATTTGAATACGGCAGGTTCGGTACAGTTTCAGACGAAAAATTATTTGCCCCAGAATTTCGTCAAAACCGAGTTTGGGAGCTACAACACCTACCGTGGCGTGACGATGGTAAACCTACTGAACAAAACAGATACTTCAGACAAAAGGCACAATGCCTATGTGGCGGCTGAATATTTCTATAGCAGCAGTTATTTTCAGCGTCCGCAGGATTTTAGCAGGGTCAATTTGTTTGGCAAATATGCTGGTCAACTGAATAGCACGACCAATGTTACCTTCTCACTTTCAAACTTTAGTAGTAGATGGGATGCTTCTGGTCAAGTGCCAGACAGGGCCGTGAATAGTGGGCTCATTTCACGATATGGGGCGATTGATCCTTCGGAAGGAGGAAATACGTCTCGATTCAACGCCAACTTGGGTTTGACCAAGAAGCTAGACAATGATGCAGTGATTCAAAGCAACATCTATTACGTGAAGTACAAATTCAACCTGTATTCTAACTTTACGTTTTTCAATGGCGACACGGTAAATGGGGACGGAATCTACCAATATGACGATCGAAATGTCTTTGGTTACAACGGTTCTTTTATAAAGGAACACGATTTGGGTAACGTGAGATTGAAATCGACTGCTGGCGTTGGTTTACGAGACGACCAAGTGGGATTGATTGGACTGGCTCATCAGGAAAACAGAACGGTAGGTGACGATATCAAAAAAGGCGACCTGCACGAAACCAATTTTAGTGCTTATTTGGATGAGACGATTTCTTTCTCGCACAAACTGAGCTTGAACCTTGGTGTTCGTTTCGACAATTTCCATTTTGCCTATCGCAATCAACTGACCGATACCGTCAATGACAAATCGACCAGTACACGCAGTATCGTAAATCCCAAGCTGAACCTGCGCTACACACCTACCAGCAATCTTCAGTTTTATGTGAGTGCCGGTTCGGGTTTTCACAGCAACGATAGCCGCGTGGCCGTGCTTAACCAAGGAATCATTTTAGCGAGAGCGATAAGTGGCGATGTGGGTACGAATGTAAGAATCGCCAAGCGATTGTTTGTGAATGCGGCTCTTTGGGCAATGGATTTGGAATCGGAACTGGTCTATGTTGGCGATGAAGGTGTATTTGAGCCAAGCGGAAAAACAAGACGTATCGGTATCGATGTGAGCGCACGATTACAAGTGTTCGATTGGATGTTTTTGGACGGAGACGTAAACGTAGCCCAACCACGATTCTTGGATGAACCCGAAGGTGTCAATTATGTGCCACTTGCGCCACCTGTTACCAGTATTGCGGGCATCAATGTGAAGTCTAAAAACGGAATCACAGGAAGTCTTCGTTACCGTTACTTGGGCAACAGGCCAGCAATTGAAGACAATTCGATCATTGCCAAAGGCTATTTTGTGACCGATGCTGTGCTATCTTATAACCACAAAAGCAAGTACCAAATAGGGATGATGATTGAAAACCTCTTTGACGAAAAGTGGAAAGAAGCACAATTTGCCACAGAATCGAGGTTGAAAGGAGAAGCTGAGGCAGTGAACGAAATCCACTTTTCGCCTGGAACTCCGTTTAATTTGAGAGGGAATTTCACGTTGTTCTTTTAGTTTATGACGAAAATTCAAATTTATCCATCAGTTCTTCACAAAAAAGATCCTAATCAATTTCTTGATTAGGATCTTTAAGCCTTTGATTAGAAAAACTACTAGCTGCCGCAAGCCTCGCAAGCTTCAGGATTGTCCAAAGAACAAGCCATGTCCGAAGCATTTTGGTCTTTC
>JAYVIX010000361.1:0-2327 GCA_043769845.1 Cytophagales bacterium
TATTAGAAAAAACAGACAAGAAACAATGTTCATTTTTTTGTGCTGAAACAACCAATGTTTAAACTGATTAAACGGGAGCAAAATTGTCAATTTGAGATCAATCGGTTTTTGAGAGAAGAAGTATGTTGAAATTCGAAAATATCATGTCGGTAATATCCTACAATGTGTAAACTCTAAAACTGACATGATATTAAATTTATTGCTATATTTTTATTAGCAAGGTTTTGAAACTTTTAGCCGTAACTTATTAGTTTTTCGTCCAGCGAATTATTTTGTTTTCTACTGGCAAAACCGTTTTCAAATAAGCATAAATAGCCCCAAGATCGTTTTCGGTCATTTGTCCATACATCGACCATGGCATGATGGTATTGGAATCTTTTTCACCTACCGACTGCAATGCCGATGGGTCTGAATAAGATTTAAACTTTGCTATAAATTGTTCTTTAGTCCAATTGCCAATTCCAGTAGACGGACTAGGAGTGATGTTAGGGGCAACAAATGTTCCTCCGGGCATTTAGAAACTAAATCCTACCGCAAAATCCATTCCTGGCAATTTCATATCTGGTAACGATGGCTTCGTGTGGCGAATGTCATACCCCAGCCGAAAAAGGAACCAACCGTACGCCAATGCATCAGTAGTGTCAGATTTTTGGACAAAAGCTGGTTTTTGAGGAATTGTATCCAGAATAAAATTCATAGGAAAATCAGCTTTCGATTCAGGAACGTCATTTTTGATTGGTGCCAAAGTGCGAATGTAGGCGATGATTGATTTCATGTCTTCCAAATCGGTTTTGCCATAATTGGGATGTGGCATGATCGGAAAAATCGGTTTGCCTTCTTTGGCCACACCACTAGTAATGGCGCGCAAAAGTTCATCATCAGTATATCGACTGATTCCTTCTGGGGTGATATTATTAGAGTAAAACGCACCTCGCAAGCCTACTTTTTGGTCGAAAATCTCGCCCCCTTTCCCAAGCGTTCCTTCAACTAATGGTTCAGAATACTTCGACCAATCACGCCTCGAATGGCAATCCTTACCGAATGTGCCAAGTATTTTCCACGAGCAATTTGCTCTTGAGTACCTTCTACTTTCAGTTCAATTGCAGGTCTTATATTGGGTAATGCTGTTTTTATATACGTCAAAAGGCCTGCAATGCCCAAGGCAATCACACCCAAAACAATACTGATAATTTTTAAATTTTGTTTTTCACGATTAAAAAGGGTTTAAAGTTTATTTAAGTAAGCAATATCTTAAAAAGAAGAAACTTTTTATAGTAGTTATAAGAATTGTTGCACAAAAAGAAAGTGGAATATCTAATGAAAAAATAGTCCATATATTGTACATGATTATTAATTTTATTTATTTAAAATATTATTCATTTATTAGATTTTTATTGCGACAGCCATTTTAAAGCTTACTTTAGTATCAAATTTTAAATCAATTGTACGACATGAAAAAGTGGATCATCTTGGTTTCGGCCTGCATTCTTTCAATTACTGCATTCGGCCAAAAACGCGGCAAAATGCAAGACAAAAAATCCCCTCAGGAAAAAATAGAACGTCAAGCAAAAAGACTGACTGATTCGCTAGCCCTATCGCCTGATCAAGCTACAAAAGTAAAAGTATTGTTACTAAAAAGACAATCTGAAATGGACACTTTGAGGGCAAAAAGAGCGAATGGTGCCGATAAAAAAGAGTTGAAAGGCGACAGAAAAGAACTAAAAGCTGGTGTTGACGAAGAAATGAAAGCCATACTTACGCCTGAGCAATACACTAGATTGCAAGCAATGAAGGACGAACACAAAGAAGATCGAAAGGAGAAAGGGAAAAATGCACATGAAGGTCACAATCACGGTGAAAAAAGAAAATAGACTGCTTTAAAATCCATAAAAAAAGCCGAGAATCATACAAATGATTCTCGGCTTTTTTATGGATTTTATTTTATTAAAGGCTTAGTTCGCTCCATGCTCTCAGTAAAGCCATGTTTTCGACATCTGTTCCCACGGTGATGCGCAGGCAGTTGTCGCACAAAATCACTTTCGAACGATCGCGTACGATTATTCCTTTCTTTACTAAGCTGTCGTAAATCAGTTTGCCTTTTGATGTTTTTACCAATACAAAATTGGCATCTGTTGGGTAAATTTTTTCTACATATTTTGCTTCTTTCAAATGGCTTATCAGACTTTCTCTTTCTTTTAAAATCCTTGCCACCATTTTTTCTTTAGACGCTACTTTTTGCAAGGCTTTTGCGGCCACTTGTTGTGTCAAGATATTGATGTTATAAGGATATTTCACCTTGTTCATCACCGCAATGATTTCGGGCGATG
>JAYVIX010000362.1:0-2107 GCA_043769845.1 Cytophagales bacterium
TTCTTTTTTCTGTTTTATTAGTTTGTCTACTTACTACTATAATGATCGAAAAACTACTTTCCGAAGGAACAACAAAAACATTCGAACCCGATCAAGTGATTTTGGATTATGGTTCACTTATTCGTTCAGTACCTATTTTGCTGACTGGATCGGTGAAGGTGATGCGAAATGACGAAGATGGACGCGAAATTTTGCTTTATTACATCATGCCAGGCGAAAGTTGTATTATGTCCTTTTTGGCCGGTACGTGCAATGGTTCGAGCCAGATAAAGGCTGTAGCAGAAGAAAAATCGGAGATCTTGATGTTGCCAATCGCCAAAGCAATGGCCATGTCAAAAGAATCGTCTGAATGGAATGAATTTATTTTTGGGCTTTATCATCAACGTTTCGAAGAACTTTTGGAAGTGATAAATGCCATTGCTTTCAAAAAAGTAGACCAACGGTTGTTGGATTATTTGCATAAAAAATCACAAGTTCTTCAAACCAAAGAACTCCAAATCACTCACGAGCAAATCGCTAACGACCTCGGTACTGCTCGGGTGGTTGTTTCGCGTCTTTTGAAACAATTAGAAACTGAAGGAGGAATAAAATTGGGCAGAAATAAAATTGTGCTTGTGTAACGAATGTCACTGAATGCCAAATCCGCCTGACCGACCTTTGGATCATTAAAAACAGCAAATGGATTGGATGATGGTCATAGGGTTTGGAAGTGCCGTTCTGATGGGGCTATCCTTGGGATTGATAGGCGGGGGCGGCTCTATTCTCACCGTCCCGATCTTAGTTTATTTGTTTGACCAAAACCCTGTTATCGCCACCACTTATTCGCTTTTTATAGTCGGTACGGCCAGCGCGGTAGGTTCTGTCAGCCATGTGCGCCAAGGAAATATTGACTGGAAAACCGTTCTGGTATTTGGTTCAGCTTCGATCGTTTCGGTATTTATCGCCCGCAATTTGGTTTTGCCACTTATTCCACACGACATCATACACATCGGTTCAGTGCATCTCACCAAATCGCTGGGCATGTTGCTCTTGTTTTCACTCATGATGATTGCTGCCTCCTATTCGATGATCAACCGCAAGGAATGCATCGAGTGTCAGGAGAAAATGAAAGTGAACTATAATTATGTAGGCATTTTGTTCAGAGGTGTGCTGATCGGGAGTGTCACTGGCCTGATCGGTGCAGGTGGCGGTTTTCTCATCATTCCTGCATTGGTTTTTATGGCCTATTTGCCTATGAAAAAAGCCATCGGCACCTCGCTCGCCATCATCACCATGAATTCGTTGGTTGGTTTCTTGAGCGACCCACATATTCATGAACATGTCAATTGGCCTTTTCTATTCACCTTCGCAAGCTTGGCCGTGATGGGGATTTTGGTCGGTAGTTTTCTGACCAAATACATTCCAAATGAAAAACTGAAACCAGGTTTTGGTTGGTTCACCTTATTCATGGGCCTCTTCATTTTGGCCAAAGAACTTTTCTTTCAAAACTAAGTGTTGGATTTTAAGAAGTTTGATTATCAATTGAATATAAAACTATTATTTATCAATTATTAACTATTAAATATTTAAAGCCATGTTAGATACAATCAAAAAATTATTCGGAGGTACAAGTACAGATTTTGCACAATTGGTAAAAGATGGTGCGGTGATTTTGGATGTACGTTCGAAAAGCGAATATGCGAGTGGACACTTAAAAGGCTCAATTAATGTGCCGCTAAACGAACTGAATAGTTATCTGAAAACGTTGAAAAAAGACAAACCAGTAATTACTTGTTGTGCTTCTGGCATGCGTAGTTCTTCGGCAGTTGGTGTGTTGAAAAGTGCCGGTTACGAAGCCTATAATGGAGGCGGATGGTCTGGTCTTTCTTCCAAATTATTAAAGTGAGTTGTTGGTCAAAAGACCAACAACGGCAAAATAAGTAGTAAAAAGTCTTACTACTTGATACTAAATACTCATTACTAACATGTTAGAATTCATTTCGCAACCTTGGCCTTGGTGGTTTGGTGGCACTCTTATTGGACTTACCGTTCCTTTGTTATTGCTTTTGGGAAATAAAAGTTTTGGCATTTCGTCTTCACTTCGGCACATCTGCGCCATAGGCGATGG
>JAYVIX010000363.1:0-2485 GCA_043769845.1 Cytophagales bacterium
GGTCTGGACAATCAAAAAGCTGCGAACATCTTCTTCGGATGTTTCAAAAAGAGCACTCGTGATGATAGATGCTGACATTGCAACCAAGGAAAAACCTAGAGGCTATTAAGGCTGAAAATTTTGATGTTTATGTGTAACTCGACCAAAAAGCACAGAAAATTCATCTCGTCAAGGTCAAAGTGGACAATAGTACCGATTACCTCAAGGTGAAAAAGTACTAAAGGAACAGTCTATGAATGAGTAGTTTAGGCTTCGTTTTGTAATTGAGCTGGAAAAATAGTAAGTAGTATTGAAAAGAAATCGGGGATCAAGACCAAGGCCAAAATTGCCGAGAGGATTGGTCGTGCAAAACAAAAGTACCCAAGCATTCAGAAGAACTATGTAATTGAATATGAGTCGAATGAAAAGGATATCGTCACTAAACTGACTTGGCGAGAGTGCAAAAAAAGGAGACAAAAAAAGAAGGGTTTTATTTTTTGCGTACCAGTTTGGAAATGGAAAACGAGGAGCAAATCTGGCGATGCTACAACACGATCAGGGAAATAGAGGCCAGTTTTCGGTGTTTGAAATCGGATTTGAACTTGCGGCCAATCTATCACAAGAATGACGATGCTTCGTAATGGACATTTATTAGGCTGTTATTTTTTACATTTTCTTGGGCTTTTGAATTTATGTTGAAATTTGTAATATCAACCGAAACAGGGGCGAGCCCTGCTGGAGAGAATCTCGATTAGGGTTAGGTTTGATGTTCGACAAAATGTCAATCAAGGGAAGCCAAATTGGTTTCCTTTGATATTTTAGAGAACCTTATGCCTTCAAAAACTCATCAATAAACTTCCACTTTCGTTTTTCGGATAACCCATTATTGTTGCCTAGTTTGTTCTTCAAGTCCGAGCCAAAGCACATCACAATTTGTGGGTTGGAAGGATTGATCAATACACGACTAATCTGCCTGTTTTGGTTGGGAGTCCAATTTCAGCCCAAGTGACTCCGCCATCGGTCGATTTCATAATGCCGTTACTTTTGGTATCGCCACCATCATTGTCGCCAGTTGCCAGATACAAATGATCGATAAATCCAGCATTAACAATGGTTCGATAGCGAACGCAACCATGAATATCACGGTAGCTTTCGTCCAAACGATAAAGGGTTTTATAGGCGCAAGTAGATGTGTGTTTGTCTTGAAAACATACTGCAAATCAGCTATTCAGGACGCTATTTGCCATGAAGAACAGATTCAATAAAAAAAAGTCCCAATCAATTCTGTGATTGGGACTTTTTTATTGAATCTGTTCTTTAGGTCGTAGGAGACTGAAGTACTTTTATTTTGCGTAGCTGACAGCTCTCATTTCGCGTATTACGGTCACTTTTATTTGACCTGGATATTGCATGTCTTTTTCGATTTTTTGAGCAATGTCGTACGATAGTTGATCCGCTATTTTGTCGTCTACTCTTTCTGAATCTACCAAAACGCGTAGTTCGCGACCCGCTTGGATGGCGTAGCATTTGTTGACACCGTCAAAGTTTAATGCCAAATCTTCTAGTTCATGAAGACGTTTCATATATGCTTCCATCACTTCTCTGCGTGCACCTGGCCTAGAGCCTGATACTGAGTCGCAAATCTGAATAATAGGAGAGATGATAGAGGTCATTTCGATCTCGTCATGGTGAGCTCCTATAGCATTGCAAATTTCTGGATGCTCTTTGTATTTCATCGCCATTTCCATACCAACGATCGCATGTGGCTTTTCTATCTCTTCTGGATATACTTTACCAATATCATGCAAAAGTCCAGCACGCTTAGCCATTTTGGCATTTAGGCCAAGTTCGGCAGCAAGGGTAGAGCAAAGTTTTGCAACTTCTCTTGAATGTTGCAAAAGGTTTTGGCCATATGAAGAACGGAATCTCATTCGGCCCACCATTTTAATTAGTTCAGGATGCAAACCATGTATGCCTAAGTCGATACAGGTTTTTTCTCCAATTTCGACAATTTCGTCTTCGATGTTTTTGGTTGTCTTTGCCACTACTTCTTCTATACGGGCAGGGTGAATTCTACCATCTTGTACTAAACGATGTAACGAAAGTCTGGCAATTTCTCTCCTTACAGGATCGAAGCCAGATATGATGATGGTTTCTGGGGTGTCGTCTACGATCACTTCCACACCTGTAGCTGCTTCGAGCGCACGAATGTTTCGTCCTTCACGACCGATGATTTTTCCTTTGATATCGTCACTTTCGATATTGAAAACAGATACGCAGTTTTCAATTGCGACCTCAGAAGCGGTACGTTGTAGCGTTTGTAAAAGAATCATTTTCGATTCTTTTGTGGCCGTTAGTTTCGCCTCTTCCATCATGTCTTTGATGTAAGAAGAAGCTTTTGTTTGTGCCTCGTTTTTAAGAATTTCTACTAATTGCTCTTTGGCTTCTTCTGCTTTTAGATTTGCAATTTTCTCTAAGTTTTCGATGTGGCTATTTTTCAGCTTCT
>JAYVIX010000364.1:0-9030 GCA_043769845.1 Cytophagales bacterium
CTGGCGCACAAGCGGTGATTCTGATCAAATCGGCATAGGTTGGATTTACGATATCCATGTCTAAAAGGTATGTTTCACAGTTTGTTGCCGTGATACCAGCAGGCATACGATTCCAGTTTGTTTGGTTCAAATCTTCTTGGATCATCATATACGTTTTTCCTTTCACTGTCATGAAATCAATTCCATCAGGATTTGAAAGATGAATGGCAGGATAGTTTCCAACTGCGGCAGAAGTAGCGGCTGTAGCTAGAGGGCCACCTTCGATGTACGAACGTACCATTTCTGTAGCTAGATCAAACTCGATCACACGACCATAATAGTCTGGGAATTTGCCATTTCTAACCGAGTCGGCAGCAGCCATATCAGTTCCTGCAAATGCAATTCCGTTTTTCGCTTTGAAATAGTTTTTGTAACCATCTACCAAAGTAGGAGAAACGACACCATTTCTTGAATTACCAGTGTTGTAAGAGAAGGCATCACGACCTGTTTCGCAGATATAGATTTTGTTGCCGTGTCTTTGTCCCCACTCAAGACGGTTGAACATAGTTGCTCCTCTTTTTATCGCAACTGGGTTTAACATGGCCAATGTATCAAGGTTGTTTTCTATTGCAATCCATTTGGCAGGAGCATCGTGCTTGTAGACATACATTTGTCCAGTTGTGAAATCATTGGCAGTAGTTGCCACAAATTTACCCAAAATACCAGGTGAACCGTCTTCGAACAAGAACACTGTTTTGTGGTCGTCTAATACTACACCACCTTCCCAACCAGCACGTCCCCAGTTGTACTGTTTTCTGATTCCTTTCGCTTGTTTCGGGTCTATTTCTACCATCCAATTTAAGTTTTGGTAGCGTTTCAAGGTTTTGCCATTCAATCCTGGAAAACCAGCTGGAGTAGTAGTACCAATCACGAAATCGGTCGTATCAGTATATCCTGTTCCATTTGCAAAGATCGCTTTGTTGCTCGATTGCATCCACTCTTCAGCGGTCCACATACGACCATCTTTCGTGATACCGCCACAGTTCATACCCGTTTCGCCTACCGTGTTTGCAAAATCTACGTTGAAGAATTTCCCAGTTCTTCCATCAGCCAATGTTTGTTTGACGATTTCTAAGGTATCAGCCGCAGTGTTCTTTTTCAGTTTGAACATGGTCATTCCTCCACCATCGCCTAGTTTGTTATTGGCTGTAGTCATTTCGTGGTTTACAACTGCCCAACCCAAATCGTTAGTGCCATTGTCTTTCACAAAGCCAATATAATCGTGCCATTGTTTGGCCAAAGCCGTACCTGCAGGGTTGCCATAAGTAGCAGTAGATTGTACGCTATCTACACCGCCTACAAAAATGACTTGGTCTTTCAATGGGCTTTTCGGCATCCAATTGGTCTTTGCAGTCCAATCTGGTTCAATTTTAACAGGAAACGCAATTTGCGCCTGACTTGCCAATGCTGCACAAAGTACCGCAACGCTTGTGTAAATCTTTTTCATCGTTTAAGTAGATTTTTGTTTCTACAAAAGTCTGTCTATAACATTTCCTCATGATGAACAAGATGTTTAGAATTTGGTAATGAATTGTAAAGAAATCGTTCGTATGATTAATATTTTACAATTATTTGGAATGATTATAGATAGTATTTTGTTTGAAATCTATTTATGAATTATTTTATAATATTTTTTGAAATGTAATTAATAGATACCGATTACTGCTTTTTAAAATTGTTACTTGATTTGTAAAAACCTCATTTTATAGTAATTGCAACACTGGCTTAACAACCAGTTAATACTGCAGGCTGATATTTGCACAAATCAACTACCATTTGGTGCCCTTTTTTTTGATAAAAAATTATCTACAACCACATGGCAAATATTGGCATAATAACACAATGTAGAATTGCTTCAACTGCTTCGAAATGAAAAACATACCTTTAACTTTTTTATTATTGTTGAATGTCTGTCTATCGCAAAGTGCATATTCACAAATGCTGTCAAATTCAGCAGTGTACAATTTTAGTGTGGGAGATGAGTTTCATTATAAAAAGGGCACTTGGATTCGCTCAACTTATTTAGCTTCAAACTATATTGATATAGTCACGGCAAAAATCGAAAGTGGCAATAGTCTTGTGTATTCGATTCATCGTGTAAGCAATAGGATTGAAAGTACTTTTAACTTCACAATCGATACTATTGATTTGTCCAATTCGGTGGTGAACCTACAAGCACTTGATGAAAAGTATGTTTACACCACTACACAAGAAATAGGGTATGGAGGTCTCACCATATCAAAATTGTCTTATCATGAGAATATACCAGACTACAATGAACCAACTTATTATACTGAAAAATATGGAGAAGGCATTGGTAAGGTCTATTCTAGTGAAAGTTGGATCTATGGTCAAAAGACCGAAGAATTGGTTTATACTACAAAAAAGGCAGCATAGAATGGGGAGATAAGCTAATAACTAGTTTGTTTTCTGACGAAAAGATACAAGGAGAAATACGCCTGTGGGTCAATACCCATTTGCATACTATTGAAATAGCACATTCCAATTCTATTACACACGTAGAGTTGTATAACTCGGAGGGGAGAAAAGTCCAAGAATGGAATAGCCTCGGTAATTCATGGAATAGTTTGTCACTATCCAATCAGTATTTGGGTGTTTTTTTTGTGTTAGTAACCGATGGTGATAGAACCATTCGGAAAAGGCTGATTTTTAGGGATTCGTACTGAGATTCAATCCCGCTGTATGATTTGTAATATCGAACGCTAAACTGGCATGTAAACCTCGTTCTATGAAAGGCACAATCGGACGCTCAGCTGGGGATCTCGGCTCTTTAAAATAGGAAAAACAGGTTAACTAAAAAAACTATGCACCACAATCAGTCTGATTATGCTGCATAATTTTCTTCTCCACCAATGCATAAACAATTTGTTTTCCAATGCATAATCTTCTTGTTCTCCAATGCATAAACATCTTCTCCGCCAATGCATAATTTGTTGGGAGCAGGGAACGTTCAAGGTCTGCGACCGTTGGTGACGTTTCAAAAACGAAGACAGTCTAGGAACCAATTCGTTCATCCTCTCCTAGCTCCTCTCCTAGCTCTGTTTCAAGTTTAGCGCAGCGTAACTTGGAACTTCGATATTGTAAGTTTCCAACTTACGCTTAATTTATCCTTTTTAGAAGGGACTGCTGGATATTATGTTTTTGTATTAGTTTAGATTTAAATGCGTCAGTTGAAAACTGACATAATGTTAGTTCCAAGTTACGCTATCGCTAAACTTGAAACAGAGCAACGTTTTTGTAAACTTGGAACAGTTGGGGTGGTCTGTCCCCCGACAGAACTTTTATTGCGATTGTAGCTAGTTTGGAGACAGGCTACAGAAGTTGATTTCGTCACAATTTCTCCAATATTCTTCCTGAAAAACTTTCTTCTTGGTTTATTTCCTCCCTAGCCCAGTTTTTTGGATACTTTCTAACTAGCTGTTTTAGTGAATCGTACTTTGTGTTTTCCTTTTGAGGAGCATCTTCGTACAATGCGGGTTCTATCTCTAGTTCTATTTTACTTATTTTCGTGTTTAACGCTTCTTCTTTTGATGCGGCAACTTTTGAATACTTTTCCATGGTAATTGTGTTATTGTGATTGTTCAAATCATACAACAAAGATGGCAGCCTTACACCAACTAAATGTTATAGACTAATGTTGATAAGTTGTAATATTCACACATATTAGGAGTTTGTAGCATTCTTTGTGGCGGCACTAGTGCTATTCATCAAAATAGAACCGCACTAGTGTCGAAGAGAACACGAATAGATAAAAAGTATCAAGCCCGAGTATCGGAGTGAACCGCATGAGTGTTTCAGAGAGGACGATTATCTCATTCACTCAAGCACAAGTATAATTTACTCAATCAAGAGTGAATTTTACTCGGTCTTGACCAGCAATCACTCTCGGACGACACTTTTAGATAAGTGGTCGGGTATGAATCAGTACTGCACGAGCGTTTGATACTCGACCGAGAGACAAAAAGGCTCGATCACGAAACGAAAGCAGTCGAGCTCGAGGAAATTGGGGCGGTGTCGAGTGAAGGAATCAGTAAGTACCTAAGATTTGTCGTCCTGAATACGGTTCTATTAAAACAAGCTATTATGACAACACCAGAAATAACCTTATAATTGACCATGGAATTTTCGTTTAGACTTAAAACAAAATCGGACATCATTTTTGACTATCTAACTGATATGCAAAAGTTCGTTTCAGTTCATCCCGTTATTTCTCAAATCGACAAGACCGGTAAGAACAGTTATTTAGTTCACGAGACATTGAAATTTGGTTTTATTCCATTTTCATTTACCTATCCTGTCACCATTGAAAAGTATGAGGATGAAAAAATGGTTGTAATTCGAGCTATCGTAATGAAATTAACTAAAATTGAAATGAGGTTTGTCCTGAAAACAGATCATGACGATACAATTGTTGAAGAAAGTATACAGTTTACATCGCCACTCCCAGTAATATCGGCCATGCAAAACATTTTCAGGAAACAACATGCCGAACTATTCAGAAACATCGAACTAGACGCGAAATAAAAGAGGTTTCGAAGATAAGTACTTCCATATCGTTTAACATATGAAATGATGATAGCAATAGAGACCGTCCCAACCTTAGCACTTTCGTTTGAGCAAGCGGAGGAACATTCTCATTTCGAAAACATCGCATTCAAGGTAAAAAAGAAGATTTTTGCCACGCTGAATGAAAAAGAAAACAGAGTCTGCTTGAAATTCAATGAAGTAGATCAATCGGTTTTTACGTCTTTTGACAAAGAAATTATTTATCCTGTTCCAAATAAGTGGGGAAAGCAAGGGTGGACGTTGGTCGATCTTGAAAAAGCGCCTGAGGAGATGTTTTTGGATGCCATTACTACGTCATATTGCACTGTAGCCCCAGCCAAACTAGCCGAAAAATACCAATAGTTAAATTATGGAAATGGTCGTAAAAAAATTGTTCCTATTAAATTAGCTTTTTCTTGACACAAATGGGCTAAACAAAAAAGGGAAGACTTTCATCTTCCCTTTTTTTATAAACCAAATACTAAACTAGTATTTAGCCATTTTCACTGTCTTGATAATACGAGCTGCTACTTTGTATGGATCTGCAGCCGAGTTTGGCCTACGATCTTCCAACCAACCTTTCCAGCCTTTTTGTACTGCTTGAATTGGAATACGGATAGAAGCACCGCGGTCAGAAACTCCCCATTTGAAATCATGAATAGAAGCAGTTTCATGCTTACCAGTCAAACGAAGGTGGTTATCAGCACCATACACTTCGATATGTTCTTTCACATATGGACGGAAAGACTCGCAAATCGCTTCAAACACTTCTTTTTTACCAGAAGTACGTAGAGCTGTATTTGAGAAGTTAGCATGCATACCTGAACCATTCCAATCTAGTGCACCAAGTGGCTTACAATGGTAGTTTACTGAAACACCGTATTTTTCACCAATTCTTTCTAATAAGTAACGAGCCAACCATATTTCATCACCAGCTTGTTTTGCACCTTTAGAGAAAATTTGGAATTCCCACTGACCAGCAGCAACTTCAGCATTGATACCTTCGAAGTTGATACCAGCTTCCAAACAAGCATCCATATGTTCTTCTACGATGTCTCTTCTGAATGCGTTTTGTGCACCTACTGAGCAATAGTATGGACCTTGTGGGCCAGGGAAACCACCTGATGGAAATCCTACTGGTTTTTGGTAAGTAGTATCCCACAAGAAATATTCCTGTTCGAAACCAAACCAGAAATCATTATCATCATCATCAATCATTGCTCGACCATTAGATTCGTGTGGCGTACCATCCGAATTCAACACTTCACACATTACCAAGTATCCATTTTTTCTTTGTGGATCTACAATAATGTAAACTGGTTTCAACAAACAATCGGATGATCCTCCTGGAGCTTGTTCTGTAGACGAACCATCAAAAGACCACATACCGCAGTCCTCTAATTTACCACTGAAATTGTCTTCAATTTTAGTTTTCGAACGAAGACTTTGAGTAGGCTTGTATCCGTCAAGCCAAATGTACTCCAATTTTGATTTTGCCATTAAGATTTAGGGTTATGTTGGTAAATGCTGCCTTATTTTTTAATTAACGATACAAATTAATGGGTATTTTCGAATTAATACCCACTCTTTTCAGAAAAATTATCAAAAAATGAAGCTGGATGCTCTGAATTTTAAAATCATATTTAAAACACTCAGAAAAAGAGGCATTTACAAAAGCGTCCACCTTTCCTAAAACAAACTTTATAAATCCACTTGACTTCATTTCTTTTATTTCGAATGGAATCGGATTTACCATTTGATTGTTTAATATAATCTGTAAATTTATTCATATAATCCTTGTATTATCTAAAAACAACCAATAAATTCCCAATCTTGCTGACAAAAGTCTCTGCATTTCCTGTTTTCTAAAAATTATACCTTAAATTTACATTTGCACAATTCCGAATCCAAGCAACACGAATTGATAAGGGAAAAAACGTACATCGAGCCCGTTCTGAAAATTACAGACGACCGTTTTGAGGCTGAAAATCTGGCTCAATACCGCTTGTTCCTATTGGCTGGACCAATTAGGTTACATTTCTGTGTGATAGACTCTGAAACCAACCGTTGTCTGGCTTTAGAATCTTTTACTACAAATGTGGAAGTCTCTTCGGTGCTTTTTACAGAAAAACTATCTCAGATAGTCGAAAATCATCCGTACTTGCCTGCGCGGTTTTGGAAATCAATCCATGTATGTATCGCCAACGACAAGTTTACACTCATTCCTCTCAGTTTGTTTCGGGAAGAAAATTCGATCAACTATTTGCAACTGAATTGCGAAGTAGAATCTGAGATCAATTATGTCACCAATTATCTGCACAAACAATCTGGAATTGCCAATATTTTCGCTTTCGGGATTAGATATTACGATTGGACAAAATCATTTTATCCAGGGCGCAACGTGCAATTCATGCATCATACATCGCCATTGATTGAAGCTGCGCTGAGACAAAATTCCCAATACAAAACGAGTATGACTGTATGCGTTGGCTACGAATACATGAGTATTCTTGTCAAAGATGGTGAAGGCCTAAAATTTTGCAATAAATTCTTTTTCAAAACAGATGAAGATTTTCTCTATTATTTTTTCTTAGTGGCAGACGAAGTCGGCTTGCATCACAACACTCCTATTTCGATTTATGGTGAAATCAATCCTAAATCGAGCAATTTTATTTTGTTAAAAAAATACTTCCCAAACGTCCATTTCGGTCAAAGACCCTCGACACTACAATTTGGATACGTGTTTGACGAAATACCAGAACATAGTTATTTCGACTTGTTCTCGATGTGCTATTGCGTTTCGTAAAGGGTTTTGTTCGACTAAATTACTGCAAAAGTCTTTCATGTAAATTATTTCTTTATAAAGAGAGAAGGCTCATAATCGTTTGATTATGAGCCTTCTCTCTTTATAAACTATTCTTCATTATCGAATGAGTGACAAACTACCAGGAAGTTTGTAAGGGCCTTTGAATTCTTCTTCTTTGCCTTCATAAGTCAGAATAAATGGATATGGCCCAATAGGCATTGCTGCTCCTCTATATTCCCCATCCCACGAATACTCTTTGTCTTGCGAATCAAATGCTTGGTCTCCATTTACGTCTTCAATAAAGAAGATAATTTCGCCCCAACGGTTGAATACGATCAGTTTCAAGTTTTTAACAAACTTGTTACCAAATATCCTAAATACATCGTTTTTCCCATCTCCATTTGGAGTAAACGCTGTAGGAACAAACACGCGCGGCTTACATTTTTCAATCACTGTCAAGCTATCAGAGCCTTTGCATTTGAATTTGTTTACCACTTCCACTTTATAGAATCCTTCCTTCGTCACTGTAATAGTACGAGTGGTATCTCCTGTATTCCATTTAATCTTACCTGAACTTCCCGCATCTAGTACAACAACCTGATTATTAGCATCTTCTTCATTATCGCTGCAATACGAGCGCACATCTGGAAATTGTGGATGAGGATTAGGATTGGTAATAATTGTGGCAGTATCAGGCACCACGCATTCGCCAAGTGTAAACTGAATGATGTAATTAGAAGTATCTGATTTCAGAATTCCAGAAGGAACACTTACCTTTTTAGCAGAAGTTTCGCCACCTGGAGTCCACAAATATGTAATTCTATCGCTATTGATGTTTTTAGGAGTAGCGTCTAATTCTAAAACTACACCAGCGCACAATGTGGTGTCTATCACTTTTACAAAATCAGGTGCTGGAACTGGGAATACAATGATACTATCGGTAGTACTACAATTGACCGAATCGCGCACGGTTGCATAGTACACAATAGTATCTTTTGCGATACTTGTTTTGATTGTTTCCTTACTTCCTACTATCGGGCTAGCCTTGCCACCGTTGTATTTAGCTGACGACCAAGTATACATACTTTTACTCGGCTGA
This sequence comes from Cytophagales bacterium, assembly GCA_043769845.1. Taxonomy (GTDB): domain Bacteria; phylum Bacteroidota; class Bacteroidia; order Cytophagales; family UBA9547; genus UBA9547. Next base: position 8,511 of record JAYVIX010000364.1, read on the forward strand.
ACTGGCAACATCGTAACATCAAAACCTGTAAGGTCGTGACACAAAATCCTATTCACACCATCTAACACTGGCAATGGATTGACTTTCGTTTCGGCAGAAACAGCACAATTTGAGATCGCAAACACGTTTTTGAACGTTCCGTCACTGGCTGGAACAATGGCTGATCTGTTTTGTCCTACTAATATCACTCCATCTTTGTACCACTGGAATATTCCATCGCTAGTATCCACTGGCATGGTAGTAGGTTTCAGCGTAATATCACCTACACAAAATGGTGTCGAATAGGCCAACTTGGGCTGATTGATTACATTAACCGTCATGGTATCCGTATTTTTACAGCCTTTAGCGTCTTTTACGCTCAGTTTATAAGATGCATTTACAGCCAAACTACTTGTATTTAGTACAAGACTGTCGTTGCTTGCACCTGCAGGAAGTTTATTCCAAGTGTACTGCACTAGATTAGGAGCACTTAGTGCCGAAATAATGGTAGAAGTTCCGATACAAATGGTTTGGTCTTTCC
>JAYVIX010000365.1:0-3159 GCA_043769845.1 Cytophagales bacterium
ACTGGTCTGTGGCCTCGTAATTTCACGCTTTATGAACAAGCGTTCAGACATCCTTCGGTTTTATCTAGTCAAGGACTAGATAAAGAGGATTCATATGAACGTCTTGAGTTTTTAGGTGATTCTATTCTCGGGGCAACTGTAGCTGAATATCTTTTTAAGAAATATCCCAAAAAAGATGAGGGCTTTTTGACAGATGTCCGTTCACGAATTGTGAATGGCGAATCGCTTAATAAGCTTGCGAAAAAAATATCTCTAGATACTCTCATCGAGTTTGAAAAGAAAAATCGCTCAATGAAATATTCGTCCATGTATGGCGATATTTTGGAAGCATTGATCGCTGCGATTTATTTAGATTATGGTTTTGCTAGCGCAAAAAAATTCATTTTATATAAGCTTGTTTTTAATCATTTAGACATTGAACACATTGTTCAACACAATTCGAACTACAAAAGTGTACTGATTGAGTGGTGCAACAAATACAACAAATTAGTTAGTTTTGAGATGGTCAGCGAGGAAGGCACTGGATTTCAGAAAGTTTTTGGTGTCGAAGTTTTGATAGATTCTGTTTCAATTGCTGTTGGAAAAGGCAATTCTAAAAAGAAAGCAGAACAAGAGGCTTCACTTCTTGCTCATAAAATTGTTTCAGAAGGAAAGACCTCGACAGAATAGATTTTAGACATCAAGTTTTCCAGAGTTTTTTAGTTTAAAATAATTTCAAAAGGATTCAATCAAAAGTTCCAATTGAGTTGATTGAATCCTTTTTTTAAAGATCATTTCCACCTCGTTGGTCTTTTGCCAGTCGAAGTTGTAAAGATAGATTATTTCAATTTTACGATTTTGAAGTTTTTACTTTGCGCTGTTTCGTACGTTAGTTGTCCTTGATACGTTCCTTCGGTCAGCTCTTCGCCAAATTCGGTAAGTATTGCCGAAACATTAGAATTAGTGTACACAATCTGCCCCAATGTATTGTAGACTGTTATGGTTTTAATACCGTCCATACTGTTTATTCTAAAACTCGTGTTAAACGGATTCGGATAAATAAGTGCAGAAGATGTTTCCATTTCCGCAGCGTCTACACTTTTGGTAGTGTTGATGCCTGTAATTCCGCAGTTTTGTTTAATCAAATTTGGATTTCGTCCAGAGTTTCCGCCAGCGCATATTCCACAACTGTCTTTTGATGCACTTCCGCCCCAGTCGTTATTACAGTCTTTTTTGCAGGCTATTTTGCCCGTTGTGCCAGCAACGCACACGCCACATTTGTCTTTGAAAGCGCCACCGCCTGGCTGTCCGTTGCAGTCGTTATCGCAAGGAGTTGCGCCTGTGGTACCAGCTACACATTTGCCGCAGGCATCTATATAACCCGTTTGTTCCCAATAGCCGTTGCAATCTTTCTGACAAGTGCTGTTTGGTTCGATCCCAGTATTTCCGCCCGAACATACATCACAATTATCGCGTTGGGCAGATCCTCCTTTCAGACCAGCACAATCAGGGCATTGTAAATCAGGATATTGAAAAGGCGTGCTTATTATTTCGGTAGTGCTGAATGGAATGTTGGGTATGTCTATTATTTGCCCAGTGATAGAAGTAAGCCTGAATGTGTAAGGCCCTGTTTTAGATTTATCATCGTCTATTCCGCCTTGTTTAACAAAATAATTGTACACTTCACGATGAATAGTGTCGTAGCTCCCATCCGCTTTTTTATATTCCAATTTGCTGATGGGATAATAAAAATCTCTGACTTGTGCCTTGAAATAATAAGGCCCAGAACCTGGCGCAAACACAAACTTAATTCCGCTTACTTGCGGACAAGGCACATATTGCCACCTGATTTTGATGCGGCCATCCTTCATATCGGCTAGTTGTGGAAAAACGGCCGTAGTCATGTCTATATCGCCAAACTTGCATTCGGGGCATTTGTCCACAATTTTCAGTATTGCTTCGCCTTTCGCGCCTAGTATGCGCACACAAGCGCCACAAGCATTGCTGCTATCGTATTGGGTATAATTCATTGCGGCATGGTATATATCGCCTGAGTCGACCAGGATACCACAATTTCCACCAGCACCACCGCCTACAAAACCACCATAATGCGTGCCTTCGCCTTCGTACCAAGTGTCGTTGCAATTGGGTGTTTGAGCATAACCGATGACACAAAAAAATGTACAAACTAAGAAGAACGCTACTTTCATTTCCGATTGATCTAATAAGAAGTAGTTCAAACTATTCGCCAAAACCACTTCTAAACTAAGGTACTATTTAAAAACTCCCTTTCAAACTAATGATAAAATTCCGACCTGGCGCACTGATGCCCGATGCATATACACGATAATGCTGATCCAAGATGTTTTCGACAGCCGCTTGTATTTGTAGGTATCTATTCAATTGATAAGAAGAACGCAAATTTAGCGTTATCCAAGACGGAACGCCTTCTGGAGTACTATACGCCAAGTTATCTTCGCCACTTACTTTGTTGTATTCGCTCAGACGTTTCCAACCATTGTACAACACAAAAAACTCGCCACGGAACTTTTGGATGTGTAGGTTGGCACTTGTCTTGCCAAATACTGGCGCAATATGGTCCAATGGATAATCTGTGGTATCGGTTTTTATTCGTCCATACGTATAGGTCACTGACGAATTGATTGAAAAATGCTTCGTAATGTCTGCCTTGATTTGGGTACTAAAACCATATAAATAGGCATTTTGTGCATTGGTTGGCATTACCACTTTGGTCAATTTTCCATTATAAAGTATGGAGTCTTTTTCTTCAAATTTCGTGGGTTTTGCCACTGTAGCATCGTTGTACCAAGTATAAAAACCGTTTGCACTTATAGTTACTTGCTTTTGAATAGTATTGCTAATTCCTAGGTCGATGTTGTAGGTATGCTCAGGTTTCAAATTAGGATTTGGCACGATTACTAGTTCACCAGCTTTTGTGTCAAAAACCTTGCCCATATCATCCACGTTGGGCGCTTTGAAGCCAGATGAACCAACGGCACTAAATCGCCAATCCATTCCAGGCATATATACCAAACCAATATTTCCAGTAAGTGAATTGTTCTTTTGGGTTACTTGGTCTGAAAGAAAAGGAAAAAATGTTTTGTCGCCAAACTTGGACGTGAGCGAAGTATGCGTAAATCTGAGTCCGCCAGAGAGAAT
>JAYVIX010000366.1:0-8243 GCA_043769845.1 Cytophagales bacterium
CTTCTGCTTTAGTACCGTCACAGAATTTTTCCAGCGTTCCGCCTACTCCTGATTTGGGTAGAGTTGCCTGAAATTTAATGTACCATTTTTCTTTACTGATCTGAAAAAGGTAAGTCGCAAATTGAGAAGGAGTGGCAAGGTTGTATTTCGAAAGTCCTGAACCATCTACCAATTTTAGTCCAGTCGTGTTTTTCATTCTAGCTTTTACAAATGCTTGAATCACTTCCATTCCAGCATCTGTACTTCCATTTTTGCCTTTTTCGGCTCCCAAAGTTCTTACCAAGCATTCGGCCACCAAATTATTGCTTGTATGGTTGGCGTATTTGCAGATTTCAGAAAGTGGAGCGGAATAGTGCGTGTAAATAAGTGATGAAGGATGAGTGATAAATGATGAATTAGCTTCGCCTACTTTAATCCCTTGTTTTATCAGTTCATCTTTTAAAAGATTCAAAAAGAATATTTCAGGCTGAGGAATTGCTCCTTTTACTTTGAAATTTTCGCCAGCTGGAAGGTTGCCGTATATATGTTTTTCCATCGAGCGAGGTGGGCCGGGAATATACGTTTGGTCGCCACCACCTATTGCAGTTGTGGTATGATTGGTCAGTTTTAATCCTTTTATGGATGGAATTGTCCGGATAAAACTTGTGCTGTCGCCTTCCTTTTTTCCAGGTTTGAACCAAAGTTCGTACTGGTTTTCGCCAATATTCAGTGCGTTGATGTGGGGTGCGTAATAGTTGCCAATGTCGTACCAAGTCCAAAATGCAGGCACTGGTTCGTATTCAAAATAAGAAACATCAGCAAGTAAACTGCCTTTGATTTCTTTTATTCCGGCCGATTTTATTTTTTGTGCAAATGCGGTGATAATAGCCTCCATGCTTTGATTACTTCCCTTTTGGCTACCAAGAACAGGATTTCCGCCTCCTTTTATAATGATGTTACCATTCAGAATTCCTTCTGTTGAAATTTCGCCATCGGCCAAAATGGACGTTTTGAATCGAAACGTATCGCCAAGTAAAGCGATGGCTGTGGAAGTGGTCAATACTTTTTCGGTCGAGGCAGGAATCAGGCTTTTGACGGCTTGAAATTTGGCCAATGTTTTTCCGTCTTTCCCAGACAAAAGGCAAAATCCCCAACTTGCTTGTTTGAACGCTTCTGAGCTGTCCATGCGTTTTAGATAGGCCTGGATTTTTAGATTTTGAGCAGATATAATTGGTGTAAATAAAATATTTAATGTAAATATTAACGCATATAAGATATTGCTTCGCATATTGCTGGAGATAGATTTCATTTATTGGTTCGATCTAGATTTTAAATACTCGCAACTAAACTAACATTAATAATTCACTCTGATTCGTCAAAATAACATGAACGAGGAACAAAAGATCGTACGCATACTTCGGCTGATAAGTCTATTGGCTGATAAACCGAGCAGAACCGTTCTTGAACTGGCCAAAGTATTGGAGGTAAGCGGTAACACGATTTACAGAGACGTAAATTCTTTGAAAAATATTGGTTATCAGATACATACTGACGACCGAAAGGCCTATTTTCTTTACGAATCGGGGTCGAAAAGAACCAATACGTTTGAACCACAAGAATTGATGCTGCTGAACCAACTTTTGGGAGCGATAGAAGAAGCAAATCCCTTGCGAGAAAGCATCAAAAAGAAGCTGTATCTATCGTCCAATCTGGTGCCATTGGCCGAAGAACTGGCCGACATTCACCATGCCAAAATAGTACAAAGGCTGTCGGTAGCGATGGACAAACGGACACAATGTCGTTTGCTTCGTTACCAATCGGCCTCGTCTGACACACCACGCAATAGATTGGTCGAACCTATTTCGTTCAGCAAAAACAATGCGCAAGTATGTGCTTATGATGTAGAAAAGAACGAATTGCGCTTTTACAAAATCAAAAGAATAGAAGAAGTTGAAATGTTGAACGTGCCTTTTTCAAAAGAACATCAAGAAAACCAAATGGATATATTCGGTTTTGGCTTCCAAACAGGCAAAACCATTTTGGTAAAACTTCAACTAAGCCAGCGTGCCTTCCAGCTTATTACCGAAGAACATTCGGAAGCCAGACGATATGTTTCGAAAACTGGTACAGAGAAGCAATTTCCCTATCGGCTGGTGTACGAGGCGCACAATGTGGCGGGCATTGGCCGTTTTATACTGGGCTTACCTGACGAGATAAAAGTAGAAAGCCCAAACGAACTAATAGAATACCTAAAGAAAATGACAAAAATTTATCCATTCTCATAGTCTGAGAATGAGAGGCTTTACATTTGCGATAGAATTAACTCTTCAAGGGTTTTAAACCCTTGAAGAGTTGGTATTAAAAACGAAACATAAACAACAAAAATATGAGCAAGCACTTCTTTGAATCATTCACCAACCAATTTCAACTATCTAAAACACTGCGGTTTGAGTTAGTTCCGCAAGGTAAAACCCTTGAAAATATTGAAGCCAAAGGGCTTTTGGTACAAGACCAAAACCGAGCCAATAGCTACCAGGAAATGAAAAAGACCATAGATGAATACCATAAATGGTTTATCGAATTGGCTTTGAAAAATGTACAACTCGAGAACCTAAGCGAATATGCACAATTGTATTATACGCCTAAAGACAATCGTGACGATACGGCTTTCAATAAAGTAAAAACAGATTTGCGAAAAGAAATCGTGAAGAAATTTGGTGAAGGAGAAGCGAAGGAAAAATTCAAAAACCTGTTTGCCAAAGAATTGATTAAAGACGATTTAGAAACATGGATCAAACAAAACAAGCCTGAGTTATATTTTGATGAAGGATTCAAAAACTTTACAACCTATTTTGGTGGCTTCCACGAGAACCGTAAAAACATGTACAGTGCCGAAGAGCAAGGGACGGCTATCGCTTTCAGAATCGTGCACGAAAACCTGCCTAAGTTTTTGGACAATGTAAAACTATACGAACAACTGGCCAACCTAGAAGACCTTGATTTTTTACCCATTTTAGTTGAATTAGGCACATCACTTCAAGGGTTTCAAACCCTTGAAGTGATAAATTCGCTAGACCAGATTTTTAGTGTGTCGTTTTTTAACCAAGTACTGAGTCAGAATGGTATAGATTTTATCAATCACATCATTGGAGGAAAATCAGTGGAAGGTGAGCGAAAAATCAAGGGTTTGAACGAATACATTAACCTTTACAATCAGCAACAAACCGACAAAAAGAAACGAGTTCCAAAATTCAAGCAGCTTTATAAACAGATACTTAGCGACCGAACTAGTATTTCGTTTTTGCCCGAAATATTTAAAGACGATGAAGTGCTATTTGATTCAGTCAATAATTACTACAAAGCCTGTTTGCTAAATGCACCTCTTCAAGGGTTTCAAACCCTTGAAGAGGTAACGCTAGAATCAGTAAATGTACTGACTTCAATTCAAGAACTCTTAGTACAAATCGCTACGCTCGATTTAAATAAAATTTACCTCCGAAACGATATTGGGCTTACTGCTATTTCGCAAAAGATGTTTAGCGATTATGGCGTATTCAAGGCCGCAATGTCGCATCATTATGAGACAGTTGTAGACCCTGATTTTCAGAATAAACTAAACAAAAAGGGAATTACGGAGAAAGCAACAGATGATTTGCTTAAAAAGAAAGCCAACTGGAACAAAGAGTATATTAGCATTTCATTGTTGCAAACCTGTGTGAATGAGTATGCTACGTATTTAAACCTGACAGGTCTTAAAGACCTGTCAGGTTTTTCGTTATCAATAGCCGATTATTTCAAAACTCATTTTTCGTTTGAAATCAAAAAAGACGAAAAAACGAAATCCTACAATTTTGTCTCCCACATTCAAGAAAAACACCAGCCAATTGAAGGACTGCTAAACATTGCCAAAGAAGACAAACACAGCCTTAAACAAGATACGGAGCGAATTCATCAGTTGAAAGAGTTTTTGGATAGCATTTTGGCTTTACTTCATTTTGTAAAACCATTGTATTGCAAAGACGAAAGTATCAGCGAAAAAGACGGCAATTTTTACAACGATTTTGAAGCCTTGTACAAAGAACTCGACAAACTCACGCCACTGTACAACATGGTGCGCAACTATGTGACCCAAAAACCTTACGAAACCACGAAGGTGAAATTGAATTTTGAGAATGGAGGTAATTTTTTGAATGGTTGGGTAGATAGTAAGACCGAAAGTTCAGATAATGGAACGCAATATGGAGGCTACCTTTTTAGAAAAAAGAATCAAATAGATGAATATGATTACTTCATAGGCGTGAGTTCAGACACAAAGATTTTAAGAAAAGCTTCAAATGCTAATGAAGTAAGCGAATTTGAAAGATTGGAATATTATCAGCTAAAAACGGCTACTGTTTATGAAAATAGTTATCCAGAAAATGAAAGCTATCAGAATGATAAAAAAGCGTTGGTTGCTTCCATTTTAAATTTTGTAGACTCTTTGGAATTAGAACTAAAGACAAAAATTATAGTTGATCTTGAGAAATTAAAAAACAAAGAAACTGGAGAGCTAACACCGAGCGGGTTGTTTAATAAACTTAAAGATAAATATCCAATTACATTCGCTGAACTATTGAATGACGAGTTGTTTAAAATTGCCGATTCAAAAACAACTTTGAATCTTAAAACAACCATTTTGGGTTTAAATAGAATTCCGAAAGCCCAAGAATTTAAAAATCACAACTTTAAGCATTTTACTGAGGCAATTACTGCAATTGATGAATTGTCTAAAAACAAAATTTTCAATTACTTCAAAATATCCGAGACCGAACTAAATGAGGTTTTGAATAGACAGAACAAACCCTTGTTTTTATTCAAAATAAGCAATAAAGACTTGAGTTTTGCCGAAAAATCTTCGCAAGGTTTAAGAAAATCAAGGGGTAATGATAATATTCATACAATGTATTTTAAAGCTTTGATGGAAGGTAATCAAGGTGTTTTTGATATTGGTACGGGAGAAATATTTTTCAGAGGATCTTCTATACAAACCAAGAGCATCATTACTCATAAGAAAAATCAGCCTATTGATGCCAAAAATCCATTGACACCAAACAAGAATACTTTTGCCTATGATATTTTAAAAGACAAAAGATACACGGTTGATAAGTTTCAATTTCATCTTTCAACTATTTTAAATTATACTAAACCTAAAGTAGCTAGTGGTTTCAACGAGGAAGTAAATCGTTTCCTCCAAAACAACCCCGAAGTAAATATCATAGGGTTAGATCGTGGCGAGAGGCATTTGATTTATCTCACACTTATCAACCAAAAAGGCGAAATTCTAAAACAAGAATCGCTAAACACTATTAAAAGCGAAAAGCATGAAATAGAAACGCCATATCATACATTGCTCGATACCAAAGAAAAACAACGTGCCGAAGCAAGAGTGGAATGGGGAAATATAGAATCGATCAAAGAATTGAAAGAAGGCTATATCTCGCAAGTGGTACACAAGATTGCTACTATGATGATAGAAAACAACGCCATTGTGGTGATGGAAGATTTGAACTTTGGCTTCAAACGTGGCCGTTTTCATGTGGAGAAACAGGTATACCAGAAGCTTGAGAAAATGTTGATTGATAAACTCAACTATCTTGTTTTCAAGGAGAAAGACAAAAACGAAGTTGGTGGCGTAATGAAGGCTTTGCAGCTCACCAGCAAGTTTACCAGCTTCAAAGACATGGGCAAACAATCGGGATTTATGTATTATGTACCCGCATGGAATACTTCAAAAATAGATCCTGCAACTGGTTTTGTCGATTTCTTGAAACCTCGGTACGAAAGTATAGGAAAGGCTCAAGAGTTTATTTCAAAGTTCAAATCTATCTCTTTCAATGTTTCAAAAACTAGGTTTGAGTTTGTTTTTGATTATTCTGATTTTACCAACAAAGCCGAAGGCAGCCGAACCAATTGGACGGTTTGTGCAGATAATCAAATACGGTATTTCTTCAACCGATTGCTCAATCAGAACAAAGGAGCGCAAGAAGGAATTAGAGTATGTGAAGCATTGGTAGAGTTGTTTGAAAGCACAGATATTGACTATAGTAAAGGTGTAAATATCAAAGAACAAATTGTCGCTCAAACTTCTACTGATTTTTTCAAAAAGTTGCTAAAATACTTAGCTACCACGCTTTCGCTTCGACATAACAATGGACTGAAAGGTATTGAGGAACAAGATTTTATCCTTTCTCCAGTGGCTAGTTCAACTCTTCAAGGGTTTCTAACCCTTGAAGAGTTTTTTTTCGATTCTCGAAAAGCCACCGACAAACAACCAAAAGATGCCGATGCGAATGGAGCTTACCATATTGCCCTAAAAGGTTTGTGGGTGCTTGACCAGTTGGGTAAAGCTAAAGATTTGAACAAACCTAATTTGGCAATTAGCAACAAAGACTGGCTGGCTTTTGCACAGAAGAAGGCGTTTTAAATAACAATCCAAATTAGACCTTCAAGGTTTTGAAAACCTGTCAGGTCTAATTTATAAACCAACAAACCATGAGCGAACTATCTCCTCTACTCCCCGAAACCACTTACCATATTTACAACCATGCAAATGGCGATGAAAACCTATTTCGAATGGACGAAAACTATCGTTATTTTCTGCAAAAATATGGCGAATACATTTACCCAATAGCCGAAACGTATGCCTATTGCTTGATGCCCAACCATTTTCATTTGATGGTGCAAATACGTAGCGAAGAAGTGGTGATGGAGTTTTTTAGGAAGAAAACTAAACAACAAAAAACTCTTCAAGGGTTTCAAACCCTTGAAGAGTTAAACGCGAAAGAGTTTTCGGATGCTATCAGCAAACAGTTCAGTCATTTTTTCAATGGCTATACCCAAGCCTTCAATAAAATGTACAACCGAAAAGGCAGTCTTTTTATTCCTCGGTTCAAACGAAAAGCGGTAGAAAACGACCGCTATTTCACGCAACTGATTGCTTATGTCCATCTGAATCCTGTAAAACATGGTTTTTGCAAGCATATCTTAGATTGGCCGCATTCGTCTATCCATGCTTATTATCAGGACAAGGCTTCGAAACTGAATCGAAGTTATCTGCAAGAATGGTTTGGCGACAAAAAAAGCCTGATCGCTTTTCACGATTCTTTGGAAGTAGACGATAGTTTGTTTGATTTCTGAATATTCCACCATTAACTCTTCAAGGGTTTCAAACCCTTGAAGAGTTTGTCTAAACGATATTCCAATGGAAGCATATATCCCCATTTCGTTTCTGAACGATTTTATCTTTTGTCCAAGGTCTATCTATTTTCATCAGTTGTATGCCAATTTCAATAAAAGTGTGTTTCAGCAGAAGCCACAAGAAAAAGGATTGGCGGCACATGAAACGATAGATTCTAAGAGCTATTCTACTAGCCAGCATTTGATGCAATCGCACGAGGTGTTTTGCGAGCAGTACAATTTATGTGGCAAGATAGATGTGTTCGACAGCAAAAAAGGCAAACTTACCGAGCGCAAAAGGGAAGTAAAAGTGATTTACGATGGCTATGTTTTTCAAGTGTATGCCCACTGTTTTGCCTTACGCGAAATAGGTTTTGTGGTAAACGAAATAGTGATACACGACCTAGTTCACAACAAAAACTACCCAATAGCCTTGCCCGAAAACGATGAGGTGATGTTTGCAAAGTTCGAACAATTGATTCGAGACCTGAATTCGTTCGATTTAGAAACGACTGCTTTTGAAGCGGAAAAAGCCAAATGCGACCGATGTATTTACAACCAATTGTGTGATAAGTCTTTGTGCTAGTTTAACTCTTCAAGGGTTTAGAACCCTTGAAGAGTTTTAATTTTAAATTTAATAAACATGCTGAGCCTACCAGAATTCAAAGAAAAAACGATTGTGATCGTGTTTGCTACCGAAGGGCAAAAATTCTCGTTCCTCAACGACAATGTAGTCGTGAAGAATATGGACGATGAAATAACGCTTCAAACCACTTGCCACCGAATGCTGGCTCTTTGGATTGTGGGCAATGGCACGTTTACCACAGGCTTGCTAGAACGAAGCAAAAAGTTTGGCTTCCCGATTGCGCACCTTTCGCAAAACCTAAAACTGACAGGTATTTGGAACGCCCCAACTGAAGGCAATTTTCTGCTTCGAAAAAAACAATACCATTACGAAGGGTTAACGATTGCCAAACATTTGATTGTCAACAAGGTAAATAACCAACTAGCTACCCTGAAAGCTATCAGGCAAAAAAGCGAAACCTGCA
>JAYVIX010000367.1:0-33961 GCA_043769845.1 Cytophagales bacterium
GATGCCGATTGTTTTTGCATGCAAGAAGTAAAAGCTTTACCCGAGCAAGTAAATGCTTCTATTTTCGAAGAACTGGGGTTCAAGCATCAGTACTGGAACAATGCGGTGAAGAAAGGCTACAGCGGTGTAACTATTTTCAGCAAAGAAGAACCAAAAAATGTACACTACGGTTGCGGAAACGATCTTTACGACAGCGAAGGTCGTGTGATCCGTGCCGATTTCGAACATTTTTCGATCTTGAATGTGTATATGCCATCGGGGACGACTGGGGACGAGCGACAAGAATTCAAATACGGTTGGCTCGATTTTTTCTTCGATTATATAAACGAATTGAAAAAGGAAATTCCGAATTTAGTCGTCTGTGGCGATTTTAATATTTGCCATCGTGCCATTGATATTCATAATCCCAAATCCAACGCCAAATCATCTGGTTTTTTGCCTGAGGAAAGGGCTTGGATGGAGAAATTCTTTCAATCGGGTTTTGTGGATACGTTCAGAAATTTCAATCAAGAACCACACCATTATACATGGTGGAGCTACCGTGCAGGGGCACGAAAAAAAGATCTTGGTTGGCGGATTGATTATTTTGCAGCCACCGAAAGTCTGCAACCCCAACTAATACGTTGCGTTATATTAAAAACTGCGGTTCACTCAGACCATTGTCCTATATTGCTAGAATTATAATTCTTTTTTCTTTTATCAGATGTTTAGAAAACTTTTTATATACAGTATTATCGCTTCTTTATTCTTTTCGTGTTCGAAAAGTGAAAAAAATGAAGACCTTTCAGAAGCTTCATCCGAAGGAAAAGGTGGCCGGTTTTATGGTGGCGTTCTTCGTCTGAACGAGTCGGAATACATCAAATCACTCTATCCGCCAAGTATTACCGATGCGTTTTCGTTTAGAATAGCTTCGCAAATATATGAGGGACTATTCAAATTTGACCAAATGAATCTTTCACTTCGAAAGGCTCTTATTGACGATTATGCGATTGATTCCTCTGGAACAAGTTATACATTTAAACTTAAAAAAGGAATATTTTTTCATGATGATGCCTGCTTTCCAAATGGCAAAGGACGTGAGTTGGTGGCCGAGGATGTCAAATATTGCTTCACACAACTTTGCTCGCAGAGTATTAACAATCAAGGTTTTATCGTTTTCAAGGGACTTTTAAAAGGAGCTGATAAATACCATGCCTCTTCGCAGAACGGCAAGGTGCCTTCTTTTGATATAGAAGGGCTACAATTGATCGATAAATACACGATCCGAGTTTCGCTAACCAAACCAAGTTCTATTTTTCTGTACGACATGGCTCGTCCATTCACACTTATTTATCCGAAGGAAGCGAAGGAAAAATATGGTTTAGAAATGCGCGCAAAAGCAATTGGCACAGGCCCATTTATACTTAGCCATGTAGAAGAAGACATTTCGATCATCTTGCGCAAAAACAAAAACTACTACGGAATCGATCAGTATGGCAACAAATTGCCTTTTCTTGAGGCGGTTGACATCAAATATATTCGTGAGAAAAAATCGGAATTGTTCGAATTCAAAAAAGGCAATTTGGACATGATTTATCGTTTGCCAGCCGAACATGTGGCCGAGATTTTGGAATCGACCAAATCGGGTGGAGCCAGCGAATACAGCAATTACGAATTGCAACAAACGCCAGAAATGGCTACTCAGTTTTATACGTTCAATAATAAAGGCAAAGTTTTCAGCAATAAAAACTTGCGCAAAGCGATTTCTTTTGGGGTCGATCGTCAGAAGATTTTTGATTTGGTCCTGAATCGTGAAGGATTTTCTCCAGGCTATCAAGGAATTATTCCTCCCGCATTTAAAGAATATCCTGTTGACAGTGTGAAAGGTTATGTGTTCAATCTTGATTCGGCACGTTATTATCTGGCAAAAGCAGGCTATCCGGCTGGTAAAGGGTTTCCTCCAGTTACGTTGGAACTGAATTCTGATGGCGAGCGCAATACCAATGTTGCGGTGGAAGTGGTGCGTCAACTTCGTGAAAACCTCAATATTACGATCGAAATGAAAATCATTCCGTTTTCTCAATTGGTTGAAAACATCATTACTGGGAAGGCCGATTTTTATCGCATAGGTTGGCTGGCCGATTTTCCAAGTCCCGAGAATTTTCTTTCTCTGTTTTATGGAAAAGATGTTCCAGCTTCTTTAGACGAGAAATCGTTTCCGAATTTCCCACGCTATACCAACGACAAGTTTGACGAGCAGTACGAAAAAGCCCTTTCGATGCGTACTCCCGAGGAAGCATTGCCTTATTTCTTTAAAGCCGAAAAGATCTTGATTGCGGACGCCCCAGTGGTGGTTCTTTGGTACGACATGGGCTTCAGGCTTTTGCAAAACTATGTCAAGAATTTTCCAAATAATGCCATCCAATACCGCGATTATTCGGAAGTATATCTCGAAAAAACGGCAACACTTAGCGAGAAGTAATTTCTTCTGGCAAATGCATTCAGTAAAAGGTAAATGGCTTTTATCTGAAAGTTTTTGCCTTTTACCTTTTACCCAAAACCTAGATGTGTGGTATTGCAGGAATTATAAGTCTTTCGTGCAGAAGTCCCCTAGTACCTCAATGGCTCCAAACGATGTCCGACACTTTGCGTCATCGTGGTCCCGATGATGAAGGTTTTGTCTTTTTTGATGCCGAAAATGCGCACTGTTTTGGAGGAAAAGACACCCCTTCTTTAGTCAATAGTCATCAGTCATCAGTTAACAGTCACTACGAACCACGTATTTCGAACTACGAACTACGAACTACGAACTACGAATACGCCCTAGCCCATCGGAGACTTTCCATTCTCGATACCAGCGCTCTAGGCCATCAACCGATGAGTGATCGGTCTGGCCGATATTGGATTTGTTTCAATGGCGAGATTTATAATTATCAAGAAATCAGACAGGAACTCATTTCATTGGGTCATCATTTTGTTTCGAATTCAGATACGGAAGTAATCATCCAATCGTACATTCACTGGGGGAGTGCTTGTGTCGAGCGTTTCAACGGAATGTGGGCTTTTGCTATTTACGATCGTCAAACGCAGACTTTCTTTTGTTCGCGTGATCGTTTCGGAGTAAAACCATTTTATTATTTCAGGAACGAGGATTTTTTTGCCTTTGCTTCCGAACAGAAAGCCTTGTTGACGCTCCCTTTTGTGGAGAAGAAGCTGAATGAAGAAGCGGTTTTCGACTTTCTTGTTTTGGGAAATACAGAACAGCATGTTGAAAGCTTTTTCAAAGGAATTTTAGAGCTAAAAGCAGGGCATAATCTGTACATTCAGAATGGAAATCTGAAAATAGAGAAGTATTATCAATTGGCATATACGTCTGCTTTTGGGAGTTTTTCGGAGGCAACGGCTCAAAGTCATTCGACACGAGTCAAAGAATTATTGGAAGATGCAGTGCGTTTGCGTCTTCGCTCGGATGTTCCTGTGGGAGCATGCCTTAGCGGAGGAATTGACAGTTCGGCACTGGTTTGTGTGGCCAATAGTATGAGAACCGGAAGTGAACCTTTTCATGTTTTTACGGCCGTTTATCCAGGTCAAGAAGTAGACGAATCGGCTTGGGCTCGAAAAGTGGTGAAAGCTACCGCTACCGATTGGCACACAATTGAAACAAAACCTGAAGATTTGCTTCAACAATATGCCGATGTGATTTATAGTCAAGACATTCCGTTTTTTGGTAGCAGCACCCTCTCGCAATACAAAGTGATGGAGCTCATCGGCCTGACAGGTGTAAAGGTGACTCTTGATGGTCAAGGTGCTGATGAATTGTTTAGTGGTTATCCAAATCATTTTTATACCAGCGCAATGCACGATTTGTGTCATTTTGAAGCAGGAAATCTGAGAATGCTTGATCGTGCAGAATCAAATGCTGCTCAAAATCTGTTGCGCTTTATGGCGAGAAAATCGTTCATTAATATGCCATTTGGAATAGGATATAAGTATTTGAAAAATTCGAAATACGATTTTCAATTGCTTGATTCTGCTTTTTGGAACAAATATCAGGATCGATATTATGCACAAAAACGTGTTTCGGTACAAAATCTGAACGAGGTATTGCATCACGAATACACTGGTGGACAATTGCAATATCTGATGCGAACGGCCGACCGAAATAGTATGCGCCATTCGGTCGAATCTCGAGTACCCTTTGCGGACGATCATCGTTTGGCTGAATATGTCTTTTCGATTCCATCGGCCTACAAATTGCACAATGGCAGAAGCAAATATCTGTTACGCCAAAGTATGAAAGGTATTATACCCGAAGAAATCAGGCAACGTTGGGATAAAAAGGGTTTTGCAACGCCTGAATACCGCTGGTTCAAAAGTCTAAAAAATGAATTGAAAGAATTGGTTGGTGAGAATTTGGAACCTTTTGTCAATGTCGGCCAATTGCGCAAAGATTGGGATTCGATTTTTGAGCATCAATTAGCTGGGAACACGCTTGGCATTTCGAGGTTTGTGATTCTCTCGATGTGGCGGAAAAGATTTGGAGTGTAAAGGGGGCTCAAAATGTGTCGTTCAGATTTTGTAGGACGTCAGTTGTAAATTGAGAGAATATTTTGGAACTAACATATGTACTGAATCATTGTCTGAGTCAATATCCAACATTTTGAAAATAGGGCTAGACAATCTATTTTCTTGAAATCTTCGTCATGCACTACATCGTCCATTTGTTTGGCAAAAGCTTTCTTGGTTTTCAGCTTAACTGCAAATTTTTGATTTCCTTTTTGTTTCAAGTATTTCCTTTACTTACATTTTAAAGTTTAGAAAATAATATGAAAATTAATTCATTTTATCACCACGCAATTCTCTGTATTTTTTGCGCGCTTCAACTACATGAATGCTGGAAGGAAATTGCGTGATGAGTTTGTTATAATACTCCATTGCTTTTTCACGGTCTTTCAAATTGAAATCGTAAAGTTGAGCAATCTGGAAAGCGGCATCATCGGCCAATATGTCTTTTCCATGAAGCTCAAGAAGTGCATCCAATTTTTGAATCGCAAACGGATAGTCGGCAAATTGTTTGGCGATTTTGGCTTGAAGAAAAAGAATGTCGTCTTTTAAAGTTGCCGCTCGGTATTCTTTGTAAATATCATCCAGTTCGGTTTTTGCTTCTTCCCATTTGTTTTGAAAAATAAGAAGTTCGACTGCCGAATATCTTTTCAAGGCATAACCTGTGCTATCTTCCGAAGTATTGTCTTGAATGAGAACGCTCAACTGAATCGCATCATTCGAGATTTCACGTGAAGTAGCCAATTTCAAAACATCCATTTGTTCTTCGGCCAGAGGAAACTCTCCTGCATAATAATTAAGTTTCGCATTTCTCAATTTGGCTTCGTGTCCTAGCAATTGGTCTTTTTCCAAAGATTCGACTTGAGCATAAAGCAAGGTCGATTCCCAAGCTTGATTATCGAGTAAATACAAATCGCCCAGATAAAGACGCGCTTGTGCCTGAAATTTTTTGTCGAACTGACTTTGTTTCAAAGCCGTGTTCATAAGCAAAATGGCCGAATCCAATTTCGCTAAATAAAAACCATACAACATGGCCAAATCCGACTGGTATTTGTACGAATTGGAACTTCCTGTTTTCGAAGATTCAGCAATCAGGTCGTTGTAGTCTTTCACCAAGCCATTCAATTCGATTTTGTCAATCGGGTATCTCGATTTGATTTTTTGTTCTTTTGCCAAAATATTCTGGCCACGGGCATAATAGAAAATGGACGTTTTGGGATAATCCTTGATCAGGTTTTCGTAGATTTTTATGGCTGGATCAAAATCCTTGTTTTCGAAGGCCAAATCAGCGACTTCTCTTTGTCGCTCTCCCATCGTCTTCATTCGCTTGTCCAGTGCCTTGGCGTGTATCGATGCGCTCGAAAAATCACGTTGCTGAATGAACAACCAAAGCAGCAATTCCGAAATCATGGTGTTTTGAGGATCGGATTGGGAAATCTCTAACAATAGACTTTTAAAATGGTCTAATTCGGCAGGTTCTGTCAAAAAATTTTGAAGGATGTTTTTAAGGTCTTCAATGGGCTCGTTGTCGGCCAAAAAACCAAGGAGTAATTCTTCAGACATTTCACGACTGTCGCCTTCCATTTTTTTTGCTTCGGCCAGTTCGCGATAAAAAGCGGTTGGACTGGTATAATGTTTCCTGTAAGTGGTAATGTATCGGTCGAGCAATTTATATTCCTTTTTCGAAGAAATATAAAACAGAATGGACGGAAATTTTTGGGTATCCTCCAATTGTTCTTTGATCGTTTTTTCAGTAATCTTTTCGAGGTCTTTACTTTTTGTGTCTTTTAGGAATAATAAATAGTCAATTCTGTAATTGCTATTGTCTTCGGTGGTCTTTAGGATTTTTTTGAAAAAACGGTCAGCCGAAACAATGTCACCTAGTTTTACAAGCGTTTGTGGATAATTGGGGTACACTTGCTGCGGAGCAGATTTTTTTTTGAGCGCAAGTTCAAAGTGAACACGTGCTTTTGTGAATTCTTCTTTTAGAAAGTATTCATTGGCTAATTCCAAATCTTGTGCAATAGCATTTGAAGCAATCAGAAAAACAAAGAAGAGGATGTGTATAAAACGCCCCATATTATATAGTGTATAGAAAAAGAGATTTAAATTAAAGAAGTATAACTTATTAATAGCTTGTGGAAATGTAGATAACTTTTTGAGAAATAACTTGTGCAATAAGTTGTTTTTGTTTTCAATCTTTAAGTTAACATAGCCCAACATTTAATCCACAATGCTACTTACTGACTGTCAGGTATTTTAGCGACTTGTCCACATTCTTCAATTACTTTTTGATGTGGATTTTTATCTGGCGACTTGTCAAGCATTTAACGTTAATTTAAATCTCTTAATCCACAGCTAACGCTCGCTTCACGTTACGAACACATCGGCCATCGACTTTTTTGTGGATAACTCGGCTCTTTACACAAACTAGAAACTTATTTTAACATCCAATATTTCCCAGTTCGATTTCAGTTTGATCACATCCGCATAGTGAAAAACAGGCTCCAGAAGCGTTTTTGTTCTGTAATCTCCTTGATCCCACATTTTGTTGTCGTTTTTGTCTTCTATCACTCTTACTTTGTATTCACCATCGGTCAAGTATTCAAATAAGTAATCTTTCTTACCAAATACTTCTTTTATAAGTTTTCCATCTTTACTGAGCAATTGCACGATAATTTTTTCTGTGTTGCATTCTACCTTTCCTCCTATGCTTCCAAAGTTCTCGAAGTTCTTAAGACTGTATTTCAATTTTAAAGTGTCTTTCAAATAACCATTCACAGGTTTGAATGAAGCTGGGAAAACGGTGATTTGAACGGTGTCTTTCCAAGAATCAATCGGTTTGATCGTGATACTTCCTTTGGCTTTGTTTTCGGTGATTGTGGCTATTTCTGTGAATTCGTTGTTCTTATATACTTTGCCTTTTGTTTTGATCGTCAGCTCAGGTTTGAATTCAGAATAAGCTTTCGACAATTCAATCTCTATAGGTTGTGTTGGTTCTAATTCAGTTTTACTTCCTGAAACTATTTCTATACTGCATTTACTTGTATCTGAATAACTAAATACAAGTTGTACTGTATCTCGTCCATTGTTTCCTATTTTGTCTTCTGAAATTAGTAGTAGTGTCGTGCTATCGTTTGAAACTTTATCAGGATATAGAATTACTTTATTGTCATTAATTTTTGGATAGACTTTTATTCCATTTCCTTTTAGTGTACTTATTTCTAAGTTTTTCAGCTCTTTATTGAATTCTAAAGTAGAAAGTGCCTTTTTCTTCTTTTCTATGTACTTGACTTTTGTTTTAGCGTGATCTTCTTTGACCGTTTTGATGTATAGATCTGATATAGAATTAGTTAAATCTATTTTTGAATTCAAATAACCTATGTATTCTTTATCAGCCTCGTATTTACTGTTTTTGTTTTCATCGTTGATCGCAAAAAGCAAGTATTGCCCAGGTTTGATGTTTGTGATTGTGAAGTTTCCGTTTGCTTCTGTTTTGGTTTGATAAAGTGGCGTTTCTTTGGTCACATCAAACGTATCAGAATCTAAGTATAGATTGACAGAGATATTTTTGATCGCTTCATTTTCCAGAGCTGTTTTTACACTTCCTGAAATGAATAGTGAATCGATATACGCACCAGTAGAAAAGATCACCGTATTACTATCCGAACTATTTCCTTCAGTAAGGTCTTTTATTCCGTTTCTCAGATTGATGTAATAAGTCGTATTCTTTTTGAGAGCCGAAGTATCGAACTTAAAAGTTAGCGCATTTTTGCTGATGAATGTTTCGTATTCCTTTATTTCAGGAGTGATGATCGTTTGTTCTTTCAGTTTGTTTTCAGCAATCCATTCTGAAAAGACAAATTTTACTTCTTTGCCTTTAAAGTTTGTGCTTCCGTTTTTAGGAAACGTCTTGGTCAGTTTTGGTTTCTTGTCGTCTTTTGGTCCACCAGTTGGCGAAGCAATATTAGCACAAGAATGTAATAGCATGGAAATAGGGATAGCTAAAGCTGGAATAAGAAGTCGTGTCATTTTAGTATGAAGTAGTAAGTAATTAGTATCAAGTTTGGCGTTTTAAACCAACTACTAATTATTAATTATTAACTATTAATTACAGCGTTAGCGGCCCAAGAATACCATCAGTATAGAAATGTCAGCTGGAGAAACGCCACTGATTCTGGAAGCTTGGCCAAGAGTTGCTGGTTTTATCTTCTTTAACTTTTGTCTTGCTTCTGCTGATAGTGAAATCATGTTGTCATAATTCAAATTATCGTGCAACGTATAGTTTTCAAGTGCATGAATCTTTGAGGCTAATATCTCCTCTTTTTCAATATAATGTTGATACTTGATTTGGATTTCGGTTTGCTCCGTTTGTTCGTCAGAATACTTTGCGATGAATTCACTTACTCTACCGTTCAGTTTTGCCAAGTCTTGCATGCTCACATCAGGTCGTTTCATGAACGTTTCAAGACTGCATTTTTCTTTGATAATGGCCGAACCAATAGATTCCAATAATCCGTTTACTTCATCAGGAGTTACTTTTTCAGTTTTCAACCATTTGCGGATTTCAGCTACTGCATTTTCTTTCTGAATCACTTTTTCGAGCCTATTCTCTCTAGCCAAACCTAAATCAAATCCTTTTTTTGTAAGCCTTAGATCGGCATTGTCTTGACGCAATAGAATCCTATACTCAGCTCTGGAAGTGAACATACGATAAGGTTCGTCAGTCCCTTTGTTGATGAGGTCATCAATCAACACACCAATGTAGCCTTCCGAACGTTTCATGATATAAGGATCTCTTTCGAACGCTTTGTTAGTGGCATTTATTCCAGCCATCAATCCTTGTCCTGCGGCTTCTTCGTATCCAGTAGTTCCATTTATTTGTCCTGCAAAGAATAGATTTTCTACCAATTTTGTTTCCAGTGATGGTTTTAATTGTGTTGGTGGAAAGTAGTCATATTCGATCGCATAAGCGGGACGGAACATTTTTGCGTTCTCTAAACCTACAATACTTGTCATGGCTTTGTATTGTACATCTTCTGGAAGTGAAGAAGAGAAGCCATTGATATAGACTTCCACCGTATGCCAGCCTTCTGGTTCTAAGAAGAGTTGATGTCTGTCTTTGTCTGCAAAGCGGTTTATTTTATCTTCTATCGAAGGACAATAGCGCGGGCCAAGACCTTTTATTCTTCCTTGAAACATTGGAGACTTGTCGAAACCCGTCTTTAAGATTTCGTGTACTTTGTCGTTTGTATACGTGACAAAGCAACTCATTTGTTTAGTTAATGGTTGTGTTTCGTCTGAATAAGAGAACTTACTTGGGTTTTCGTCTCCCTTTTGTTCTTCTGTTTTAGAATAGTCTATACTCCTACCATCTATCCTTGGTGGAGTTCCTGTTTTCATTCGCCCTGCTTCAAAACCGATTGAAACCAATTGCTCTGTGATACCAGTTGCTGCCTTTTCTGCTGTTCTTCCACCAGAGAAGTTCTTTTCTCCAATATGAATCAAACCATTAAGGAACGTTCCATTAGTAAGAACCACCGACTTTCCTTTGATTTCGAGGCCCATTGCGGTTTTTACGCCACATGCTCTACCATCTTTTATGATAAGACTTGTTATAGATTCTTGCCAGAAATCTATATTAGAAATATTTTCTAACGCCAACCGCCACTCTTCGGCAAATCTATTTCTGTCATTCTGAGTTCTAGGACTCCACATGGCAGGCCCTTTGGATCTATTTAGCATCCTAAATTGAATCATGGATTTGTCAGAAACAATTCCAGACATTCCTCCCAGTGCATCGATCTCTCTCACGATTTGTCCTTTCGCAACTCCACCCATTGCAGGGTTACAAGACATCTGGCCAATCGTCATCATGTTCATGGTTATCAGCATGACACTTGCTCCCATGTTTCCAGCAGCAGCGGCAGCTTCACAACCTGCGTGACCTGCGCCCACCACAATTACATCGTATTCTTTAAACATATATTACACTGTTCCACGTGGAACATTTATTAATCCAATCACAAAGGTAGTAATGAATCTTTAGGAATTTTTGTTTGAATATTGGGTACTTTATTAATCATTCTATTAATTCAACTTCTTTTTGTTTGTCTTATGTTCCACGTGAAACATTTAATCTTATCCAGTGGTTTAAAGTAGATATTCTTCCAAGTGGAATGGTACGATTAGTAGTTTAATGTATATGCTAATCATTCTATTTTATATTTGATTTAACTAAATGTTCCACGTGAAACACTCTTCGTCTTTTTGTTTTAATAGAAACGTATGCATCAATTAGAACCGTTCTATAACTGGGAAAAATATTATCAAGCTTCGCAAGACAAGCTTTCTCCTTTTTACGGAACTCGATACAATCTTACACAATACAGCACGGCTATTTACGACCATTACATTCATCCAAAATGGGATTATATAGGTTCTGAAACTTTGTATATAAAAGTGCTATATGCCAATTACGCTCAACAATTTGCGGTATTAGAATTATTTGGCGAATGGAACGATGCTATCCATAACGACATCATGCATTTGAAACGAAATGTTTTGGATCTAATGGACAAGCAAGGAATCAACCAATACATCTTGATTGGCGAAAACGTACTCAATTTCCATGCTTCAGACGACAGTTATTACGAAGAGTGGTTCGAAGACGTAGAAGACGGATGGATTGCTGCTGTCAATTTTAGGTATTTTGTAGAAGATCAGTGGAAAAAATACCACCTTGACAACTACATCAATTTTGGGGGAACGCTGAATATAGAGAATTGGCGAACATTGAACCCTGTAAAATTGTATGAATTGGTAAAGACGATGATGGTGAGAAGGCTAGGTTGATTTATTTGAGTTTGCGATAGATGTATGGATTTTCGAATTGATACCAAGCCCCAGAAACGCCATCAATTATAGCAAAAGGCGCTAAATAAAAAGTAGTTGCCATAAGTATATCTAATACAAAATAACCTTTGTTTAGTTTTCTGTCTAAATACACACGTTCAGAATGAGTAGAATCAGCAACCAAGTCAATTACATAATTTCTTTTTGTTTTTAGTTTGGTATAAAATGGACTTTGACCTAGGTAATTTCCATCTACATAAACCGCTACATTGGCAGGTTCAGTATTAAAATACACTTTCTCTTTTGTCCCTTTTAAGATTGTTGCACAAGAACATGTGCACACAATTAAAAATATGCCTAATATTGTTTTCATATTTAAAACTACATTTCAATGAGCAATTCTAATAGATTATTTTCAATTATAGCCACAATAGTCGGTATTATTTTCACTGTCGATTTGTATGGGCAAAATCAGTCAATACCATATATCCCGTACAACAAGCCAACCAAGGTGTATACTACTGAGGATACTAAAGAGCCTATCGTAAATAATAATTCTTCAGACACTATTATTTTAATGAAAAACACGGTTAGTTTCCACCCTACTTTGATGGTGGATGGAACAGTTGCTTTGGGTTACGAAAGGGTATTTAATCAGCGAAAGCAAGCGGCAAGAATTATTCTTGGTTATGGAAAACTAGACAATTCCGTTTTTTATGATTCAAAAATTAAAAATCTTGAGCAAGTATATGGAGAGGTTAACTATAAGTTATTCTTGAGCAGAAGAAATAAGAAAGCTCCTGTAGGATTATATGCTTGTCCGTTCTTTCAGTTTAGACAAGGTTCGTATGAATTTGAAGTAGACACTTCTAACTATAATAATGTAGCTACACCAGTTCGAATTAAAGATTTTAAGAGCTATTCGGTTGCAGGCGGTATTATGTTGGGCTACACTACTATAGTTCTTGAAATGTTAACCCTTGAAGCGTATGCTGGGGTTGGGCAACAATCAGTGAATGGTGACTATAAAATAACGATAGGGAAAACGGAATATAAGCCCCTTGAAACAGGTTTTTTCTGGAACAACGGGCCTTTATTCAAATTAGGAGTAAGTATTGGGGTTAATTTTTAAGCCCTTTTCAATACCATTTCTTTTAAACATTCAATCCAATTGGGGTGAACATTTAGGCTTTCTACTAGCTGCCAATGTTCACCTCCATTTTTTTCAAACAATTCTTTATACTCCTCTCCTATTTCGATAGTTGTTTCTAAACAATCGGCTACGAATGATGGCGAAAAACAGAGTATTTTCTTTTTACCCTTTTCGCACAGTTCTTTGATCTTATCATCAGTATAAGGTTTTATCCAAGGAGTTTTGCCTAATCTGGATTGAAACGAAACGGTATAGTCTTCTTCAGATAACCCAAGTTCTTTGGCCAATATTCTAGAAGTATTAAAGCACTGTGCTCGATAACAATAACGATTGTTTTGGTGATAACTATTGCAGCAAGTGCCAAGTTTGCAATTGTTGTTACATGATCCTTTAAGGATTTGGCGTTCTGGCAAACCGTGATAGCTGAATAGGAAATGGTCGAATTTGGTTTCAGCCATATACTTTTTACCAATTTCAGCATAGGTTTTCACCATTAGCTCATTGCCTGAATATTCGCTGATAAAATGTAATTCGGGGATGATTTCCCAGTTTTTGATCACATTCATGGCCTCTTCCAAACTAGACCCAGTACTTGCGGATGCATATTGAGGATAAAGTGGAATGACAATGATTTTTTCTAAGCCAATATTTTTCAGTTTATCCAACGCTTCGGTAGTATTTGGGCTTTGATAGCGCATTCCAAGCGAAACGATGTATTCCGAACCAAGTGCATTCTGTAAAAGCTTCTCTACTTGATAACCATATATCTTTAAAGGAGATCCCTCTTTTGTCCATAATTCTTTGTAAACTTTGGCTGATTTGGGTGCACGAAACGGAGCGATGATCAAATTGATCAGCATAAATCGGTTTAAATACGGAATGTCGATTACTCGTCTATCCATCAAAAACTCGCGAAGATATTTGCGAACATCACTGGTAGAAGGACTATCAGGTGTCCCAAGGTTCAATAATAGAATCCCAATTTTTGGTTTGCTCATGTACAATGGTGGCTAAATTGACAATTAAAGCTCAAAATTAGATAAATTGTTCAGAGCTAAATAAAGTTTACGTTACTATCATAGAATGGGGATAAATGGAACTTTTAAAATTTATATCTTCGCACATCTATTTTTGAAAATGAGCATCGAAAACAATTTTGTAGTCATAATGGCTGGCGGGATCGGCAGTCGTTTTTGGCCTTTTAGCAGAAACACCAACCCGAAACAGTTTCACGATATTTTAGGAACGGGACAAACCATGATTCAACAAACAGTCTCTCGGTTTGAAGGAATTTGTCCGTTGGAAAATATTTACATCGTTACAAACAAGATGTATCGTCAAAAAGTAAAGGAACAATTGCCGTTTCTTTCTGACGACCAAATCCTTTTAGAGCCAATTGCACGCAATACAGCACCTTGTGTGGCCTATGCTGCCTATAAGATTCTGAATAAAAATGCGAATGCAAACATCGTAGTTGCTCCTTCTGACCATGTGATATTGAAAGAAGAAGAGTTTAAAAGATGTATCAATTTGGCATTAGCCGAAACATCAAAAAACGACCTTATTGTAACACTTGGTATTAAGCCACACAGGCCCGATACTGGTTACGGCTACATCCAATACCTAGGAAAGAGTTTTGGTGAATTGCACAAAGTAAAAACATTCACCGAAAAGCCTCCTTTAGAAATAGCACAGCAGTTTTTGGCGAGTGGCGATTTTGTATGGAATGCAGGTATTTTTGTGTTCAATGCCAAATCAATCGTGCATAGTTTTGAGGCGCATTTGCCCGAAACAGCCGAGTTATTCCGCCAAGGAAATAATGTTTATTACAGTGGTGAAGAATCTACTTTTATAGAAAGTACTTATTCTTTGTGCAAAAGCATTTCAATCGACAATGGTATTATGGAAAAGGCGGCAAATGTGCATGTGCTTCTATGTGAGTTTGGATGGAGCGATCTAGGTACTTGGAAGTCGTTATACGAAATATCATACAAGGACGAACAAGCGAATGCTCTTAATGGTAAGCATTTGTTGTACAATACTAAAAACTGTATTATCCGTACACCAAAAGACAGAATCGTAGTGGTAGAAGGGCTTGATAATTACATTATTGCCGAACACGACAATGTTTTGATGATTTGTAAAAAAGACAGTGAACAACGTGTCAAAGAATTTTTAGGTGATGCCAAGGAGTTTTTTGGAGAAAGTTTTGTGTAGGTTTTGGAGAAAATCATAGAATTAGATCGTCAGTTGTTTCTTTTTTTGAACGAGTTACATGTTGCATGGCTCGATCAACCCATGTTTTTGATTAGTACCGAATGGTTTTGGTTTCCACTTTACGGCTTCTTAGTTTATCTGATGGTAAAAAAAACTAAGAAGCAATCGTGGCTCCCAATTTTGGCCATACTAGTTACAGTGTTACTGAGCGATCAGATTTCGGGGAAGATAAAGCGTAGCGTACAACGCTATCGTCCGAGTCATGATATTCTTTTAGAAAATCAAGTGCATACTGTCAATGGTTATAGAGGCGGGATGTATGGTTTTGTATCCTCTCATGCGGCCAATACATTTGCGGTAGCGTTTTTTGTTTCTCTATTTTTGGAACTCTCTTTTGTATATTTTCAACTCCTTTTTTTCTGGGCCGTATTAGTTTCTTATAGCAGGTTGTATTTGGGAGTTCATTTTCCGATGGATTTGCTTTGTGGAGGATGTTTGGGGCTTTTGATCGCAGGAATTGTTTTTCTTTTAGCCAAACAGATAGAAAAGAAGTTCTTTTCTTCGACATACCTTCCATAATTTTAATTTTTTGATTAGAATTACAATTGGAAAGTTCCGTCTATTTTGGTCGGCCTTATTGGTATTTTGCAATACCATACATTACTTAAAACTTTGAATATGAAACGTATTGGTATTTTTTCCATTTTTTTAGGTTTTGGTTTGACTTCTTATGCCCAAGACGATATGAAACTCTTGAAAGATGGAGTAATAATGCGGGATGGCAAAGTATACAAAATCGACAAAGATGGAAGTACTACGCTACTTACTGCAGAAGTAGATTTTGGTAATGGCACACGAGTTAGCAAATTTGGCGACCTTACTTGGGCTGGCGGTTTGAAATCTAAACTACACGAAGGCGAAGTAGTGTTGCGCAATGGCAACATGGGCGTATTACAATCTCGTATCAAACAATTATCCGGTTATGTGAAAAAGGAAGGCAAAATGTTGGAAATTCTTCCTACAGACTTGCGTTCGTTTAATGACGATAAAATTATTTCGGATACTAACAAGCTCACTTCAGATGGAAAATATTTTATTGGAAAGGGCGGAAAATTCATTTTAATTTCTGAAAATGAAGTCATTACTTCTGAAGGGCAAATACTTTATACTGTTGACGATTCTCAGGCTCAGGAATCGTATGTGGTAAAAAGAGACGGTGTAGTTATAAAAGCAGTGAACAATAAAATGGCCATTGTGGATGGAGATTATTTATTCCCAAATGGAATGAAAGTGACTTCTGCTGGTGTCGTTTCAACAAAAGAAGGTTTGTCTTTTACCTTACGTTCTGGCGAAAAATTGAATTCTAAGGGAGAATTGTTTTTGAATAACGATGGATTATTTAGCAATGGTCTGATCAAGAAAGATGGCCTAGTTTATGTGGTGAAAGAAGGAAAAGTGTCTCCCTTGAACGAAGATTATGTAAAAGACTCTGTTCACATTAATTCAAAAGGAATAATTACTTATGGCAATCATCCAGAGAAATTCATCATGCGCGATGCTGATGTGGTTTCTTTGGAAGGCAAATTGATGGTGGCTGCTAGTTGTGCAGAATCTGGTAAAACAGGAAAGAAAGATCGTTTCATTTTAGATCATGTATTGTTCAAAGAAGGCAAATTGTTTATCGTAAAAGATGCAGAGACATCTTTACTGGGTAAAGATATCGTTTTGTCAGACGGATCTAAAATTTTGAAAATAGGACAAATCATAAAACCAAACGGTTCGAAGATATTGTTGCATGAAGGACATCGTATTGCATTAACAGGAGAGGAGCTGCCCGATGAAAAACCAGAAGAAACGAGTAATCCAGACAAAAATTATTTGACGTTGCTTCGTGGTAGAGTTTGGCTTGTGACCGAAGGTAAACCAGCCTTGCTAAAAGAAGATTACAATATTCATGGCAAAATGATCGTGAAAATTGATGGCTTTGTTCAAAAATCAGATGGTAGCAAATTGATTCTGAAAGAGAATGACCGTTTAAGTTTGGACGGAATTCTAATCTCGGCAGACAAACATACTTTGCCGGGACATTTGCCAAACGAATACTATATTTTCAAAATTGGAAAAATGTGGTCGGTAATAGATGGCAAACCTTCGAAAATGGATAAAGACATTTTGACAAAAGAGGGAGTTAAAGTAATGTTGGAAGGAACAATTGTCAAAAAAGACAAAAGCAGATATACTTTGAAAGAAAACGAAAAAATAGACGCCAAAGGTGAATTATTGAAGTAGGTTTTAGCTGGGTATTCTAAAAATTGAAAAGCTGTCCGAAAGGGCAGCTTTTTTTATGTATCAAATTCCAAGGATTATAAATTATTCTGCAAATACCTTTGTTCCTTCGGTACAGTTCTTGCACATTGCAATCTCGGAACGACTTACTAGTAGCGATTTTCGAAATTGATTATATTCTTTTGAAAACCAGATGTCCGAAAACGTCTGAGTTTTTAAACTGCCAAGAACATGTGTGGCGTCCTTGTCGAAACAGCATGGCACGATGCGACCGTCCCAAGTCATTACACACGATTGCCACATCTTCCAGCATTGGTTCAGTAGCTTGTTTTTGATCGAAAATGTGCCGTCAGTATTTTGCTTGTAGCGCGAATATTTTTGATTGTCTGGAATCAATGGCGAACCTTTTTCGTGTTCGTACACTTGGGCGGTTTTGAACACAATCTCGTCTACACCCAATTCTCTCGCCAGTTTTTCGGCTTCTTCAATTTGGTGTTCGTTGGGCTTCACCACCAAATACTGAAAAATGACATAGGGCTTAGCCGAATTCAATTGCTTCTTCCAAGACACAATATTTCGCGTTCCTTCTAGCACTTTGCTTAGCTGTCCGCCAATACGGTATTGCTCATAGGTATCTTGTGTAGTGCCGTCAATCGAAATAATGAGTCGGTCAAGACCAGATTGGACCGTTTTTTGGGCATTTTCATCGTTCAGATAATGGGCATTGGTGCTGGTAGAAACATACATTCGTTTCCGACTTGCATATTTCACCAAATCTAAAAATTGCGGATGCAAATAAGGCTCACCCTGAAAATAGAGCGTGAGGTAAAATGCGTGAACACTTATTTGATCAATCGCTTTTTGGAACAAATCGCCAGCTAACATGCCTGTAGGGCGCGTAAATGACCGCAAACCACTAGGGCATTCTGGACAACGCAAGTTGCAAGAAGTAGTAGGTTCTATAGAAATACTCGAAGGCAATGCCACAAAAACGGGTTTTTGAAGATTTTTTGACAGATAAAAAGACACCCAAAGTTTGGCCGAATTGAATAATCTAGCCATATCCATTTTGGATAGTAAATTAAGTCGATCTTTTAGTTTAACTGTCTTGATGGGATTGCGTAGAAAGTAGTCAATAGTTAACAGCGAATAGTCGAGAGTTATCGTTTATCAACAATCCTCTAATGTGTTATTCCCTAATTAGTTCTAAATATCGTTTATTTGGCGTCACGAAAGCTAATTTGTACAGGACTTTCATCCTTTATCACTCATAATACATCCTTCATGACAGATTTATTTCAGCAATATGGTGTTTTTCGCGAAATGAAACACAGTGCCTGTACAGGCCAAAATTGGCTTAAAGGAAATGGTTCCGAAACACGTACCAATCTTTCTCCTGCCAACAATACGGAGGTGGGAACGATACAATTGGCTGATAGTGAGACGTATAATCAGGTACTTGAAAAAGCCTTATTGGCTTTTAAAGCTTGGCAAGCAATTCCTGCTCCAAAACGTGGCGAAATAATCCGTCAGATGGGCAATGCCTTTCGCGAACACAAAGCGGAGTTGGCACATATTGTGACCTTGGAATCGGGCAAAATCCTGCAAGAAGCCTTGGGTGAAGTGCAAGAGATGATCGATATCTGCGATTTTGCAGTAGGACTCTCGCGCCAACTTTACGGCCTCACCATCCAATCTGAACGTGTCAACCACAGAATGATGGAACAATGGCATCCCTTGGGAATTGTAGGCGTTATTTCGGCCTTCAATTTTCCAGTCGCTGTTTGGTCTTGGAATGCCATTGTAGGTGCTGTGTGCGGAAATGTGACAGTT
Organism: Cytophagales bacterium; assembly: GCA_043769845.1. Classification (GTDB taxonomy): domain Bacteria; phylum Bacteroidota; class Bacteroidia; order Cytophagales; family UBA9547; genus UBA9547. Next base: position 18,887 of record JAYVIX010000367.1, read on the forward strand.
TGGAAACCTTCCGAAAAAACCCCATTTTCTGCCGTTTTCGTACATAAAATAATTGAAAAAGTTCTCAAAGAAAACAATGTTCCCGAAGGTGTTTTTAGTTTAATCATTGGCGATTATAAAATAGGCGAAGCCATTGCAAATGATACTCGCATTGCTTTAGTTTCGGCCACAGGCTCTACCACAATGGGGCGAAAAGTGGGCATAGCTGTAGCGAATCGTTTTGGTAAATCGCTTTTGGAACTTAGTGGCAACAATGCCATTATTCTTACCGAACACGCCAATCTTGAATTAGCCTTGCGATCGACCGTTTTTGGTGCAGTTGGTACATGCGGCCAACGTTGCACCACCACGCGCAGACTAATCGTGCACGACACAATTTATGATACGGTCAAAAATCGTTTAGTTGACATTTATACACGTTTGAAACCAGCCGATCCTTTTGCAGAAGGAACTCTTGTGGGGCCTTTGGTGGATAAGGATGCAGTCTTAAATTTTATTTTAAGTATCGAAGCTGCCGTTGCCGAAGGAGGTCGACTTTTGGTGGGTGGGACTTTTGTTCCAGGAATGGACGGAAATTATGTTTTTCCAGCCATAATTGAAGCCGAGAATCAATTCGCATCTGTTCAGCATGAGACATTCGCGCCCATTCTTTATCTGATCAAATACAGTAGCGATGTTCAAAATGCGATTAATATACAGAACGATGTGCGCCAAGGACTTTCGTCCGCCATTTTTACCGACCATATGCGGGAGGCCGAACGTTTCCTTTCTGATGCCGGATCTGATTGTGGGATAGCCAATGTAAATTTAGGTACTTCTGGAGCCGAAATAGGAGGTGCTTTTGGTGGTGAAAAGGAAACCGGTGGTGGAAGAGAATCAGGTTCGGACGCTTGGAAAACCTATATGCGCAGGCAAACCAATACGATCAATTATGGAAACGATTTACCTTTAGCTCAAGGAATCAAATTTGATGTGTAAAAAACGACAAACCTTTTTGCAAAAATCGTTTGCGAATTCGTTTTCGCTCCTAACTTTGATAAAACTTTACCTCTAAAGTACATTAATTATTTTTCATATGATTGCTCCTGCTAAATTACATTCTATTATGTTGATTGATGATAATGAGATCGACAACCTCATTAATCAAAAAATGATAGAATCGGCCGCTATTTCTCAGCACATTTTGGTACATACTGGTGCTCGTAGTGCTATCGAATTTTTAAGAAACATCGAAAAACTAAGCGGTACTGTTGCAGATGCCAGCAAACTAATTCCCGATCTGATTTTGCTTGACATTGATATGCCATTGATGGACGGCTTTCAGTTTTTGGAAGAGTTTGAAAGATTCTCGGATACTATCAAGGATGCGACTAAAATTGTGATGCTCACCTCGTCCATGAATCCAAGCGACCTTGGCCGTGCCAAGAAGAGCAAATACGTAGTCAAATATCTAAATAAGCCACTTGGTTTTGATAATTTGCTTACGTTAAATGTATAAAATTTAACACATGTGATGTTAAAATAAAGGCAACTTTGATGTAAATTCATCATTACCTTTATTAACAATAACAACGAACTAGAAAAACCATTTTGTGATTTTTTTAATCCCAATTTTAAACCTCCAAGGTTTATAAAACATTAGAGATATGGGCTTATCCCCGTTGTTTGGCGGCTTTAAAGCGTCTTATTCGAATACCTAGCGGCTCTAACATTCAATCACCCAAAACTTTGCCTATCTTTACCAATCACAACAGCAATTCTTGCTGATTTCTTATTGCACGAACATCCCCTTTATGACATTTGACGATTTAGGTTTGATACCTGAAATACTCGAGGCTTTGAAAGCCGAAGGTTACACCACTCCCACGCCCATCCAAGCACAATCAATCCCGGCCTTGCTACAAAAGCGCGATTTATTGGGTTGTGCCCAAACGGGAACTGGCAAAACTGCCGCGTTTGCCATTCCGATTATTCAATTATTACATGCGAAAGTGGCTGCCGAAAAAGGCAGAAAAACCATCAAAGCACTTATCCTGACCCCAACGCGCGAGTTGGCCACCCAAATTGTAGATAGTTTTGACGCTTACGGTAAAAAATGCCATTTGAAAAGTACGGTAGTTTTTGGTGGCGTTTCGCAAAAATCGCAAACCGATACTTTGGCTCGTGGAATTGATGTGTTAGTTGCTACTCCTGGTCGCTTGTTGGATTTGATCAACCAAGGTTTTATTTCACTTCAACATATCGAGTTTTTCGTTTTGGACGAAGCCGATCGTATGTTGGACATGGGTTTTGTACATGATGTAAAAAAACTTATCACTAAACTTCCAGCCAAAAGACAATCTTTGTTTTTCTCGGCCACTATGCCTCCTGAGATTCAGAAATTGGCCGATACTATTTTGGTTAACCCTGTAAAAGTAGAAGTGACTCCCGTTTCGTCTACTGCCGAGAAAGTAGAACAAGCCATATATTTTGTAGAAAAACCAAAAAAGAAAGCGCTTTTACTTCATGTCTTGAAAGAAAAAGATTTTGCGAGCATTTTGGTTTTTTCTCGCACCAAACATGGTGCCGACAAAGTGGTAAAAGACTTAATTGGAGCCAATATAACGGCCGAAGCGATCCACGGAAACAAATCGCAAAATGCAAGACAGCGTGCATTGTCCAATTTCAAATCGAAAATAACAAGAGTTTTGGTCGCCACGGATATTGCGGCTCGCGGAATCGACATTGACGATCTTCCATTGGTGATCAATTACGAATTGCCCAACGAACCCGAAACGTATGTGCACCGAATTGGGCGTACAGGCCGTGCAGGAGCGAGCGGAATTGCACTTTCGTTTTGCGACCAAGAAGAGCGCGAATATCTGAGATTGATCCAAAAACTGATCACAAAAACATTGCCAGTGGTCGATAATCATCCGTATTTGCCCGAAGACCCAAGGTTCTTTATAGATACGATTGCGCCAAGTAAAACTTCTTCAGAACAAAGAAGATCTGGCGGTGGAGGAAGACCGAGCAATGGCAGACCTTCTGGCGGAAATAGACCACCATCTTCTAATTCGGCTCCCAGAGATCGCGACCGTGGAAGTTGGGGCAAGAAAAAATAAAATGATTCAACAACCTTCGTCAGCGGTCGTAATCCTTGACGAAGGTTACTAGACCAAACTAATAAAAACAAAAATCGCCTGGCGTTATTCCTGCCTCAAATTTGGCCAATTCGGCACCTAAGGGCGAATAGACATACACTTTTCCGATTTGAACAAAATCGACCGCATCCGAAACGAAAACTTGGTTGGTACGCACATCGACCGACAAATTGTACAGTTCCCGAGTTCCTTTGAGAATAAATGGTGCACCTACTTGCGTGTCTTCTACCGAAAGTTTATATACGTTTTTGTTCAAAAAATAAAGCGTGTCTTTGCTCGCATTGATCGACAATGATGAAGGATAATTTACTGAAATAGCAATCGTTTTTTCGATTTTGTTTCCATTCAAATTAATAAAAACCAACCGTGTATCGCTTTGTGCCGTTTTGTACCCGCCACAGGCTACAATGATTCGGTCTTTTTTATCCGCCACAATACTTTTGGCTCCTTTGCCTACAAAAATACTATCTGTTTTGGTATCTGTCACAGGATCAATCACATACAAGTACGACTGCCAATAATTAGTCACGTATACTTTGCCCAGATGAAGAATCATTTTTTCGGTCCAGCCTTTGCAAGGAATCGTTTTGGTGATCGAAAGCGAATTCAGATCAACAACCGAAATCGCATTGGCGTACAAATCGCTCACATAGGCTTTCGAATTGCTCACGGGCAACATATAACGTGGCGAAACCAAACCAGAAATAGTGCCAGTTGAACGGAAATTGTTCAGATCGAGCACTTCTATTTTCTTCGAATTGTTCACCACCACATACAGACGGTTGTTCCAAACGATGGCCGACTGCGCCACATCGCCCAAATCTCGGCCATTGGCAGGCCTGAAAACATCAGAAGAAACCTGGCCAGTTTGTCCGTTCAGAAAGGAAACAGAAGCATTGCCAAATTGAAAATTGCCTTCGTTCGCAATAATTACGTTGGAAGAATTTGCCAATGAAATCGAAGGATTTTCAGGTCGAGGGTTTGGCTGATCGCTTTTGCAAGAACCAACAGCAAGCATTAAACAGACCACAGCAAATAGTTTCCAATTAGCTAACTGGCAGGGAACTGTTAACTGACAACTGACGACTGACAACTGACGACTATTCACTAAAATCATTCTACAATTAGCTTTTGCGTGAATCGTGCGGTAGTTGTGACAAGATGGACCAAATAAACACCCGATTTTAACTCCGAAATCGATATTCTTTCGACATTAGTTGTTCCAACAATTTTAAGCGTTTCGCCTTGTATCGTACTGATTTCCAATACTGAAGCATTATTTCCGTTGTTCTGAATTTGAATAAAATCCTTGGATGGGTTTGGATAAATACTAAAACTGTTTTTTGCATCGGCAGCAAACAAACCGTTTGGCTCGGCTACGTTTATTACTCCAACAGCATCTAAATCGAAACCTGAAGAACCAAATTCGGTCGGGTAAGTTTCGTTTACGATATTGCCTTTGCTATCGTACGAAGCATAAAGTGGATCAATCGTACCTACAACATCCACGATTTTTACGTGTGTAATTGCGTTCACGTCCAGTCCTACTAGGTCTTTCAATTCCTCCAAATTGAAAGGTGTTCCGTAACCTGCGGTGTATTTTCCTGCGAAATTGTGGTAAAGACGTGTATCGGTAGGTTCGAACGATTTTATTTGAATGGACGCACCGCCTCGGTATTCAGATGGGAAGCGAAAGAAATGTATGCCATCCGAGCTCACTTCTACAAACGCATATTCTAGAAAATCGAAACTGCCACCACTTTCTTTAAATCCATTTTCGAAAACGGCAAAATCGAAGCCTGCGCCATTGGCAATTGGGTTTTCAAACGAAAGAATCGCACTGCCACCATCGCCCAAACTTACCACGCCCGTTGCGCCCGCTTTGCCCAATGCAGCATTTACGTCTCCGATATTGGCCAAACCTGCTGATGTATTGGCGATGTTCATAAAACCACGGTTCAACTTGCAGGCTTTTGCCCATGCTTTGAATGCCGAACTGTCTTTGTAAATAGCTGTAGAACCGTTTTGGCCTGCCGCTGGCGCAAATTGACCAAATGAAAGAAACGGTAAAAACAGGAATACGTAAATTATTTTTTTCATAAACTAAATTTTAAACTCTTCAAGGGTTTTGAACCCTTGAAGAGTTGGATTTTGGCAACTATTCTTTTACAAATTTGATTGTTTTCTGGCTAGTATTTCCGCTTAACACCAAGAAATACACGCCTTTGGCCATTTCTTCAGTTCTGATTTTTTCTTCTGAACTGTTGAATGTGCCAGCAGCAATCGACTGACCCAATTGCGATTTCACTTCCCAAGTAGTCGAGTTGTTCAGGTTATTGATCGTCAAAACGTCTTTACATGGGTTTGGATAAACGAATGCCATGTTCGAAGACGATTCGTCTTTTGCCAACGACAAAATAACACCCGGACGATAATCTACCGCCAACGCTGTGGTAGAAACACCTACACTCGTAGAGTCAATCACTTTGTTCGCAGTAAAGCTATAGCGGAATAGTTTTCCATAAGTAGCATAATCGGTCTTTAGAATCAGATAAAGATTGCTAACGGTATCATATTCGCTACCTACAAGATTCTTAGAAGAGATATTGGTGATGTGTGAAGTGGTATCGTCAAAAGCTTTGGTCACAATGATGGACGTAAGAGGATTTGTCTTTTTGATTCCGAAAATATGCTTATCGGTCACAGCAAGTGTACGAGTGCCTACTACAGAATGAAAAACCATATTGTCGACAGACTCTGCTTGTCCTTTGCCATAATTGCTGTAATAAATATGCAATCTTCCATCCATTTCTTTGCTGATAATCAGGTTGCTAGCACCTTTTCCGATAGCTCCAAGTGAAATAGTGTTTACCAGTTTGTTTAGACGCAAATCAATGATACTCACATAGCCCACGCTATCAGGATAACCCGATTTTACAGGAAGACTGTGAGACACAAAAGCCGAATCGCCATAAATTTCGACATCCGAACAATTGTTTTTGATTTCAGAAATACTTGCGATAGTCGACAAATCATTCGCATTCAAAATATCTACTTTAGCACCAGTAGAAGCGTAGCCTTTTACTACCACCAATTTGCTTTGGTTTCGCGCAAACGCTGTCACGCCAGCCGAGCCTACGCTATCTATTACTTTGTAACTATCCAAATCGTAACGCACGATCAGATCGTTGCCTGCCGAACGTCCAATATGTGCCAAACCTTCGTAACGCACGTTTCGCTTGTCGTGGAATATGGTGGCAGCATTTGAAAATTGACCTTTGATCGAATCAATACTTAGGTCTTGGTTGCCTTTTACGACACCTACTTTTACTTTATTAGTCGCATTGAAATTTCCGCCTGCCACATAAAAATATTGTTTCACATGCGTTTGCGAAATGGCAGCCAAACTGCTTCCAAGCATGGTGGCGAGTAAAATGATTTTTTTCATAGATTAATTGTTTTTGGGTTGAATTGATTAATTGAATTGAATTGTAAAACCTAATTGATAATTTCTGGGCGGCATCGGATAGGCGGCTACTGTCCGGTATTGGGAGTTTGCAAGGTTGTTTATTCTGAAAATAATAGATGAATAATAATTCATTAATTTGAAGCTCTGACTTGCCATCAAATTGCCTAGATGAAACGGTTCGAGCCAAGACGAATGATCGTTTGCGATATAGGTATAGCCCGTATAGCTGTGGTTGTATTCGGCATAAAAGCCTTTGTAGCGGTAGTTGACATTGCCGTTGCCTTGATACATCGGAATGAAAATGAGCTGTAAACCAAGCGATTGGTCGTTTTCTAACGTTGTTTTTTGATTGGTAGAAACCACATAAGCCGTTGACGCCAGAACTTTCAGATTGCTTTTTCCGATTTTGAAATTTGTACCAATTCTATTTTCGATTCCTTGGGTATGCACACGAGCCACATTTTTGGCCGACCAATAACTAGCATCTGGCGACCAACGAATCCAATTGTTGATTTCGCGGTTGTAAAGCGCGATTTCGTAAAACGAAGCTGTTTTGCGCCAATCTTTCATCAAGCGCATCGACACTTCGGCATTCCAACCGCTTTCGGGCAACAAGTTTGGATTGCCGCCTGGTTTCCAAAACAATTCGTTGAAAGTAGGTAATCTGAAAAAACGGGCGACATTGGCTTTCAGCGACATCCATTTTAAAGGTTTGAATTCCAAACCGGCACATGGTACTATAGGAATGGCTCTATTTCGCACCATTTCTTGTCGGACCGAAGCCTGCAAAACCAGTTTGGCATTTGTGCTTGTGTATTTGTATTGGGAAAAAGCGGCCAACATTTGTCGGGTCGGTTTTCCTTCGTATTTGTCTAATTCGATTGTATTTAGCGCGCCTAACACGCCATAGTTTTCTGTGGTAACGCTTGCTTGCTGATGCGTGCCGTTTAGTCCAATGTTCAAAAGATGTTTGGTAGAAGGCGACCATCGAAACTCGGTTTCACCAATCAGAACATCAGCCAAACTGCTAGAATTTTCTTCGCGTAGCGGATCAAAAAACACTAAATTCTCGCGCAACCAAGCCGAGCGAACGAGCCAATGCAGTTTTTGTCCGTTTTTCTGATATTCGATATTGGCTCGTTTGGTGTTGTCTTTCAGTTTGCCATTGATCTCTGCTGGCGGATTTTGACGAAAATTATCCTGCAACCACAGTCGCATCGCCACAGAATTATTCCTCCATCGGAAATAATTCTCCGCCAAAACGCCCTTTTGTTTCACCGCAGCATTATTTACTTTCTGGCTTGCGACTGACGACTGGCGACTATCGACTAAAGAATAACTGTTCTCCGCTTCGGTATAAAATCCTTTTACAGATCCATACCATTTCTGGGTACCAAAAGCGACTTTGGCTTGCTGACTAAATCTTCCAAAACTTCCCGTTTCGGTGTTTGATTTCAGAATAAGTCCTTTGCCAAAAGCGGGTTTATTATTTAGAAGAACACTTCCTCCAACTGCTCCGCTTCCCCACAAATGGGTGGCGGAGCCAGATTGCAAACCGAGTTCGTCCACAAAAAAAGTGGGCGTAAGCGAAAGGTCAGACGTGCCATTCATCACACTTTGTACATTGAAACCATTCCAGACGACAGCCGAATGTACCGCACTACTACCTTGTAATGAGAGCGTTGAAAGTCCACCAGCTCCGTACGATCGAATATGAATCGAATTGCCAAAAGCCAATTGCTCGGCCAAGGTATAGCTGGTACGATTGGAAAGTCCAGCGCTATCGGCAAAAACGAGTCGTTGGCCAGTCGAAAAATTCTTGGAACGCAAGCCTTCGACTTTTACTTCGGGCAATGCATAGGTTTTGGGCAAAGTGGTATCGTGCTGCGCAAAAGCAACGAATGGAAAAAACACTAGTAGATAGTTAATAATCAATAGTTAATAGTTAATGCCGTTGTTGGTATTTTCGCCAGCAACATTGCGTACCGATTGGTTGCTGGTGAAAACACCAACAACGGCAGAACACCATCGCTATAAGGAGTTAAAAGCAGAATAATTGACAGCAGAACAGTCGAGAGAACAAATAAATGAATCATATCACATTTGACTGTGATACAGGATAACAACTATTAACTATGGACTGATAACTATTAACTATTCATTCTTTTGCTCCCGAAAGCATTGAATAGACGCGTGGTATTGGCAGGTCTTCTGACTCGTTTCTGTTTTTGCAGCCTTCCCGTTCCGCCTAAGGCGCACAGTGGCAATGTGGAGCAAAAACGTATTTGAAACTTACAGCTGCGGGCACAGTCCCCGATTTTCACGAGATTCCCTATTAATCCGATTGCTTTTCAGCAAAAAGAACCAATTCCGTTGCAAAGGTAGCGGAATTTGGGAGAAATTCTGTTTCAGAAAAATGAGAGGGAAGGAATCTGATACTTACAAAGTATCAGCTCAGTAGTTGATACACTGCCAAACTACTCAGGTACGCCACTGCGGTCATAAACAAGAATTGGATAATCGCCCATTTCCAGCCGCCAGTTTCTCTTTTGGTGACGGCAATTGTACTGATGCACTGCAATGAAAAGGCATAAAAAACCATTAGCGAAAGCGCCACAGGAACGGTGTAAATCAACTTTCCATTTGAATCTCGAGCTTGAAGCATTTTTTCGCGAAGACTTTTGGTATCTTCTTCGTTGCCGATGCTGTAAATGGTGCTCATGGTTCCTACAAATACTTCACGTGCGGCAAGCGAACTGAGCAAGGCAATTCCTATTTTCCAATCGTAACCAAGGGGACGAATGGCTGGTTCGATAAACTTGCCAAAGATCCCAGCATAAGATGCTTCGAGTTTTTCGGAAGCAATAGTCGCTTCGATTGTTTCAGGAGCCAATGTCTGGACGATTTGTGGTGCAGAATATTTTTGTTCGATTTTTTCGAAAGCATCGCCAGGTGCGTATGAGCCCATGAACCATAACACAATTGAAACTGCCACAATCACTTTTCCAGCCTCGCCCACAAAATCGCGCGATTTGTTAAGCATCGAATAATAAATATTGCGCCAAACCGGCCATTTGTACACCGGCAGTTCCATGATAAAATAGGCTCTTTCGGTTTGTTTGATCAGCTTATTCAACAAAACAGAAAACAAAAGCGTGGCCACGATGCCTAACAAATACATGGCGAGCAACAAAAGACCTTGCATGTTGATGAACCCAAACAAGTACTTCTCGTCCACAATCATGGAAATGAGAATGGTATATACTGGCAAACGAGCCGAACAACTCATAAACGGAGTGACCATGATCGTGATCAGTCGTTCTTTTTTGTTTTCGATGTTTCGAGTGGTGAGGATCGAAGCGACCGCACAAGCCATTCCGCCAATCAATGGCACGACCGATTTGCCGTTCAAACCCAAATTGCGCATCAGTCGGTCGGTGATGAAACTGACACGAGCCATATAGCCAGTATCTTCCAACACAGTAAGGAATGCGAACAAAATCATGATTTGGGGAAGAAAAACCACCACTCCGCCCAAGCCAGGAATGATCCCGTTCGCAATGATATTGGTCACGATCGAATCGGGCAGATGTGTTGAAACGAACGAAGAACCCCAACCAAAAATGGCTTCAATCCAATTCATCGGATATTCGGCCAAGGTGAAAATGGACTGGAAAAGGGTAAAGAAAATCAAGAGAAAAATAGCATATCCATAGACTTTGTGCGTCAGGACGTGATCTATTTTTAGACTAAATTCTTTGCCTGCCGTTTTTACATCTACTTTTTGGAACGTGTGAAGAATTTCCTGAATACGCGCGAACCGTTCCATCGAATCGTCAATCTGATGTTTTTGAGCATCGAAACCCAAACCGGCCGTGAGCATTTTCATACTTGCTTTTTCATGCCCCAACAAACGTGGATGGCGCGAAAGCAAGGTGTTGGCATAATAATTTTTGATGCCCGTCACTTTCTCGACCGAATCGGCCAAGGCTTTTTCTTCAGGATTAGACGGAAAATAAGACGTCCGAGGTGTTTCGGTGGTTGTATTGAGTGTTTCTACCAATTCTTTGATTCCCTTGCCTTTACGAGCATTTATCGGGATGACGGGGACTAGCAGTTTGCGCGAAAGCAATTCGTAATCGATCTTGATGCCTTTGTACGATGCCACATCTTGCATGTTCAACGCAATAACAAGCGGCAATTCTAGGTCGATCAGTTGGGTGCAAAGGAGCAGACAACGTTTCAGATTGCTGGCATCGGCCACAAAAACAATGCGGTCGTATTGCTTTTGTTTGATGCTCGACAGTATGGCTTCTACCGACACATTTTCATCCTCGCCTTTTGGGTACATCGAATAAAAACCAGGCAAATCGGTGACACACAATTCGGTGTCGTTTGGCAAAGCAATTGTGCCCGTTTTCTTTTCTACGGTAGTTCCTGGGAAATTTCCAGTACGCTGACTCAAGCCTGTGATGGCGTTAAAAAGAGTCGTTTTGCCAGAATTAGGATTTCCAGCGATCGCTATATGCAGTTTTTTCGACATCAAAAAGGCCTGATTTGGATGGTTTGTGCATCCGATTTCCGAAGACTAAGGGTCGAACCGGCCACCATAATTGCGATAGGGTCGCCAAAAGGCGCAATAAATTCCACCCTCACCTGCTCACCTGGGAAACAACCCAAGTCTAGCAGTTTGAGGTAAACTTCCTGATCGTCAATACTTTGAATGATGGCTTTTTGACCTAAGGCCAATTGGGATAAATTCATAACCGATAGTCTGGCAATTTAGATAAATTCTAAATAGACTGGTTGCTGAAAAAGAAGTATTTGTGAGTATTGACTACAATCATCATTTTGCCTCAAAGGGGTATTTGGATGATGGTTTTATTCAATAGTAAATGATAGTCTATTTCTGATTTATGGGGAAAAACGAAAAGAAGAAGTCAATTCGTCTGCCGACATGGTTCTTACTTGGTTCCATTTCATATAAACCAAGACTAGGACTTTAGAAAATTTCGTCAACAAATGTCTTTCCATTCTCAAATGGTTTTGGCTGATACGAACCTTGGATCGAATTGCCTTGTTCGCCCGTTTTCTTGTTTATCGTGTAATACCCAAATGCCACCTCGTTGGTACAGCTTATCTTATATTCATCCTCTTCTTCGCAAATAGTGTTTTCAAACTGAGAAGTAAAACCACCAAAATGCGCTTTTATAAACGCCAAGGCTTTTGCATCTTGTTCGGAAGGAACGTAAAACGGTTTGTTCGGAAATGATTTATCGAAAGGCAAAATCAATTTGTTCACAAGGTTCACGATCACATCATATTCAAACTCCGATTGAACAGAATGCAGCGGCACATACCGAACGATTCGAGTAAAATCTACTGAAACGCCTTTTGCACCACGCCAAACTTTAATGTAGTATTCATCTGGGTTGATCTGAATACTTGGCTGCTTTTCTTTCAACAGTTCAAGTGCAAACCAAATCAGTTCTTGATCGTTTTTCGAGAGGACTTATTCAGCATCCATTCTTACTTCTGTTTTTTCTTATTTGGGGTAGTTTGGCAAAGTAATCCGGCCTGTTTTTTACCGTAGTTTGAGGTAAACTTACTGATAATCAATACTTTGAATGATGGCTTATTGGCCAATCGCCAATTGGGATAAATTCATAACCGACAGTCTGGCAATTTAGATAAATTCTAAATAGACTGTTGTTTTCGTGCGAATATTTATGATTTACTGAGACCATCATTATTGATTTGGAACAATTGAAATTCGTGTTTTTCCATTATTTGAATAAAATTCCTATTTTTTGAATATGAAAAGACCGTTAAATAATTGAAAGCCACACTTTGCCCTTCAGAATCGACCGGATAATCAATAGTCAATCTATAAATGACACAAAGCATTATCTTTGAAAACGTACATTTGTACAAATAAATACTTTAAAAATATCAAAATGGGATTAGCCGAAAAAAGATTAGCCGAAGAAATCAAAACAAACAAGCTTCCTGCATTTGAAGCAAAACTACAAGACAGAGCGGGTTACCCGATCAAAGTAGACATCGACTGGGCTACTTTCACCGCTTTCGATCAATATCCACTTTCAAGACTCGATATCGTTTTTGACGATATTGAAGGTTTTGTCAAGAAAATCTGCCAAGACGATATGGGCAAAGAAGCCTTGAAAGACAAAATGTCGACTATCCATTTGACCAACACAAACGACCGTGAAGCTGTGAAAATGGAACTGAAAGACAACACGCTTTCTTTCCTTTTCCAATTGGCAGGCGACACTTTTAGTTCGTATACCGATTCGCAAATCGCGGATTATGTAGAAAAACAATTGTAAGCATGATCAAATCTTGTCAGAAAGATTTGCTGAAAGGCTTTACTGCTTGGTTTGAAACCCTCGTAGCAATAGTCAACCAAGCCAAAGACACTTCTAGTTTACCCAAGCTAGAAGTGTCTTTGCGTTCGGGCAGTCGGTTTACGGGAAGTGTGATTGGTTTTCAGAAATCAGAAAACGAAAACCTGTTAATGCTTTTGGAAGAAGCCGATTTGTACTACAAATCCTGTGTGCACTTGGTTTTGCTGAGTGAAATTGTGTCTGTTTCGTTGATTGATCCCAAAACGTATCTGAGTATTTTTTCAAAAGAGAGGCCGATTGTTTCGGAACTCGAACTGAGGCGCAAAACCAAATTGGCCGAAGAACATATCAAAGCGTTTGCCCATCATATCTCGGTTTCACTTATTTTGGAGTCTATTTCAGAAGCAGATCGTTTCCATGTTTTGGAAATGGTCGAGACTTTGCCCAGTATTTTTGAAGGACTTTGCAAAGACGAAACAGATAGAAACATCGTTGTGTCAAACGTTGCTAGTCTTGAAATTCAGATTGGAAAAACGGCCAAAACAACCTTGAAAGACAAACATTTGACCATTGTTCTGAGCAAAACGCCAGGCCTTATTTTGGCGGATGAACAAGCGCGCCTTTTGGATTCGATCGAAAAAGCACTTTAATTATTTAACCGCAAAGGACACAAAGATAATCGCAACGTTCGCTAAGATTATTTTTTGTGTCCTTTGTGATTTCAGCTATAGTACACTTTTTTCCCAAAAACCATGCAACTAAACCTACAATCCAAAGTAGAAACCGAACTACACACAATTCTTCAACAAGCGATAGAATCAAAAACAATTGATACCGCAAAATTGCGCATGGTGATTTTGACACCGGATGTCCTTTTTGAAAAACTCTCGGTGTCTATTCGCAACAGTTGGGATACCTATTTTGATTTGCAAGGCGTTTCGATAATAGGCACAATCTACATCTCGCAATGGATGGATGTGGCTGATGCCGCTTTGGAAATGCAACAAGAAATACCCGCTTCGTACATCGAACTGGCCAAAACGTATCAGCCCAAATATGACCAGACGGCTCCAGCATTTGGTTTCGACCATCTCACTATTTTGGAAGAAGCCTATCAGTCGTATTTGGTTTGCTTGCGCGAGGAATTGTTTTTTCAGATCGAAACGGCCATTCGTGCAGTGGCCACCTCGTATTCGCAGCAAGATTTTACGCATTTGGTCGGTTTTGCTACACACAATATTCCGTTCAACCTCGCTTCTGCAGCTATCGTTCAGGCATTTACACATCCACTGGGCGCTGGGCCTTTTTACAAAGCAGAGCTTATTTTGCCCGAACGAAAAAGAACGAAGCCTTATCTTAACTTTTTCAAAAGCAGTTTTCAGTTGTTTTACCCCAATGGAACGATTTACGAAAAATCGGAGGAAAAAAGCGAAGCACATTCCTTTGACCTTTCGAGTATAAAACTGGCTTGGATCGAAGACAATGAAATACAACTTAGGCTGGAAGACGAATTTCAAAACTGGGAATTATCAGGCGGATCAATCGAAAGATCAAAAGGCGATTTCTCCGAAAAGGAATTATTTGCGGCTTTTGCAGCTTTTTTGAACCAGTCGCCAGAAAAATTCTTCAACATCCACCACATTCCAAACCCAGCAACTGATTCGGTCGGTTTTCGAAATTGGGTGTCGAAGGCTTCGGAATACAACCTGAAAATCTCGAACGAAATACATGAAATAATATTCATGTATAGCGAGCCTGTTTTTCGCTCCTTTATAGAACAGTTTGAGCCCACCCAACCGCAATACCGACAAGCGATTCGTTTTCTGTCTTCCAAGACATTTTATCAAGATCGATTTCAAGAAGCATTCGAGATACTCAACTTGCTGAAAAAGCACGAAGCATTTGAAAAAGAGCAACTTTTGGGAATTTTATTCTTGCTCAAGAAAAAGGAAGAATACGAAAGCTACCGACCAAATATAGAATCGGACAAAGAAACGGTCGACCTTTTTGACATACTTTGGACATTGCGAGCCGAGCGTCTGGAGGTCGAAACGTTGAAGGAATTGGAGGCAAAACTGCTGCCGCTTTGGGTAGC
>JAYVIX010000368.1:0-14802 GCA_043769845.1 Cytophagales bacterium
AAGCGAACTGCTTAACTAATAGCCATATGAAAGACAAAGAACTAAACAAATCAACCATCAGCGATCTTTTCGTGCACATGCTCGAATCGGGAGAATCTGAGACTGTGTTGGAAGCCATCCGCAAGGAAAGGGGAAATGAAACGATTACGAAAACAGAGGCTGAACTATTGACAGAAAGGAAAAACATCTTGAAACAATTAACAATTAAAAAGTAATAATTAATAGGGAGTGGGATTAATGGCTTTCGTTCTATTAATTCTTAATTACTAATTATCAATTAAAGTATGTTTTACTATCTTTTTGAATACTTAGAAAAGCAATTTGACTTCTTCGGAGCAGGTGTATTTCAGTACATTTCCTTCAGGGCTTCGATGGCAATGATATTGTCCTTGCTCATCTCGCTCATTTATGGCAAAAAGATAATTGACGGTTTGCGCAAACTGCAAATTGGCGAGACTGTTCGCGACCTAGGTTTGGATGGTCAGAAGCAAAAACAAGGAACACCTACAATGGGTGGTTTGATGATCATGATCTCAATCCTTGTTCCAACACTTTTGTTTGCCCGATTGAGCAGCGTCTATATTGTTCTTTTAGTGATTGCCACTTTGTGGATGGGATTTGTAGGTTTCTTGGACGATTACATCAAAGTTTTCAAAAAGAACAAGGAAGGGTTAAGTGGTATTTTTAAAATCTGCGGACAAGTAGGTTTGGGAATTATCGTGGGATTAATTCTCTATTTCAACAAATATGCTATTGTCAGAGAATATGTACATGGCGATTCAGGTTTCTTTTCGCTCACTAAAATTTCTTCGGTTTACAACAATGTAAAATCAACCGTTACGACCATTCCTTTCTTGAAGGACAACGAGTTTGATTATTCTTCCATTCTCACAAGCATTGGATTAAGTGCAGAATATACGTGGGTGCTTTATGTTTTAGTGGTTATTTTCATCATCACAGCAGTTTCCAATGGAGCGAATATTACGGATGGAATTGACGGTCTGGCAGCGGGTACTTCAGCTATCATTGGAGTCACGTTGATGGTTTTTGCTTACCTGTCTGGTAACGCCATTTTCGCTGATTATCTGAACATCATGTACATTCCGAACTCGGGCGAATTGGTGATTTATTGTGCGGCTTTCACAGGGGCGTGCATCGGTTTTCTTTGGTACAATTCGTTTCCTGCGCAAGTTTTCATGGGCGATACTGGTAGCTTAATGTTGGGCGGAAGTATTGCGACAATGGCTTTGTGTTTGCGAAAAGAATTATTGATTCCAGTTTTATGTGGTGTGTTTTTGGTCGAAAACCTGTCGGTGATGTTGCAGGTAGGATATTTCAAGTATCAAAAGAAAAAGCATGGCATCGAATATGCGCGCGAACATCGTCTATTCCGCATGTCGCCATTACATCATCATTACCAAAAAGGAGGTTTTCACGAGTCTAAAATTGTGACAAGATTCTGGATTGTCGGAATCCTGTTGGCGATTTTGACATTGGCAACTTTGAAACTAAGGTAAAAGCTTTTGGCTAAAGGGTACTAGGTATTGGGTGCTAGGTTCTAGGAAATTAGAATGAGAAATTTTAAGGAATTGGAAGTTTGGAAAAAAGGGATGGTGCTTTGTAAAAAGACATATGAGGTTGTGGAATTGATACCTGAACGTGAAAAGTTTGGGTTGAAATCTCAGTTGTGCAGAAGTGCCGTTTCAATTCCGTCAAATATAGCCGAAGGCGCAAGTAGAAATAGTGAACAAGATTTTGGACGATTTCTTGAGATTGCACTTGGTTCTGCTTTTGAATTAGAAACTCAATTGTTGATTGTTCAAGAACAAAAATGGGTGTCTGGTAACGAACTAAATGAGGCAATAGATATGGTATTATCTGAACAAAGGATGCTTTTTAGTTTTATGCAAAAAGTGAAAGAAAGAAGCAAAGCTTTAAAAGCGAGTACCCAAAACCCAGTACCTAGAACCTAATAAAAATGAATAAGCGAATCGTAATATTAGGTTCAGGAGAAAGCGGAACAGGAGCGGCATTGCTTGCAAAAGCAAAAGGCTTTGATGTGTTTGTTTCTGATCTAAGTGCAATTCGTGACGATTATAAAAAGGAATTGCTTGAGGCTGAAATTCCTTTCGAGGAAGGAAAGCATACCGAAGATCTGATTCTGAATGCGGATGAAGTGGTGAAAAGCCCTGGAATTCCCGATAAGGCCGAAATGGTGAAGAAGATTGTCAAAAAAGGCATTCCAATCATTTCGGAAATCGAATTTGGCTTTCGCTATTCAAAAGGAAAGATCATCGCGATTACAGGTAGTAATGGCAAAACAACTACCACAAGTCTGCTTTTTCATATTCTGAAAGAAGTGGGTTTGAATGTGGGCTTGGGCGGGAATATCGGTGAAAGCTTTGCCAAGAAAGTAATTGACGATCCTTATGATTATTGGGTCTTGGAATTGAGTAGCTTCCAATTGGATCATTGCTTCGAGTTCAAGCCTTTCGTTTCGGTGATCATGAACATCACGCCCGATCATTTGGACAGGTACGAATACGAGTTTCAGAATTACATCAATTCCAAATTTCGTATCGCACAAGCACAAGATTCGACTGATAAGCTGATTGTCTTTACCGACAATGAACCAATTATTTCGGAGTTAAAGAAAAGAACCATTTCAGCCGAATTACTTGAAATCTCGCTTCTGAAACAACCTAAGCAGGGCGCTTGGTTTGATGGAAATGAAGTCGTGGTTTCTGCTAATGGAAAGAATCTTTCTATTCCGAAATCAGCCTTTTCGCTGAAAGGAAAACACAATTACTTAAATGTGATGGCGGCTGTTTTGGCTTGTTTGGAAGTAGGTATGGATGAAAAAAGTATCTTAAATGGTCTTGGTTCTTTCAAAGCTGTAGAACATCGATTGGAAGAAGTGGAGACGATAAATGGCATCACTTTTATCAACGACTCGAAAGCGACCAATGTCGATTCGGTTTTTTATGCTTTGGATAGTATGGAAAATCCAGTCATCCTGATTTTGGGTGGAGTGGATAAAGGAAATGATTATTCGCAAATAGAAAAATTGGTGGTTGACAAAGTGAAAGCACTGGTTTGCATGGGTTCGGACAATAGTAAATTAATGAATTATTTTTCATTAAAAGTTTCGCAGATTGTCGAAACACATTCCATTGAAACCGCTGTGGAAGAATCGTTCAAATTGGCAAAATCGGGAGATACCGTTTTATTGTCGCCAGCATGTGCAAGTTTCGATCTGTTCAAAAATTATGAAGATCGGGGAAGGCAATTCAAGCAAGTAGTGAATAGTTTAAAGTCAACAGTGAATAGTTAGAAAGATATGGCTCAAGCTATTGAACATAACGGCACATTAAAAGAACGCTTCGAAAGGGTGTTCAAAGGCGACCCAGTGATCTGGTTCGTGGTGTTTGCCTTGGCCATATTTTCGGTACTTACAGTGTATAGTGCGGCAGGAACTTTGGCTTACAAAAAACACCAAGGCAATACTGAATACTTCTTGATTAAACAATTGATTTTTGTAGGCATATCATTGGTTGTCATGTGGATGGCTCATTTGGTCGACTATCGTTATTATTCCAAAATATCTCGTTTTGCATTGTTGATTTCGGTGCCATTCTTGTTGTTTTCGTTCTTTTTTGGTTCAAAAATAAATGATGCCTCTCGTTGGCTCACGATCCCGATTATCAACCAAACATTCCAACCTTCCGACTTGGCCAAGTTTGCGCTTATAGCCAATCTGGCTTCGATGTTGGCCAAACATCAGTCGGATATTGATGATATCAAAAACGCACTAATCCCCATGCTTTTGTGGTGTGGGGCTATTTGTGGCCTCATTGCATTGAGTAACATGTCGACTGCCTTGATGATGTTTGCAACTTGCATGTTGCTAATGTACATCGGTCGTGTGCCTGGCAAATACTTGCTAATGTTGGGCTTGGTCGGGATTTTGGCACTTAGTTTGGCCTTGGCTTTCGGACAACGACTTGGCACATTTACCAATCGTATCAAAGCATTTACCGATCCGAAAGTGGAAGTTCCCTTTCAGTTGGAACAATCCTATATCGCGATTGCCACTGGTGGAATTACGGGCAAAGGCCCTGGAAATAGTACCCAACGTAATTTTCTTCCACATCCCTATTCCGATTTCATTTTTGCGATTGTGCTGGAAGAATACGGTTTGATAGGAGGGATTTTTATTGTCAGTCTTTATCTCCTTTTATTGTATCGAGGTATGCTAACGGTTGCAAACAGTAAACGAGCATTCGGAGGGTTGCTCTCGGCCGGGCTCAGTTTCTTGATTGTGATTCAAGCGATGATCAATATGGGAGTGGCCGTTGGTTTAGGGCCTATTACAGGTTTACCATTGCCGTTACTCAGTATGGGAGGTACGTCTTTGCTTTTTACAGGTATTTCGATTGGGATCATATTGAGTGTAAGTAGAGGCGAAGAGGAAGAAGAGGAGAATAATCAATAGTGAATAATTAAGAATTAATAGTCGAAGAACAGTGTCTAGCGAAATCAACATATCGAATGAAATGGAGCAGGTAAAGCCTTCCTTGAAAGTAATCATTTCAGGCGGAGGAACTGGCGGACATATTTATCCTGCGATTGCGATTGCAAATGCACTGAAAGAAATGGTGCCTAATGTGGACATCCTATTTGTAGGAGCCGAAGGGCGAATGGAAATGGAAAAAGTGCCCGATGCTGGTTATCCAATCAAAGGCTTGTGGATCAGTGGTTTTCAGCGTAGTCTTTCCTTGAAAAACTTATTGTTTCCTTTCAAATTGTTGCACAGTATTTATGCGGCAAGAACGATTGTGAAAGAGTTTAAACCAGATGTGGCAGTTGGCGTGGGTGGTTATGCAAGCGGACCTACATTGAAAGCAGCACAGCATTTTGGCATTCCTACTGTTTTGCAAGAACAGAATTCATATGCAGGAGTCACCAATAAATTGCTTGCCGAAAATGCAGCATCGGTTTGTGTGGCTTACGAAGGCATGGAAACTTATTTTCCATTAGACAAAATCGTTTTTACTGGAAATCCTGTTCGAAAAGACATTTTAAACCTCGATGGAAAACGAGCAGAAGCCATTAAATTCTTCAAACTAGATCCTACTAAAAAAACGATTTTAGTAATAGGAGGAAGTCTTGGCGCACGCACGATCAACGAAAGTATAGACGAAGGTTTCGATATCATCATCCGAAAAGGAATTCAGTTGATTTGGCAAACGGGCAAGGGTTATTATCCTACAGCAAAGAAAACCGACATGCGTCACCAGACCAATTTGGTCAGGATTTATGATTTCATCAAACAAATGGATTTGGCCTATGCCATGGCCGATGTTGTCATTTCAAGAGCTGGAGCATTGTCTATTTCAGAGTTATGCTTAGTGAAAAAACCAGCCATTTTGGTTCCTTCGCCAAACGTAGCCGAAGACCATCAGACCAAAAATGCGATGGCTTTGGTCGAAAAAGAAGCAGCCTTAATGATTCGCGATCATGAATCGGTAGGGAAATTGGTAACAATGGCTGTAGATCTTTTGGGAGATGAAGAGGCCAAAGCTAAATTGGTAAAAAACATTACTGAACTAGGAAAGCCAATTGCCGCAAAAGACATTGCAATACAGGTACTTAAAAGTGCTAATAAATCAGATTTGATTAAAGAAACACCTTCTACTCCTATTTTGCCTAAAAAAGAAAAGAAAGTAGAAGTGCCAAAAGTAGAGACGAAACTTGAAGAAATTAAACCAATAGAACAAAAGAAAAATGTTCCATTGGCACCTCCAGAAAAGAGAGAGTATACTGGCAAAGAAACGTTTACACACGTCTATCTGATCGGAATCGGAGGAATTGGGATGAGTGCCTTGGCGCGTTGGTTCAATGCTTCAGGTTATGATGTGGCGGGTTATGACAAAAATTCAAGTGAATTGACAGATTCGCTTATTGCCGAAGGAATTGATGTTCATTTTGACGATAATGTGAAAATGGTGCCATTGCCATTCAAAGAGAAACAAAATACTCTTGTCATATATACGCCAGCCATTCCTACCAACATGTGGGAGTTTAATTACTTCAATCACAATGGTTTTAATGTGGTAAAACGTTCGCAGGTATTGGGTGCGCTCACACAAGGAAGGTATACAATTGCCGTTTCTGGTACGCATGGAAAAACAACCACTTCCACTTTGGTCGCACATTTGCTGCATTCGGCAGGTCGCAATGTGAGTGCTTTCTTAGGCGGAATCAGTACCAATTTTGGAACCAATTTGATCATAGGCGAAAAAGGAAGTTTGGTAGTGGTAGAAGCAGACGAATTTGATCGTTCATTTCTCACTTTGGAACCAGATGTAGCCATCGTGACTAGTACGGATGCTGATCATTTGGATATTTATGAAAATCATAACGCAGTCAAAGAGGCCTTTCAGCAATTTGTTGGTAAGATTAAGAAAGGTGGAAAATTAATTCATAAAAAAGGACTTATTCTGAAACAGAAGTCGAGCATCAAGACGCTCGATTATGGAACGCCAGATAGTGATTGTCGTGCCGATAATATTAGAATCGAGAACGGCCATTTTGTGTTTGATTATGTATCGCCCGAAGAGTCTATTGCAGATTGTGTCATGATTGTACCTGGTTTTCACAATGTTGAAAATGCCGTGGCTGCAATTACTGTAGCACTGCATCAGAAGTTAAATCCTGAACAAATCAGAGAAGCATTGTTCAGTTTTACAGGAGTGAAGCGCAGGTTTGAATACATCGTAAAGACAGACAAAAAAGTCTATATCGATGATTATGCACACCATCCTGCCGAAGTAGAAGCGTTGCTAAGATCGGCAAAAGCATTGTATCCAGAGAGGAAAGTGACCTGCATTTTCCAGCCACATTTATACACAAGAACGCGCGATTTTGCTGTAGAATTTGCTCAAAGTCTCTCAATAGCCGATGAAGTAATTCTATTGGATATTTATCCTGCACGTGAAAATCCGATTCCAGGTGTCACTTCAGAATTGATATTCTACAACATTACATCGCCCGATAGAAGATTATGTACCAAACAAAGTCTAATGAGTCTTTTGGAGGAATCTAGGTTAGACATTGTCATCACGGCTGGTGCTGGCGATATAGATCGTTTTATAGAACCAATCAAAGAATTATTAACGGCTGAAACTACCACTATTTAAGTGTCATTATTTTCTAACATATCGAAAAGTCTCAATTTCAAGACATGGGTGCGTGTCGCATTCTTTGGTGTGTTTTTGCTTGCGATGTTTGGTTTTGCCAACAGCAAACAAAGCCAAATGCGTGTCGAAAAAACAGATGTGTATGTGGAACAGGCCTACGACAACTATTTCATTGACGAAAAAGATGTCATGGCGCTTATGACCAAAGACGGACAAGAAGTTTTGGAAGAAGAAGCCTTTAAAAAACTCAGTTTCAAAGAATTAGAAAGAAGAATAAAACAGAATTTGTTTGTCGAAGATGTAGAAGTGTACCGCGATGTGAAAGGAATGTTGTATGCCAAAGTAGAGCAACGTAAGCCAATAGCACGCATTGCACGCTCGCAAGGAAAAGACTTTTACTTAGATTCAAAAGGAAATATTTTTCCTATTTCTGATAAATTTACAGCGCGTGTTTTGATTATGGATGGCGCTTTTACAAATAAGCTATTGAGCAAAGGCTTCAAAAAAGTCCCCGACAACAAACCGTATCTCGAGTTTGTGAAACGGATTGAAGCCGACAAATTCTTGAGTGCACAAATTCATCAAGTAAGTATCGATTGGCTTGGCCGAATCAATATGTATCAGCAAGTTGGTAGTCAGGTAATAGAGTTTGGTTATCCAGATGAAAATTTAGACAAGAAATTTAAAAAAATCGAAGTCTTCTACAATCGTATTCTTCCCACAAAAGGATGGAATGCATTCAAAAGAGTCAATTTGAATTTTGAAAATCAAATTATTTGTGAATAGATAGTCGTCAGTCGTTAGCGGTCAGTCGTCAGTTTTTGAACTTTGAACTTTGAATAAAAAATAAATAGTTTTTAAGAAACCCTAAAATACAGTATAATGGATAAAGATAAAATCGTAGTCGGCTTAGATATTGGAACCACCAAAATCGTAGCCATTGCCGGTCGCAAAAACGAGTTCGGTAAACTAGAAATCCTAGGAATGGGTAAAGCCGTTTCGGAAGGTGTTACGAGAGGTGTAGTGACCAATATCGACCGCACTGTAGATGCTATCCAAAAAGCTATTTTTGAAGCAGAAGAGCAAGCTGGTATTGACATTTCGGAAGTAAACGTAGGCATTGCAGGCCAACACATCCGTAGTGCGCAACACCATGGAGTGATCATGCGCGGCAACCCTCAGGACGAGATTTCGGTGGACGATGTGAGACGTTTGTCGGAAGACATGTTCAAAATCGTGATCCCACCAGGCAACGAAATCATTCACGTGATGCCACAAGATTACACGGTCGACTATGAAGCAGGAATCAAAGAGCCTGTCGGGATGGCTGGATCGCGTCTTGAGGCTGATTTTCATGTAATTACTGCCCACACAAGTGCGATTGCGAACATCAACAAATGCGTGCGCAAAGCAGGTTTGGAAGTAGTAGAATTGGTGTTGGAACCTCTTGCATCTAGTCTTTCTGTTTTGGAAGAAGAAGAGAAAGAAGCAGGTGTGGTTTTGGTAGACATTGGTGGTGGTACTACCGATGTGGCTATCTTCTACGATGGAATCATTCGTCATACAGCTGTTATACCTTTTGGTGGAAATATCATTACTGACGACATCAAGCAAGGTTGTATGGTGATGCACAATCAGGCTGAACAGTTGAAAGTGAAGTTTGGTCGTGCGATAGCAAGCGAAGCAAACGCCAACGAAATTATTTCAATTCCAGGGTTGAGAAATCGTCCTCCGAAAGAAATTTCATTGAAAAACTTGGCCCACATTATTGAGGCAAGAATGGAAGAAATCATTGATTTGGTGAATTCTGAAATTATTCAATCTGGACTAGACGGTCGTTTGGCAGGCGGAATTGTGCTCACGGGTGGTGGTTCACAATTGCAAAGTATCAAGCAATTGTTTGAATACATGACAGGTATGGATGCACGTATTGGCTATCCAAATGAGCACCTTGGCAAGGGTCGTGTAGATGCGGTAAAAAGCCCAATGTATGCCACATCTGTGGGTTTGGTCTTGGCAGGTTTCCAAGCAATTGATTACAGAGAGAATCAATATATGGAAAAAAATTCAATTAATAACTCTCTTAGAAATGCCCGCAAAGAAGCTCAAAATCAGCCAACAGTAGCACCTAAAAGTAAACTAAGTCTTTCAGGTTCAGGTAGTTTTTTTGTCAATATCCTCGAAAAAACAAAAGGAATGTTGATGGACGATTTTGACGATAAAAAAGGATATTAAAACAAGGATGAGTGATGAAGGATGAATGATAATACTGAAAACAGATTTTGAAATTCATAACTCATAACTCATAACTCATAATTCATAACTCAAAAAACCCTAAATAGTATGCAAGATAGTATGTATTCTTTCGACATGCCCACAGGATCCAAGTCTATCATCAAGGTGATAGGCGTTGGTGGCGGTGGATGTAATGCCGTGAACCACATGTTCAACCAAGGCATTAAGGATGTGGAGTTTATCATCTGCAACACGGATGATCAAGTTCTGAAAACAAGTCCAGTTCCAAACAAACTTCAAATTGGAATTTCGCTTACGAAAGGTCGAGGCGCAGGAACAAACCCAGAAGTTGGGCGTAATGCAGCTTTGGAAAGTCGTGACGAAATTCGCGAACGCCTATATGGTAGTACCGAAATGGTATTTATCACAGCAGGCATGGGTGGTGGTACTGGTACAGGTGCTGCTCCAGTAATTGCCAAAATAGCAAAAGAAATGGATATTCTAACGGTGGGAATCGTGACGATGCCATTTTCTTTCGAAGGAAAAAAGAAAAAGGATTCAGCCGAAAAAGGAATTGCAGAGTTGAAAGAATTCTGTGATACCGTGATCGTGATCTTGAATGACAAGATTCGTGAGATATATGGCAATACAAGTTTGTTTGCGGCATTCTCGCAAGCAGATAACGTATTGACAACTGCTGCAAAATCAATCGCAGAAATCATCACGATGCCAGGTGTAATCAACATCGACTTTGCAGACGTGAAAACGGTGATGCAAAACTCTGGTGCAGCAGTAATGGGCGCTGCTACTGCAGGTGGCCCAGACCGTGCGATGAAAGCGGCCGAAGAAGCACTTCGTTCGCCTTTATTGAACAATACAGAAATCAAAGGAGCTCAAAAAATCCTCGTCTCGATTATCGGTGCCGATATGGAATCGATCACGATGGACGAGTATTACGAGATAAACAACTATTTCCAAGAAATGGCTGGCGAAGACGCCAACTTGAAATGCGGAATTAGTATTGACGAAACGCTTGGCGAGGAAATACGCGTAACAGTAATCGCAACAGGTTTTTTGCCATTAACCGAATATGAGCATATCCAAGAGCCTGTTCGGAAAGTAATCGATTTGAATTCTAGTCGCCCAGTATCAGCTTCAGAGCCTAGACACGAGCAAGTGATTCAGCCGCAGTTGTTTCCACAGCCACAACCTACATTTGTAGACAATAGGCCAATGAATGTTCAACCATCGGCTGTTGAAAACAAGCAGGTATATCCACAACATCCACCTCAGCAAAGAGAACACGAAGCTCCAATGGAACAAGCTGTTCCGCCTTCGCAAATCAATTTGTTTGATCCCGCTCTGATGGCACAAAAAGCAGCTGCTGAAAGCCAAAGATTGGAAGAAGAGAAACGCGAACAATTGCGCAAACAAGCAATGGAGCGTAAAACGGTGTTACAAAACACCACCATGTGGAGCATGAACGCCCAAGAATTCAAAGAAAGATTGGAAGTACCTGCTTATATGCGCAAAAAAGTAGATCTGGAAGATGTGCCACATTCGTCTGAGCGCAATATTTCACGCTACAATTTGAATGAAGACAATGAGTTGTTGGGAAACAACAAGTTCCTTCATGACAATGTAGACTAATCAGTTTATTGTATACTGAAAAGAGTCGATGTTATGTAGGGTTTCATCGACTCTTTTTGGTTTCAATGGTAATCAAGGAAGTTCCACTTCTTCATTGATAAAGCAACCAACTTTTACTTTTTCACCCTTTTTGGCTCCACCCGAGCGGTACAATTCGGTTAATTCGGCCTTTTCTTTCCAAGCATCCGATTCTTCGGCACTTGATAAATTCCAAGCGATTGTCGAAAGAATGATGTAATAGCCTGATTTTTCTTTCGGAGTTTTGAATTCACAATTCTCTTCAGCCCGCTGATATATTTTTGAGATAAATTTCATTCCATCCATTTCGTCAGGAAGCATATGGTGTACTTGCATCGCATATTCTTTGGCTTTAACAAAATCGTTCATCGCTTCCGAAGCTGTTGCCATTCCTAGCAAAGCATCTGACTTTTCGATCAAGTTGGATGCGATTCTTGTCGCTTCATCATAGTTTTTCAGAGCCGAAGGAAAATCGCTACTTTGAATGCTCACTTCGCCATTTTTCATCAACAATTCAAAACCTGATAGTTTCACAGGTTCTTCTTTTATAGGTTCAATAACAGCCTTGGTCGGTTCTTCGATTTGTTTGACTGGCGTTTCTGGGATTTTTTCGGGTTCTGGTGCCTTTTTTTCGCTCTCTTTTAGAGGAGCTATTGCGCTAGTTGGTGCAGTCGACTTTACATATCCTGTACAGCCACGGTGAGCCATTAATTGATGGAGTTTATGCGTTTCCTCTGATCCTTCTTTTCCCGAAGCGAGTACAGGATGAAGTAAAGAATGCAGTTGAGCACAACTCACTTTCGGACAGCCTATTAGTTCCCTTTTCAAGCTTTTGTAAGAGGCCTTCCAAGGTGCTTCTGAATGTCTCTCTGCTTGTTTTTTAGTGAAATGCCAAAGCGAGTCAATGTCAATTTTTCCATTCAGATCGCACGCACAAAAGGCGAGCATTTTGAGGTTGAATGGATGCATATTTTCTTTGTCCGCATCATAAATACGCTTGTACATAGCGCAGTATTTGCGCAAGCTGTCGGGTTCTTTGTAATAGTAATCGCGAATATCACGTCCCTTCCAATTCAGAACTTCGTTGGGGTTGCGACTTGCGGCAAACCAGCTATCGTACAACACGATAAGACTATCAAAAGTCGGTTTCGAATGCTTTTCTCGGCCCGAAAGTTTATGGTGAAAATAGAGCCTTGCGTTGTA
Source organism: Cytophagales bacterium (assembly GCA_043769845.1). Classification (GTDB taxonomy): domain Bacteria; phylum Bacteroidota; class Bacteroidia; order Cytophagales; family UBA9547; genus UBA9547. The sequence continues at coordinate 12,309 of JAYVIX010000368.1, forward strand.
AAAAAAACAATCCGGTTGATTCGGATTTTTCTCTAAGTTTTCATAAATAAAATCGTGAGCCTGTTCGTGATCATGATTTTGCACCATTGCGCTTAGATTTTGGCACACACTGGGCTCTCCTACTTCGGTTTTGCGCTGAGTATGGTCTTGGTTGTGCCCACCCATTAAACTATGTTGGGCAAAAGTGTTGCCACAAAAGGCAATTATGAAAAACGCAATTAGAATTTTATACACTTGTGTATGTCTGATAATGTGTGAGTTAGAACAATTTCAAAAATAATTCTTTTCGGGACGAATACCAAAAGGATACGTCTGCTATGCTTCCTGCACGTACGATTTTCCTTTGTAATTTTTCGCAATGAAAATAAACCCGATGGCCGTCACGACCATGAACCACACGAAAAACCAGTAATAGCTGGCTCCTTCCAATTTTGATGTGCCGTCTGCATTTTGGATAAATTGATTGACCAAAGCGGTGATCAAATTTCCCATCGAGATCGAAAGCATGTACATTCCCATCACAAGCGATTTCATACTGGTGGGTGCTTGTGCGTACGAGAATTCTAAACCTGTACCATACACCATTACTTCAGAGGCAGTTAGAACTACAAAAGCAAAAGCTTGCCAAAGGATAGATACTTCTATTTTATGCTGAATCAGGTTTTCGGCCATGGCCACAATCACAAATGATAAAGCCATTAAGAACATTCCAACAGATACTTTGCCTAATGGTGTGATATTGAATTTCTTCGTCAGAAAGGGATAAAAGTAGAAGGCAAAAAGTGGGACGAAAATCAAGACAAAAACAGGATTGATGGCTTGTAGTTGATCGGGAAGCATTTCGAAACGAAGCCAATCATAGTGAAAGATTCCAAACGTTAGGTCAATGTGCTTGTTCATGTAGGGCGAATTGGCCTGCAAAACCCAAGCTGAACCATGTTGGTCGTATAGCGACCAAAAAACAGAGTAGAACAAGTAGACAACCAATAAACCCATCAGCGATTTCTGAACTTCTGGTTTTTTCCACTCTTCCTTATACTGTTTAAAACCTGTGGGGGGAACGGTGGTGTATTTGTCTCGCCCAAACCAGAACACGATAGTTGCAACCATCATCAAGCCACCCGGCACGCCAAAAGCTACCGATGAACCATAATGTTTCATCAACATAGGTGTAAGAATGATGGACACCATCGAACCAAGGTTGATAGACAGGTAAAAAAGGTTGTACACTTTGCCCAGTAAATGCTGATTTCCTTTCGTAAACTGATCACCTACATGTGCTGATACACATGGCTTTATCCCACCAGCACCAAGAGCAATCATTGTTAAACCCAGCGAAAGTCCTAATCGTGTTTCGTCCATTGCCAAGGCCAAGTGACCACAACAGTACAGAAGCGAAAGGACAATGATCGTTCGGTATTTTCCCCATAAAATATCGGCCAACAAAGCACCCAATATAGGAAAAAAATAATTGCCCGTAAGAAAAGTATGGTACCAAACCTTACTTTCGGCCTCGCTCATATAGGCTGAATTTCCTGCAGCGTCCATCAAATGTTGGGTCATGAAAATGACAAGAATCGTTTTCATGCCGTAATAACTGAAACGCTCGGCCAATTCGTTTCCCAAGATATAAGGAATACCTTTCGGCATTTTGTCTTTTGTGTTCATTTTGTGTTCAAAGTTTAAAGTTCAATGTTTAAGTGCGAAGCTTTTTTTGAACTTTGAACCTGAAACTTTGAACTACTATAACACAAATCTGTTCAATTCTTGGTTGGCAAGAAAGAGCAAAACGAAAAATGTGTGTTTCGAGGCCTAACAATCGGCTGTTTTACATAGTTTTGTGTACATGTTGAAATAAAACTTCTTTAAAATGTATTCAATTCTCCTAATCATCCACTCTTTGTTGCGATACGCCCTTGTATTCTCAGCACTATTTGCCATCTATCGTGCCATCACTGGTATGCAGAGCAAAACTCCATTTACGGCTTTAGACAATAAAGCAAGTGTGTTTTTGGTGATGTTCATGCACACACAGTTATTGGTTGGTTTCTTGTTGTACTTTGTTTTCAGTCCATTTGCCGATATTCCGTTGGACATGAAAAATCCTGTGATTCGTTTCTGGAAAATGGAGCATCTTGCGCTAATGATTATCGCGGTTGCGTTGTTTCAAGTAGGAAGAATCGCTTCAAAAAAAGCAGCTACCGATCTTTTGAAGCATAAAAAAGCGGCTATTTTCTACACAATCGGTTTTGTGATTTTGATGGCAGGTATTCCTTGGCCATTTTCAAAAGTAGCAAGGGCGTTTTTGCCGTTTTAAAAGAAAGAATTTTATTCACAGATTCTCATAGCCCTATTCACTTAGGGCTATTTTTTTAAGTTTAAAATGAAAACAGCTAATCAAACCGAAAGTGGAAAACTTGCTACAATTCTTTTATATCTCACAATCACATTAAGCATCTGTTTTGGATTGACATCTACGGTCGATTTTTTTCAC
>JAYVIX010000369.1:0-15989 GCA_043769845.1 Cytophagales bacterium
AATAAAAAAAATAATGGAGTAGTTATAAATGATTTACTGTTAATATTAATGATAACTGTCAGTATTTAAATGAGTTATATGTTTCCGTTCAGGCACTAATTAATGAAGGTCATAGTCTTCTTATTAATCAAGAAAGCATGCAATTGAAATCAAGTATAAAAGATTGTAATTCTGGAATAAGAACTGTTATACGCAATATGAATGATGTAGCAACAGAATTTAAAGTCTCTAATGCGGATTTTTATAACAATAGTAGATGTATTCAAATATCAACACCATACATGTACAATCTAAATAATAGATTCAAAATTAATACATGCACATTTAATTCAGATCCGTTAAAATTCAAAAAACCTTATAATAAAACGATTAGTCAATCTTACTATACTGATATTATCTTTACGTTGAACAGTGGTGATTTTAGTTCATTGACGATTGATAATTGTCAATTTAAAAATGCGAGAGTAGGAATTTATCTTACTTCTTTATTTAAAACATTAAAATTCCAAAATTCCAAATTTCAAAATTGTTTCCAACATGCTATATATTTGTCTAACAGTTCGAATGCTAGTGCCTTTGACGATATTTTTTTAGAAAACATTGATGTAGAGTTGCCTTCAGGTTTTGTTGGCACAACAAATGTAGATCCATCGAATGATGTAATGGGTGTGTATTCTAGATATAAAAATACTGGTCTTCGAGAATGTATTTTTTCATGCATTACTCCTTTGTTAAGTCAAACAAACCCCACTATTGGTGTTTATTTTGAAGACTTTTGGACGCGAAACTTCGATCGTAATTTTTTAGATAATTCTTATACCAACTTAAAAAATGGCATCATATTGGGGACACATGACGCTTCTAATACGGTAAAGAATAGTTTTATTAATTGTTCAACTGGTTTATATAATATGAGTGGTAATGCATATCTAGATTGTAATACTTTTTCGGGAAATACTATAGATTATACATCAAAGCCTTCTCCTGCAAGTGCGCCTGTTTTTTTAAGAAATCAAGGATGTGGAAGTTTACGTTTAGAAGCAGAATTTCCTACAAATAATCTAGATACTTTGTTATTGTCTGGTATCAATGAATTGACTTCTTATTTTGCGTCACATTCCAACCAAAAAGAAGCTGAAATAATAAGATTCTTATTTGGATTGCCCAAAGAACAACGTCAATCGAAACTGAAAGATATATTATCAGTAATAGAAACACTGTATGAGGGAAGTGAGAAATGGGAGGCAATGGTGAGATATATTGAACTTGAAGATAATCCAGCTAAAGTGCTTGATGTTAGTGGAGGAGTTACATCCTTTGCTTATTCCATAGAAGACAGCTTGAAACTTCAATGGCTTGCAAATAGTGGCACTACGTATGCTTATGGTGCGTGTATTCAGCTGCGACTTGCCTATCCATTTGCCCCATGCAACACAGATGTGATTATTACCAAAATAAGCAATGAGTTATTTAAAGATTTTTATCTGGGGCAGAACGTACCGAATCCTGCTATCAACGAAACAATTATTCCATTGTTCATGCCATCTAATCCTGAAAAAGCGGTTTTAGAATTGCGCAATGTCGAAGCAGGGACTTTGGTGAAAACAGTGCCAATATCCGAAATTGGTAAGACCAATATTAAAATAAATCTAGATAACCTAGCGGCAGGTGTCTATTTCTATACCTTGGTGATAGATGGGAAAAGGTTTGAAACTAAGAAAATGGTGGTAGTGAAATAATAAGCCTGTATGAAAAATATAATATACTGTTGTTTAGCTATCGCTTTGACAGCGTTTAGCCACGTCAGCGCACAAGTAGTGAACATTTCTGATGCCAATTTTTTGGGTGCATTGATTTTTAACAAAGTTGACAAAAACAAGAATGGACAAATTGAATCTGCAGAAGCAGAGGCAATTGATTCATTGTCTGTTAATACCATTTTTCAGATTACTGATATGACAGGGATAGAAGCCTTTGTAAATTTGAGTGCATTAAACTGTTCTCAAAATCAGATAACAAAGCTTAATGTGTCTAGGTTGACTAAACTTAGGAAACTTAATTGCATGTATAATAAAATTGATACATTGGATATTTCAGATAATCTTGAACTGGAAGAGTTGATATGTGGAAGCAACCTATTCTTGACGCTTGATTTGTCTAAAAATAGTAAACTGAAAACATTGCTGTGTCTTTATACCAAACTTACTACAATAGATGTTTCTCATAATCCTAATCTAGAATACATGGATGCTGGCTGGATGAACCTTGTAATCTTAGACGTTTCTAAAAACCCGAAACTATCTTATTTGGATATACGAGGAAACACAGGCCTAACTTCCGTTTGTGTCTTCGATACCAATTATGCCAAAAGCAACCCCAAGTTCAGAAAAGATGCCACACAAAAATGGACAGAAAACTGTACTGTCGCAGGAATGAGTATCGAACCGTCCCCACAATTTTCGTTTTATCCCAATCCAGCACAAGAACAAGTACATCTTACTAGCCAGAGTGCAGGAACCGTAACCTTGTTGGATCAAAAGGGAATGATTGTACATCGCTACATCATAAAGCAGGGAGAGAATAGTTTACCTCTTCCTGTTTCTTTGGTCAAAGGACTCTATTTGCTCAAGCAAGATTTTCCAGAGGGAGTTTTTGTGCGTAAGTTGGTGGTAGAGTAAAGCAAAGACTTCGCAAAATGCGCAAGATTTTGTGTCCCTTACGGTTAATTTTTTAATCCGTATTTTTTGGTGTTACATGAGCGAAAAATACTTACATACTTTGCAAAAACCTTAACGCAATTGCGGTTTTTTAAATTGGCAATCGTGCTTTAATTGTTAGTTTTGCAAGATGTTAGTTTAGGCATGTTCGTGTCTTTTTTGAAACATGGCATTTTAATAGTAAGGAATTCTTTAGATGATCACATACATAGAAGGAGAAATCAAAGAACTGGATCCCACATTTGTCACGATTGATGCTGGCGGATTGGGATACCAAATTAAGATTTCACTCAATACTTTTTCTGCATTAAAATCGCTCAAAAAGGCATTGGTTCACACTCATTTACATATTAAAGAAGATGCACATACCCTTTTTGGGTTTACCGAAAAGCTGGAAAAAAAGATTTTTTTGGATCTGATTTCGGTAAGTGGTGTTGGGCCTACAACGGCTCTTATGGTTCTTTCGTCACTCAATCCTGAAGAACTCCAGAAAGCAATCGCACAAGAAGACGTGAAAACGATTCAAAATGTGAAAGGAATCGGAGCGAAAACGGCTCAACGTTTGATATTGGAATTGAAGGACAAGGTGATGAAAGAAAATCCTGCGCTTCCTCAATTAACTTTAGGCAAGGCCGTGGGCAATAAAGTACGCGAAGAAGCGTTACAAGCTTTGGTAACTTTAGGATACACCAAGCAAATAGCTGAAAAGACAGTGGACAATATTCTAAAAACCGCACAGGAAGAGCTTTCTGTAGAGCAAGTGATCAAAAAAGTGTTGAGAGGAGTTTAATTTTTTAGGACGTTTGCCTTTAGCCAATAAAATAGTTTCATTTTTTCTAGCTTCGACATTGCTTGTTGTTGGTAGGTGGTCGTTTGCTGAAAAGCATGAAATGAAACGTTTGTTTCAATTTCCAAACCAGCAAGCTCCAGGCGATTCGTCCAAGCCAGCCGAAAAATACAAACCATCTCGTAGGCCGACTTACAAACCCAAAGACCGTGTGGGCGATCCTTATACAAACAGGGAATCGAAATCGCCCATGAATTTGAAAACGCCTGATAACATCAAGACGCAGACCGACTTAGATACCACGCAAGAGACCTATCAGATTTCGGAGAAAGCTGGCGAGGTAGATTTTCGTCCACCTACGGAAATGAATTTTAAAGATTATTCGGCTTGGCGAAACAAACAAATGGCCAAGACTTATTGGAAAAATAAGGCCGAATCGAACAACGGAGGTGCAAATACAGCGATCAGTGCTAAGCCAAAAGGATTGAATCCTAGAATTCAAATGCCGCCCGTTTTTGATCGTATTTTTGGTGGAAACTACATCGATATCAAACCAAATGGGATGGTTTTGCTTGATTTTGGAGGTCAATATCAAAAGACAAACAATCCTGCGATCCCAATTCGTCAGCAGAGAAGTGGAGGCTTTAAATTCGACCAACAAATCAGTTTCAACATGGTGGGTAAAGTGGGCGAACGCCTTACGATTCGTGCCAATTGGGACACCAAAGCTACTTTCGATTTCGACAATAATATCAAAATCGAATACAAAGCTTTAGAACAAGACATCATCAAACGAATTGAGCTTGGAAACGTGAGTTTTGCGACTAATAGTTCTTTGATCACTGGTGCGCAGAACTTGTTTGGTATCAAAGCTCAAATGCAATTTGGAAGGCTGACTACCACCACCGTTTTGTCTAATCAACGCAGTAAAGTAGACGAAATTGTGATTCCTGGCGGTTCGGCCGGTCCAGGAAAAGAATACGAATTAGCGGCTAACAATTATGACGAAAATCGCCATTATTGGCTGGGTCAATTTTTTAGAAACCATTACGATCAGTGGATGGCATCATCGCCATTTGTGACATCTGGTGTTCAGATAAATAGGGTAGAGGTATATGTGACAAATAGAAATAACTCGACTGAAAACTTGCGAAATATGTCGTGTTTCACCGATTTGGGTGAAGCAAATCCATATAATAAGAAAGAATTAATCACCAATTTTGAAGTTTTCGGTAGAGACTCAGTTGCCTCAAACAAGTCGAATGATCTGTATTCTAAGCTAACAGGGAGTCAGACGGCAAGAATTGGCGATACCACTTATACGGGTAACTCATTCAATTTCAAAGTAAGTAGCGATTTCGAAATCATCAAAGGAGCTCGAATGCTGGTTGAAGGTCGTGATTTTAAAATCAATAAACAGCTCGGTTACATAAGTTTCAATACCCAATTGCGAAACGATGATGTAGTAGGGGTGGCCTACGAATATACCTTCAATGGTGCTGTACACAAAGTAGGAGAGTTGACAGAAGATTATCAATCACTAGCGCAAACCAATAGTGTGTATTTGAAACTATTGCGCCCTGCTACAATCAATGTACAATTGCCTACTTGGAATTTGATGATGAAAAATATCTACCAACTTCCAGCCACCAATATCAGTCGAAATGGCTTTCAGTTGCGTGTCATTTACAAGGATGATAGTTCGGGTATCGACAATTCATTTTTACAAGAAGGGACAAAACTGGTGCAACTCAGTGATCGTTCTTTAGCTCCATTAAAGAATTTGCCACTGGTACAACTTTTCAATGTAGATAATTTGAACCCAAATGGAGACCCTGGGCCTGACGGAAACTGGGATTATATCCAAGGCCTAAGTATAGATAGTGCCAATGGCCGAGTGATTTTTGGGGTAAAAGAACCTTTTGGCAAGCATTTGGAAAAACAATTCGACTCCATAACAGAAAGCGAGTTGGCTGAGAAGTACGTGTACAAAGAACTTTACGAGCAAACGCGAAACAATTCGACCCAGATTACGGCCAAAAACAAGTTCTTTTTGAAAGGAAGAGCTTCTTCTGGAAATACACAAGAGATTCAGTTACAAGGTCTTAACATTGCGCAAGGTTCAGTACGTGTCCTTTCAGGAAGTACACAATTGGTGGAAGGTTCAGATTATACAGTCAATTACGAATTAGGTCGAGTACGAATAGTCAACCCTGGGATTCTAACATCTGGAAATGATATTGTGATTCGCTTTGAAAAGGCCGATTTGTTCAATTTTAGGCAGAAATCAATGATTGGAACTCGACTTGATTATCGTGTTCACAAGGATTTTAATATTGGAGGTACATTTATGCACTTGCGCGAACGTCCGCTTATCACACGTGTCAGTTTTGGGGACGATCCGATTTTCAATACCATGTGGGGTTTGGATGTGAATTATTCAAGAGAAAGTCGTTTTCTGACCAAAATGGTCGATGCTTTGCCATTGATTCAGACCAAAGAACCATCTAGCGTGATGGTAAAAGCCGAAGTGGCACAGTTTATTCCTGGTTCACCCCCTCAGGTCAAGGTCAATGGAGAGCCAAACATGTTTATTGACGATTTTGAAGGATCTGAAACGCCCTACGATCTGACGCGCCAACCCATTAAATGGATTTTAGGTACGCCACCGAAAGATTTTTATGACGAATCGGTAGTCAAATCAAATCCGTTGGCATTCTCTTACAAGCGAGCTAAACTTTCGTGGTACAATATCGACCAAACGGCTTTTTATCAACAAAGCGCACAATCAGCGGATGTTGATAACGATGAACGGGACAAAAGACATTATACACGGCAAATATTGCCACAAGAAATTTATCCACAGCGTTCTCAAAGACAAGGAGTTGCAAATGAAACAACCTTGGATTTGGCCTATTTCCCCGAAGAACGTGGGATGTACAATTTCAACCCAGACCTGAATTCAGATGGAAATTTACTCAATCCTAAAAACAACTTTGCAAGCTTAACACGTGCCATCACGTTCGATACCGATTTTGATAATGCCAATATTCAATACATCGAATTTTGGATGATGGATCCGTTTATTTCGGGTGACAAAGGGGATCTTCGTTTGGAAGAAAACAAGAGAATTATTAAAAATAGCGAAAACTCAGGAGGAGAACTTTGGTTTCAGCTCGGAAGTGTTTCGGAAGATTTGATGAAGGATAGCAAACACGAATTTGAAAATGGCTTGCCTCCAAATGGCGGAACAGAAGGTTCCGAAGAAGGAGCTTGGGGAAAAGTGACCAAAACGAGTTATCTCAACAATGCTTTTAGCAATATTGGTGGTGCAAGAGAAAACCAAGACGTTGGTTTGGATGGTTTGAAATCGACAGAGGAGTTTAGCTTTAGCAAATACCAAGAGTTTATCAAAGCAGTAAACACGAAAGTGACCAATACCGAAAAGCGTGAGAAAATCATAGCCGACCTTTCAAACGATGATTTCAAATATTACCTTTCTATTGATAGTAAAAATATCCTAGACCGTTATAGATATTATAATGGAATGGAAAATAATTCATCGGTTGGTACGGTCAATGGATTTATTCAATCGAATACCAATTTGCCAGACAATGAAGATTTGAACCAAAACAATACCGTAAACGAACAGGAGCAATATTTTGAATATAAAGTACAGCTGAAACGAGGTTCAAATGGCAAATTGGATGAAAGAGCCAATGGCTATGTAGTGAGTAAGTTAACGAGTGCGGTAAGTGACGAGGTGACTTGGTACCAGATTCGGATTCCGATCAGAACCAATGCTTCCATCGTCAATAATATGAGCGATTTCAAGTCTATTCGTTTTTTGCGAATGGTGCTTACTGGCTGGGAAAAGCCAGTTGTACTGCGAATGGCTCAGTTTCAAATGGTTGGAAGTCTTTGGAGGCCAATTGATAGTTTGACGACTGACAAAGGAATAATATACAGTCCTGAAACGAAAGGTCTGAGTAAAGTACAGCTTTCGACTGTGAACATTGAAGAAAATGGAAGTCCGCCTGCAGGAGTGACGCCTTATGTAGTGCCGCCTGGTTTTGTGCGCGATCGTGACAATACGTCTAATTTTAATGGAGTACAAAACGAGCAATCGCTTCGTATTTGTGTAGATAAACTCGAACCTGGCGATGTGGCACCAGCATACAAGCTGATCAATTTCAATTTGATCAATAGCAAAAAAATCAAAATGTTTTTGCATGCCGAAAGTAATACTGCTAACGATTTCGAGATTCAGGGCTTTTTGCGATTAGGAACAGATCTAGAAAAGAATTATTACGACATTCAGATTCCGCTGAAACTGACACCTCCAGGAAGTACTGACGAAAATGTAATCTGGCCTTCAGAAAACAATGTGGATGTAGATTTGGAGGAATTAAGTTTTGTAAAGGCGGAAAGAAACAAATCGAATACTTCGTACAATAATGTATTTAGCCTCAATGTGGACGGCCGAATCATCAGTATTCGTGGAAATCCAGATTATACCAGTACTCAGATTGCGATGATCGGGATTAAAAATCCTATTGCTAATTCCAAAACGCATCAAGCCTGTATTTGGGCCAATGAACTTCGGACGAGCGGTATCAACAAAGAACCAGGATGGGCGGCCGTTGGTACGCTGAATGCTAAACTGGCCGACTTGGCCAACGTGACTGCTTCGGGCAGTATCAAGACTTCAGGTTTTGGGTCTATTGATCAGAAATCGTCTTCGCGTCAGCGAAACAATACCTTTCAATACGGAGCCGCTTCCAATGTGTCGATGGATAAATTTATCCCTGCCAAAACAGGAATAAAAGTACCGATGTATGTGAGTTACGACCGCAAAATTGTAAAACCAGTCTACGATCCAACCAATCCAGACTTGAAGTTGGCCGTTTCGTTGCAAACCATTGCAGATGATGACGAACGCGAAGCCAAACGAAAACTGGTGATTGATCAGTCGACCAGACGAAGTATTAGTTTCAACAATGTTTCGAAAACGAAAGTAGGCGCAGCTCCTAAAAGTCATTTTTACGATGTCGAAAACCTCACTTTGACAATGGGTTACAACGATATCAGTAGTAGTAACTATCTCACGCAGAGGTATTTTTTCAAAAATTACAAAGCAGGAATTGGCTATACGTATGCCACCAACGCAAAAGCATTGGAGCCTTTAAAAGGAATAAAGACACAGTCGAAATACTTGCAATTGGTGACCAATTTCAATTTTACGCCTTTGCCGAGCAATGTCTCGTTTCGTACCGATTTGGATAGGCGATATGCCATCACACAACTACGAGCCGGTGATTTGACTACCAATGGTGTAGCGCCATTGTATGAGAAATCTTTTATGCTAAATAGAGCCTATGGTCTTCGTTGGGCATTTACCAAAAGTCTGGGTATGGATTACCGTTCCAATGTGAACACGATAATTGATGAACCTTTTGGTGAAATCAACGAAGATCCTTCCAATCCAAATAAGGCCAATTCGATCAGTAAGCGAGATTCCGTTATTAAAAATTTAGAGAAGTTTGGGAGGGTCAAGAATTTTGATCAAAGTGTCAATTTTACCTATAGAACACCATTAGACAAAATTCCTCTGACCGACTGGATGCAAGCCGATGTCAATTATGGAGCCAATTATATTTGGAAAGCTGGTGCAGTAGGTTTTGCGGATACGCTGGGAAATCAGGCGCAAAATAGCCGTGTGATGGGATTGACTGGGAAATTTGACTTTTTGAAATTTTTCAATAAAATAAAATTCCTGAAAGAAGTCAATACTCCACTCAAACAAGTGCAACAAGAACACGATCAAAAGCGAAATCAGTGGAAAAAACTGCTAGAAAATCCGAAATTATCTCAGGCCGAAAAAGATTCCTTGAATAGATTGATTAAAAAAGTGCATCTAAGTGAAATGCAGCCAGTTAGAGCTCCATTCCAATTACTGATGCTTTTCAAAAACCTCAATTTTACCTACGAACGTTCGGAAGGTACGGTATTGCCAGGTTTTCTGCCGAAACCCAAATTTTTCGGCCTTGACGAAAACGATTTGGCGCCAGGTATTCCGTTTATATTGGGCAATCAGGATGCAGATCAGATCAAACAAGAGGCATTGGACAACAGTTGGATTGCGTCTTCACGCTTTCAGAGTAGTCCGTTTGTGCAAACTAAAGGCACTAAGTTTACCTATCGTACTAGTATAGAGCCTATTAAGCAATTCAGAGTTCAGTTTGATGGAAAGCAGGATCACAATCAATCCTATAACGATTTTTTTAGATACAATGAAGCCGGTGAACTAGAATCGCGAAATCCGACTCGTACAGGATCGTTTAAGACCTCTTATATTTCGGCTCTGACGGCTTTTTCGGGAGATGATCCTTCGACTAATAAAAATAGGTATTTCGAAAAGTATGCCACTAATAGAAGGGAAATTATGGATCGCTTGAACGCGAACAATCCAAATGGAGTTGGTCGTTATGATACAAGTTCGCAAGATGTGTTAATTCCTTCGTTCTTGGCGGCTTATTCGGGTGGCGATGCTTCGAAAGTAGCTTTGTCGGCTTTCCCTCGGATTCCGTTGCCTAACTGGCGAATTGATTATGGAGGCTTGTCGTCTTTAGCGTTGGTGAAACGTTATTTTTCGAGCGTCAACCTGAATCATAGTTATTCATCGACTTACAATGTGGCCAATTATGCCAGTTCGCTCAGTTATGGGTCAGACTTGGTGAGTGCTAAAACGAGTGTTTTCGACTTGCCAACTGGCGATGCCATCAATACGCTTAATTTTTATACGCCCGTTTATGTAATCGGACAAGTGTCTATTCAAGAGGCATTTAGCCCGCTGTTAGGCGTGAATATGAAGACAAAAAAGAACATTACGTTCAATATCAGATACAACTACACGCGTAACTTGAACTTAAGCACGTCTAACTCGCAAGTGATGGAAATGCGAAACAAAGACGTGAGTGTGAGTGTAGGTTATACCAAAACGGGCATGAAACTGCCTGTTGGGAATCTTTTTAATAAAGGAAGAACGGTGGTGTTGAAAAACGAGATCACTTTCCGTTTTGATTTTACAATACGCGACAGTCGCACTGTACAACGTAGGATCAATGATATCAATATCATCACACAAGGAACGCAACAAATTCAGGTAAAACCTACGATCAATTACCGTGTCAATGACCGATTGAGCTTGCAGTTGTACTACGACCAATCCGTGACGATACCTAGAGTTTCGACTTCGTTCAAACGAACCAATACCTTGTTTGGCGTGCAGATAAGGTTTAGTTTGTCTTAAACCATGACGTTAGATCAGCTGAAAACCATCAAAAAAGAATTGCATAGTCAATGTGTGCTTTTTGTGGAAAACAGAATGCTGGCGGCTCAGGAAGCCATAAAAGCAGCTCAACAATCGGCCAACGAGGACTCGAAAAGTAGCATGGGCGACAAGTACGAAACGGGACGTGCGATGGCGCAATTGGAAATTGAGAAAAACACCGTTCAGTTATACGAAGCCATGAAACTGAAACGGATCTTGGAAATGATTTCTGCGGATTTTTCAGCTCCCAAAATTCAGAATGGAAGTTTGGTTTTGACGGATAATGGTCATTATTATCTCGCAATAAGCGCAGGAAAATTAATTCATGATACTGTTTCTTATTTTGCCATTTCTAGTTCATCGCCCATTGGTCAGAAACTACTCTCGCTAACCAAAGGAGACATTTTCGATTTTAATGGTCGAAAAGTGACCATCCAAGCGATCGCCTGATTATTCCACCAGACGAATCATTTCTTGGATTTCGTTATACGAGTTCCATAAACTCAATATTACCAAGGTTAAATACGCACCTGCGATTGCAAAAATGAGGTTGGTTGATCTGATTTTGAAGCTTTGACCCAACGCTTTGGTGCCAAAAACGGTCGTAATCAAAAATCCCAATACCCAAAAAGTGACCTCGTAGCATCCAAACGGTAGCCCCAAAATATCGACATCTTCCTCATAAAACTCTAGACCAAACATAAACACGATGCCCAGAATCGTGAGAAAAATGGTTAGCCCTAAAATGGTCAGATCGAGTTTTAACTCTTTATTCGGATTGTTTGTATACTTCATTTTTTGAGAATATGATTTTGGGCAGCTAAATTCGTTCTTTCTTGATAAAATTCTCAATTCTTGGACAAGGATAATAATGGTAGAATTCTGTATTTTGGAATTGCTTCACATGCTTGATCCAATTTTCTTTTGGCAAAGTGGAGTATTCGTATTGCGATTCAAACACTTTATCAAAAGCTCGAAGTTGGAAATAGCTGATTTTGGCACTTAGTTCATTATCAGCACTTAAAGCTTTTGCTTTGTCGAAATACACAAAAGCTGGCTCGGCTATGAAATAGAATTGGTAGAGTGAATTCGGATTCTTGGCAGTGATGTCTTTGGCCGATTTGGGCGCATAATTGGTCGAATAATAGGCCGTGGCATAAGGATATGTGCCTTTGTTGCTCAGTTCGAAAAATCCACTTGCGATGGCTAAATATTCAGTCGCTTTTTTGTTTGCTTCCGAGATTTTCTCTACATTTTTTACTTTGAAATTAAGTTGTCCAAGTGCTTCAATGATATTTAAATGTGCGTTTTGATGAGGATCCGCTTTGAAAAACACGGAAGTTTCCACTGTAAAGCCAAAGTTTTTCGCCAAATACCAATCGGGCAATTTTTGAAAATAGGAGAGGGATTTGTCGAGGTTTTTTTCGCGCAAATAAACTCGGGCATGCGAATCGTAAATGGTCAGTAAATCTCTTCCGCCTACTATTAGTTCTTCAAAATTGGTCTTGTTACTTTTTTGCAGCAAGGCTTCGATCTTTTCATATTCGGCATGGTTGGCATTCAGTTCTAGCCAAGTATAGTCGGTGTAGAAATTGTTCGTCACCATTCCCATATTACTTCTAATGAAACACAGGCCTGCATTGGCCATGTCGCCTTTTTGTTCAAATTGTTTCTGCATTTTCAGCAACACGCCACTGATACAGCGATTGGTATTTTCGTTTGTACTACCTAGTTTGGCAATGTCCACAATCAGTTTCGAGATTTTTTCCAAAGTCGATTCATCATACACCGCCTTGTTTGAATGGATAAAAAGCAAGGAAATGTTTTTCTGAATTTGATGCGCCTTGCTAGTTGGCTCCAATTTTTCAAGTAGAGAAACAGCTTCGTTCGTTTGATTATTTAACGCCTTCAAATGTGCATTTGCCAACACATAAAATTCTTTCAAATAAGGATTAGTGACACGTTGAATGTTGGAGTTCAACAGCAATTCGTTCAGTTTGTCAAAAGACGCTTCGTAGGATCCGCTTTTTTCACGGTTGCCAAAAACGCTGAAACCAGTCAAATAACTGGTGAAAGTATAGTCTTCGTACTTGTTGATTTCACGATTGATCAGATCGGTCAAAAGCAAATTATTCGGATCTAGTTGTACGATATTTTCCAAATAAGGCGCATTGGGGCGGTAATCGTGCATTGCTTGCATGGCCCACAAACAGGCTTGCGTGCTAGAATCGCTCACTTGGCTGATGTAATCTGTGTTTTCGGTTGGGCGAAACAACTCCAAACATCTATTCGTTTTACTTGGACAATCTTTCAATACCTTGGCCAATTGCACATTGCGTTCTTTTCCGCAAAGCAACAAACCCGCATAATACAATCTCGCCCAGCCTTCTAGCGTTTTGCTTTGCCCAAGTTCTTCGAGCTGATGCAAATACATTTCGGCATGATTGACCGACATGCCACTTGCTGCCATTTTTGCCAATTGAAAAAGGTATTTGGCTGCCAACGGTTTGTTGTTTTTGGTCTGTTCAAGTTGGGTTTCAAGGTTCTTGGCAGTTTCGGCATACACCATTTGTTCGTTTTCAATGTCCGATTCCGATTTTTCATAATCTTCGGAAGCAATGCCAATTGGTAGATTTTCCAACAGCTTTGCGGCTATCATGTATTGAAGTAAATCTGGTTCATTGTTTAAGGCTTGAACTGCTTTTTTAGCACTAGTATCGTCTCGGTCTAGCGAATCGAGTATGATGTTGTTTCCGGCTTCGTAATGCGAATTGAAAACCGCTTTTTCGATGTCGGAATTGGAAAATGAATTGCCTAATAAGGTATTCCATTCTTTCAGAAGAGCCTCATAATCAGCATACAAAATCGGTAGAGCTTCTGATTCGATCGAGTTTGGCGTTTCCGATTCGTCATAGTAATAATAGATTTCGTTTTGTTTCAACCACCATTTCGAGCCTGTTATGTTGCTGTTTTCGGGCAGGAAGAAAAAGATGCGCGAATATTCCGAATCGTATCCGCCTCCGCAGGCTTTTACTAGTTTGATGATGCCAAAGACAAATAGGCACACACACGCACTAGCGATGGAGTATTTTTTCCAATTCATGAAAGTTGTCTTTTGATAGTGAACTGTTTAGGTCGAAAAAGATAACTTCTTCTGGTTTTTCTTTGGTTTCTTTCAGGATGTTGGAATAGGTGGTTTCAATGTCGTCCACCAACACATATTCCACACGCACCACATCGCCTTCTCGCAACGATTCTGTACGCCAATCAATGTACACGTCCGATTTTAGTTGGTATGTATTCGTGCCAATTTCCTGAATTTGGTCTTTGTTTTCCAGAATTCCATCGCCTTGCAAGAGACGATAAAACTTATTGTTTCTGAATACCACAGTCCATTTAAAAGTAGGAAAAGCAATATTTAAAGGTACTGGATAACGATCTTGGTTTTTCATGTATTCCAAAACCAAGTCGCTGTTGAAGATAGAGTTGCTTTCTTTTTTATTTGTGACATCGCCCACATTGTAGCACATCAAATTCACGGCATCCACAGGCGGGATGCCCATTTTGTCTCGAAATTTGTATTGATGAAGCCTTAGCGTAGACTCTACTTTTTTGCCCAAGGTGTCTTTTACGTTTTGCAGAAAGTAGAAATATTTATCACGTGTTTTTTCAGTCCAGTCGCAATCGAATTCGTAGGAAATGATGTTTTCTAGAAACTGTTTGTAGACTTTTTCTACCGCTGCATTGTCCACACTTTTTGGATTTAAACTAAAATACAAACGCCCCCAACGGTCGGGAAATAATTCGTTAGAATTGAGCGCCAAGTCGACAGAATGAATTTGGATAGCACGTTTGGCTAAGGAAGCCATTTGCGGAATTTGCGCACTATCTATTTCGTAGAACAAATCGTTGTCGATAAAAACGACAGGCGTCAATTTGTTTTCCTGAAAATACTGATGTTCGAAACCGCTTGTGTATGAATCAAGATGGTTGTCGACTATCACTTTTTGTCCATCCCATGATAATTCCGCCAATTTCACCCGCAAGTGTTTGATTTTGTTGAAATTCAGAAAGTTGTAAGCGCTTGAATCGAGTTCGAAATTGTTATTCCAGGAGTAAAACGAAATGTTTGTTTCGTTAAGTTTTTTGGAATCGCAACTGATCAGAAACAACGAAGCAATCAGTATAAAATATGTAATTGGTATCCTTACCATTGATTCGAATTTTGAAGGCATTTAAAAGAAATATTAGGCTAAAAATGGTTTGTTCTGAAGCTAAAAATAATCGTTTGAAATGTAAAAATAGTATTCTATGGTTGGAAAAAAGTATCTTTGTATAAACAAAATCGGAAATGAAAGTATTGCTCGACATAAAAGACAGCCAAGCCCCTTTCTTTATGGAGTTGTTAAAGAACTTTTCTTTTGTAAAAGCTACCACGCTTTCTCCTCATAAAGCAGAAATATTGAAAAATCTCAAAGAATCTGTGGAGCAAGTAAATCTTGCTAAAGAAGGGAAAATCCAACTTAAATCGGCAAGAGAGCTTTTGAATGAGCTTTGAGATTGTTTATACTGATGCTTTTGCGATTGAGGTCAAGAAATTGTCGAAAAAGTACAGGTCGCTAAAAGACGATTTGGAAAAACTCATTACAGAATTAGAAATGAATCCTTCTTTGGGTACACCAATCGGGAAGAACTGTTACAAGATTCGTTTGGCTATTAGCTCCAAAGGCAAAGGAAAGTCTGGTGGTGCGAGAGTGATTACCCACATCCACATTGTTCAGAATGCAGTTTATCTTCTTTCCATTTATGACAAATCGGAAAAGGAAAGCATCCCAGATAAAGAGATTTTAGAGCTTCTGAAGAATATTAGAGAATAGTAATCTTTGTTCGATGAAAAAATCCGCCTTCTTGTCTTCGATGTCTAATATCAGTTTCATAAGCGAAGTGTTGTAGTGTAAAAATAGGGAAATTTTTGTTTGTGTAAGAAGCTGATTTGCCAATTGAACAATCAAAATTCTTATTCTGAAATATCTAGTTATTTAAAATGAGTTTATGACTTACTTTTTTTCTATCTAATTCATAATTAATAAAATAAATGCCTTTCGGCAGATTTGATAAATCAAGAGAACGATTTCTGATAGCGACTGTAATT
>JAYVIX010000370.1:0-14209 GCA_043769845.1 Cytophagales bacterium
CAGCCTGTTGCCGATTTTTTACCCAATTTCGAAGGCGAGAAATCCAAAATCACTATTAGACATTTACTCACAATGAGTTCGGGCCTGAATTGGGACGAGTCGTACACTAGTCCATTTTCAATGACCACCGAAGCGTATTATGGGGACGATTTGCCAAAACTCATTTCCAAACTAGAAGCAATCGAAGAACCAGGAAAAGTCTACAACTACCTGAGTGGCAATACCCAACTGCTCGGTTTGATAGTTGAGAAAGCCACAGGAAAACATTTGTCCGAATATGCCGAAGCAAAATTATGGCAGCCAATGGGAATGGAAAACGATGCTCTTTGGTGTTTGGACAAAGCCAATGGAACCGAAAAGGCCTATTGTTGCATCAACTCAAACGCACGAGATTTTGCTCGATTAGGTAAATTGTACCTTAATAAAGGAAACTGGAACGGAATTCAAATTGTAGATACTGCATTTGTAAACGAATCGACCCAACCTGCCTCTTTGCTTGATCCAGATGATAAGCAGCCGATTGATTATTACGGTTTGCATTGGTGGCTTTATCCTGATTGCAACGGTATGGAGGTGTTTTATGCGCGTGGTATTTTGGGGCAATACATTATTGTTATTCCTGAGGAAAATATCATCATTGTTCGTTTAGGCCAAAAACGTGGACCAAAAGAAGGACGAGAGAAACTGTCGGATGTGAGGTTGTATGTGAAGGAAGCTTTGAATCTTTAGACATTTCAGTCAGAACTTAGCTTCGACAAAAAAGGGAACTCGGTTTGAGTTCCCTTTTTTGTTTGTAAGACGTACCGATGCCTTCGCTTGGATCGAAGGTATCGGTACAAAAAATTAACACGAAAACAATGTAGAAACTTTTGTTATACTAAAAGTTTCCATAGTTTTGCGGTTCTAAACTTAAACCATATGCTAAAACGAATCCTTTTGTCAGGATTTTTAGTGTTTCTATTTTCGCAGCTTTATGCTCAAGAGAAATACGTATTGAGTGGAACCGTTCGCGACTCGGCCAATGGCGAGGACATGATTGGTGCCACTGTTTTCATCAAAGAACTGAATGCAGGCGCAGCAACCAACGCATATGGTTTCTTTTCGATGACACTTCCGAAGGGAACGTACACTATTGTAGTCACTTACGTTGGTTTCGATGCCGAAACACGTACCATTGAGATGAATGTTAACCGAAAAGTAGACATCGCCTTGAGTGAGCAAAGTTTGGCCACGAAAGAAGTAGTAGTGACAGCCGAAAGGAAAGATGCCCAAGTGAAAAACATGGAAATGGGCACTACCAAGATGGAAATGAAAACAATTAGTTCCATCCCGCCACTTCTGGGCGAAGTAGATGTAATCAGAAGTATTCAGCTTTTGCCGGGTGTGTCAGCTGTGAGTGAAGGCTCTTCTGGATTCAATGTACGTGGTGGTGCGATAGATCAAAACTTGGTTTTGTTGGACGAAGCACCTGTCTATAATACCTCCCATTTATTCGGGTTTTTCTCTGTTTTCAATCCTGATGCGGTGAAAGATGTGAAACTTTCAAAAGCAGCCATTGCGGCCAATTATGGTGGTCGTCTTTCATCTGTTTTGGATGTGAGAATGAAAGAAGGGAACATGAAGAAGCTAGGTGTTCAAGGAGGTTTGGGAGTCATTTTCAGCCGATTAACTATCGAAGCACCTATCAAAAAAGACAAAGCATCATTTATTATCGCAGGCAGAAGATCATATGCCGACCAACTTGCTAAACCTTTTTTGACTGGAGACCTTAAAAAAACGCAATTGTATTTCTATGACCTTACAATGAAGGCCAACTGGATCGTGAATCCTAAAAACCGTATTTACCTTTCCGCCTATTTAGGAAGGGATATCTTCGGTTTTCCTGGTGCTACTTTTAGCTGGGGCAATGCGACCACTTCTCTTCGTTGGAACCACCTTTTCGGGAGCAAACTTTTCATGAACACAACTGCCTATTATAGTAACTATAATTACAAATTGGCTTTTGGCGAAAACAAAGCAGAAGACTATTTCGAATGGAAAGCCCAGATTGAAAATGTGAGCTTGAAATCGGATTTGACATGGTACTTGAATGCTAAAAACACGGTCACGTTTGGAGGACAGGCCATTTATTACACATTTACACCTAGCGATGCGTTTGGTGTTTCGAAAGGACAAACGATTGATATCAGTTTGGAAAAACAATATGCAGCTGAAAATGCCTTGTATATTTCGAACGAACAAAAGTTGACCCCGAGAATTAATCTTCAATATGGTTTGCGCTTATCTACATTCAACTATTTGGGCAAATCAACGGCCTACACTTATGGTGGCGAGCCAGGAAATTACAAAAGAGAAGCTATTTCGGAGAAAAAATATAATATGAACGAAACGATCAAATCGTATATTAATCCAGAACCTCGTGTGGCGGTCAATTATTCATTGACTGAAAGTTCTTCGATCAAAGCAAGTTACAACAGAATGGCGCAATACATCCATTTGGTGTCAAACACGGTTTCGTCCGTTCCAATCGATATTTACACGCCTAGTACAAACAACATCAAACCGCAACTTTCCGACCAATATTCAGCAGGATATTTCAAAAATTTTGAAGTATTAGGCGGCTTGGAAACTTCGGTGGAAGGCTTTTACAAAGACATGTACAATCAGCTGGATTATATTGATGGAGCAGACCTACGTTTCAACAAATACATAGAAGGTGAACTGATACAGGGCAAAGGCCGTGCGTATGGAATGGAATTATATGTCAAGAAAACAGAAGGCCGTTTTACTGGCTGGATAAGTTACACCCTTTCAAAATCCGAACGTCAAGTAAAAGGAATTAACAGAAGCAACTGGTATCCAACCAAATACGACAGAAGACATAATCTAAGTGTTGTAGGAGTTTACAAGCTGACAGACAGATGGAACCTTGCTTCCACGTTCACTTTCGGTTCTGGAACGCCATTCACATTCCAAGACAAAAAAGTGGAAGTACAAGGTTATTCTTATTACATCATCTCAAACGATGATCGAAACAATCTTAGAATGCCTAATTATCACCGACTAGATTTCTCGGCAACCTTGGCTAGCAAAGAAAAAATACGCACTTCCAAAATTTTCAAAAACTATACTTGGGAGCTTGTCTTAGGCGTTTACAACGTGTATGGCCGCAAAAATGCATTTGCAATTCTTGCAAGACAAAATGCCGACAATCCTGCAATAAGCGAAGCCTCTAAATTTGCCCTTTTTGGCGTACCAGTTCCTGCATTTACTTACAATTTCAAATTCTAAGGAAAAATGAAAAAATACTTAATACTATTAACCAGCGTGGTTTTGTTTTCGTGTGAAGACAAAATTGACATCAGTGACAAACTGAAAAACACCGAGCAACAATTGGTGATTGATGCTTTTCTGAACAATTGGCCTGAAAATCAAACTGTCACTCTTTCAGGCACTCAGCCATTTTACGACAATAGCGCAAAGAAACTTCTTTCGGGCGCTACCGTCACTTTAACTGACGCTAACACAGGTTCAGTTTTTCCATTCACGGAAACCGAGCAAGGAAAATTTGTTTCATCTGATAGCGGAAGTAAAATGCTTGTGGTTGGACATGAATATTCGCTTAAAGTCATTTACAATAACGAAACCTACCTAGCCTATTCTGAATTGAAACGAGGAATTCCAGTAGACAGTATTGAGTTCACAGCATCCACAGATTTTACTGGAAAAGAAATTATTGGGAAATATGATGCCGAATTTTTCGCTACCGATTCGGCTGGTTCAGGCGATCGTTATTGGACGCGTTTCTACAGGAATGGCATCAGAAACACACAGCCTGAATTAATCAATTACAGTTACGATGGATCTTTGGGTGCTGCTACTGCATCGGATGATTCAACGGTGTTTATTCTTCCTTTACGCCAGCAAATCAATGAATTGGGCGCAGACAAACAATATGTCGATGGCGAAAAGTTGATGGTTGAGATTTATTCGATTGATACTGATGCAGCATTTTTCTTGCAAAGTATCGCCAGTCTATCGCAACAAGGTTCGGGCGGGGCATTTGGCGCATTGTTTAGCCAACCTCCCTACAATTTGCCAACAAATATCAAAAACACGAACGAAAAAGGGCCAAAAGCGGTTGGCTATTTTAGCACATCGGCAGTGAGTAGGCTTGAAGCTACAGTGCCAATCAAGAAAATAAGGGATAAAAAACCATAAAATTGAAACCACTATCTATTCCACTAAAACATACCAACCAGTTCGGTAGCCTGTTTTTAGATTATATTTCCAATTCAGAAAAGTTAAAGCCCTTCTTCGGGGCTTTTCCTGTTTTGGAGAGTTTCAGACATCAGATTGAAGGAAAAAAAGCTTCTTTCAAAAACAGAAAAGTACTACACGATGCCTTGCAGAAACAGTATGCGGGTTTCGAATTGCATCCAAAAGTCGCCCAGAATGTAGCATTTCTTTTGAATGAAAATGCATTTACTATCACGACTGGTCATCAGCTTTGTTTGGCCACTGGGCCGATGTATTTTATCTACAAAATACTGACAGTCATTAAACTATCCGAAGAACTCAAGACAGACTATCCTGAAAATGAGTTTGTGCCAGTGTTTTGGATGGCCACCGAAGATCATGATTTGGAAGAAATAAACCATTTCCATTTGTTTGGAAAAAAGTACGAATGGCAGCCGAATGGCAAAGGAGCGTCTGGAAAAGTGAAAACGGATGGTTTAGCTGAGTTTTTTGACAACGTACCAGATTGTCCAAAATGGTTGTCTGATGCGTATTCCGAATCGTCCAATTTGGCGGAAGCTACCCGCAAATTGGTCAATCATCTTTTTGCTGAATATGGAATCGTGATCGTTGATGGAGACGACAAAGCTTTGAAATCGCTTTTTGTCGATCAGATAAAATCCGATTTGATAGATCAAAAATATTCGCCCATCGTGAAATCTACTTCCGAGGAATTGGAGAAAAAGGGCTACAAGGCACAAGCTTTTGTGCGAGAACGCAATTTTTTCTATTTGACAGAAGACTCAAGAGTTAGAATTGATGCAGCGAACTACGAACTAAACACGGAAATCGAAAAACATCCCGAACGTTTCAGTCCAAACGTCATTTTGCGTCCTCTTTATCAAGAAACGATTTTGCCCAACCTCGCCTATATTGGTGGGCCTGGCGAATTAGCCTATTGGTTTCAGTTGAAAGGGATTTTTGAATCGGAGAATGTTCCTTTTCCAATTTTATTTCCGAGAAAGTTTGCGACTATCATTCCGCAAAATGCCAAAGAAAAACTGGAAACGACCGAAATTTCAATTTCGGATGTATTTCTGTCTGAAGATCAGTTCAAAAGTTTGCTGCTTGAAAAATTGCAAGTCGAGAAATTTGAATTCGAAAATGAATCAAGTATAATACATTCTTTAAAAGAAGCTTTACAAGCCAAAGCCACCAAAGCCGACAAGTCTTTGATAGCTGCTGTTGAAGCCGAGATCGCCAAAATCAATAAAGGCGTTTCGGATTTGGAAAAAAGGATGAACAAAGCCTTGGAAAACCGCCACGAAACCGAACTCAATAAGCTTCAAAATATCCGAAAAAAGTTATTTCCAGAAGGTGGATTACAAGAACGCAACGATAATTTTCTGAACTACTACTTCAAAAATCCCAATATGATTTCTGAAATATACCAGTCTTTTGAGGCTTTTGAGTTTCAGATGGAATGCCTTGTTTTGTAAAAGAGGACGTTTTAAACGAAAACAATTGCTGTCATTATTTTATGCATTTCCTAAAAATCATTTAAAATGTCGGCTCGAAGTTTTAGTATTGCGTAAGAAGCACCATTTACAAGGTTCAAAAACGTTGAACCTTGAACATTAAACTTTGAACTCACAAAAAATGGCTATCATAATCCGTAAAGAAGACGCACTCAATTACCATTCACAAGGCCAGCCCGGCAAAATAGAAGTAGTTCCTACCAAAATGCTTAGTTCCCAATTGGACTTGGCATTGGCCTATTCGCCTGGTGTGGCCGAGCCTTGCAAAGAAATTGCAGCTGATGTGGAAAATGTGTACAAATACACGGCCAAAGGCAATTTGGTAGCCGTTATTTCGAACGGAACAGCGGTGTTGGGTTTAGGAAATATTGGCCCAGAAGCATCCAAACCAGTGATGGAAGGAAAAGGTGTTTTGTTCAAAAAATTTGCGGGAATTGATGTGTTCGACATTGAAATCAATGAGACCGATCCTGAGAAATTTGTCCAGATCGTAAAATCGTTGGAACCTACTTTTGGTGGTGTCAATTTGGAAGACATCAAGGCTCCCGAATGTTTTTACATCGAAGAAGAATTGCGCAAACGCATGGATATTCCCGTGATGCATGACGACCAGCACGGAACGGCTATTATAACCAGTGCCGCATTGCTGAGTGCGCTAGAACTAGTTGATAAAAAAATCGAGGAAATAAAAGTAGTAGTCAGTGGAGCTGGAGCGGCCGCAATGGCGTGTATCAAACTCTATTTAGCACTTGGTCTGAAAAAGGAAAACTTGGTGATGTACGACAAGGACGGAATCATCCGTAAAGATCGTCCGAATCTTCATCCTAGTCATGAACATATCGCTACAGACAAGCCATTCAATACCTTAGCCGAAGCATTGGTAGGGGCAGATATGTTTCTAGGACTTTCAGTAGGCGGAATAGTTACTACAGAAATGGTACTGTCCATGGCGGCCAACCCAATTGTTTTTGCCTTGGCCAATCCAAATCCTGAAATTGAATATGCGACAGCGATGGCTTCTAGGCCAGATATTATAATGGCTACAGGCCGTAGCGATCATCCCAACCAAGTAAATAACGTATTAGGTTTTCCTTATATATTTCGTGGCGCTTTGGACGTCCGAGCAACTGAAATAAATGAAGAAATGAAATTGGCAGCCGTGAAAGCCATTTCACTTTTGGCACACGAAGCCGTTCCTGATATTGTAAACAAAGCCTACGGAGATGATAAAATTGTTTTCGGGAAAGATTATTTGATTCCAAAACCATTGGATCCTAGGTTGTTGACAGAGGTTTCTTCTGCGGTAGCTAAAGCGGCAATGGATTCTGGCGTGGCCAAAATCGAGATTACTGATTGGGAAGCATACAAAACCAAGTTGATGCAACGTGTGGGAGTCGATCAGAAATTGATGACACGCTTGATGAACAAAGCCCGCCAGAATCCGAAACGAATAGTATTTGCCGAAGGCGATAAATACAAAGTGTTGAAAGCGGCACAAATAATTGAAGACGAAGGACTTGGTATTCCTATTTTGTTGGGAAACAAAGAGAAAATTGATTCTATTATCAAAGAATACAAACTGGAATTGCATAAAAGCATCATCATCGACCATCAGGAAGACCGTGATAAGCTGATGTCGTTTGCAAACATCTTGTATGAAAAACGCAAACGCAAAGGAATTACGTTGGATGATGCTTTTAGGTTGATGCACGAGCGTAACTACTTCGGTACCATGCTTTTAGAAACTGGAGAGGCAGATGCATTTATCTCTGGTTCGACCAAGGATTATTCAAAAGCAATCATCCCTGCTTTACATGTCATTGGTGTGGCGGAAGGCGTAAATAAAGTAGCTGGTTTATATATCATCAACAGTAAAAAAGGTCCTTACTTCTTTGCAGATGCTACCGTGAATATCGACCCAACGGCTGATGAAATGGTGGAAATTATTGGCTTAGCGGCCGATTTTGTAAAAAGTGTAGACATCGAACCTCGTGTGGCTGTGCTTTCGTATTCCAACTTTGGTTCGGCCAAAGGAAAAGTACCAGAAAAAGCGATGCTTGCTGCCAAAAGAGCCAACGAAAAATATCCTCACATGCTGATAGATGGTGATATACAGGCAGATGTCGCTTTGAAACCATCGCTTCAAAAAGAAGTTTTTCCATTCTCTGAATTAGCAGAAGAAGGCGCAAACACTTTGATTTTCCCTGATTTAGCTTCAGGAAATATCGCCTACAAGTTGCTACAAGAGATTGGCGGTTGCGAAGCTATTGGCCCTGTGTTGTTGGGAATGGCCAAGCCTGTACATATTTTGCAATTGGGCAGTTCAGTGCGTGAAATCGTGAACATGGCTACCATTGCATTGGTGGAAGCGCAGAATTGATCACCTACAAAAACGAAGCCATGCAAAATAGTATCCAGCGAATCGTAGATTTTATTGAATTTAGGGATTTCGCAGATTTTGGACACTATTTTGATTTTTTTTCAAAATAGATTTAATATTGCTTTTTACAGAAAAAAATGTGTGGGATCAATGGATTCCTACTAGGCAAACTTGTACAGACCAGCAACTGGAGGATGTTTTTGGCAATTATTTTTATAAAAAAATAATTTTTCTGCCTTTGTTGGTGTTCTCCACAAAAATGGTTTTGGCAAAGAAGCTGTTGGCGAAAACACCAACAGCGACAGGAATAAAACCTAAGTGCTATATTCTTTGACCGTATCAATAAAACATTTCACTTTATCTGCGTCAATATCAGGATAAACACCATGGCCTAGGTTAGCAATGTGTTTGGTTCTGCCAAAAGCTTGTAGCATTTTCTTTGTTTCGCTTTTGATGTTGTCGAACGAAGAATAAAGTAACGCAGGATCCATATTTCCTTGAAGTACTTTGCTTGGCCCTACTTGGCTACGGCTCCATTCGGGCGACATATTCCAGTCTAGGCCTACTACTTGACAAGGGAAGTTTTCAAAATCTTTCAAAGAGAAAAAAGCACCTTTTGGGAACACTACCACAGGTACTTCTGTGATGGCTTCGCAAATCTGGCGGATGTACGGCATGGCATACAACTGGTAGTGTGCAGGCGAAAGAATACCAGCCCAACTGTCAAACAATTGTACAATGTTTACACCTGCTGTAATTTGGTCTTTCAAATAAGCGATGGTAGAATCGGTAATCATCTGCATGAATCGGTGCGAAAATGCAGGCGAATTATAAAGTAGCGATCGTGGAACCGAAAATGTTTTTGAGCCTGAACCTTCGGTCATGTAGGCAAAAATAGTCCAAGGCGCACCAGCGAAACCGAAAAGAGGCACACGTCCGTTCAATTCTTTTTTTGCCAGTTTTATTGCATCGGTCACATAGCTATAGTCGTTCATCGAGCTAATGTGCAGCCTGTCCAAATCGGCTTCGGTACGGATGGTCTCTGGAAACCAAGGGCCACGTTTTTCTTGCATTTCGTAAGGCAAGCCCATTGCTTCGGGGATTACCAAAATATCAGAAAAAATAATGGCGGCATCAACTCCTAGAATATCAACAGGTTGTATGGTTACCTCGGCTGCAAATTCAGGATTTTTTACAAACTCTACGAAATCTTTTGCTTTTTCTCGAACTGCACGATATTCGGGCAAAATTCGTCCCGCTTGTCGCATTACCCAAACGGGCGTACGTTCTGTTTTTTGACCTAAAGCTGCTCGGATTAAAAGATCGTTTTTAAGGGATTCCATTTTTAGTAGTTTTAGTTCGTAGTCTTTAGTTCGTAGTTTTAGCTAGTCGAACAAGGAACTACGAACAAGGAACAATTATGAATAAACACGGTGAAGTGTCATGTCGCCAACTGGTTTGATGATGAGGGGAACTTGTTCGACAGTGACCATGCTTGAGTCGAGTCCAAACCATTTTTCTTCGGAATTTGCTTTTTCTTTTATGAAAAAATATGCATCCATTACAAGTTGTTCCATGATTGGAAGATCGTTTTCGTAACTCAGGAATTTCTCAATCACGACAAAACGGAAATCACCCGCTACATTTTTGCGATTGAGCGAGTCGTATCGGCTTGTGATGTCTACTTCTTTGCTCGCAACCAATTCTTGTACTGCTTTGCGGAAGAAGAGATTAATTCTGTTTTCAACCCTAAAACCAAGACGGAACGTGATTTTGATAACGTCTTGCGGAACCAAAATATCGACTTTATAATCCATCGTGTACGGTTCGTCCGTCACGTCCACATGCACAAACCAGTAAATATCAGCACGTTTGGGTTGTTTTTGCAGGATAGAATAAATGATTTTGTTTTCGATTTCGTCCGTCCTATTTGCGCCCGACATGAAGATAAGATTGGTCGCATATTTGGGAATCGAATTATCAACACTCAGTTCTTTTAGGATGTCGTAATAGTCTTTCAGTTTTACATATTCAGTCAAGCGGTTTTTGATCGAAGTAGCTTTGTACCAAATCCACATGATGGCGAAAATGCAAATTCCGATAAACAAACTTACCCAACCGCCATGGGTGAATTTTGTCAAGTTGGCGATCAAGAACGACATTTCGATCGAAAGGTAAATGAGTAAAAGTACGACTGCTATGACTGTCGGGACTTTCTTTGTTTTGACATAAAAGTAGAGTAAGAAGGTGGTCATCAACATAGTTAACGTCACAGAAAGACCATAAGCTGCTTCCATGTGAGCCGATTCTTTGAAATACAAGACTACACCAATACAACCAGCCAGCAATACCCAATTGACACTAGGTACATACAATTGACCTTTGTGAATGGAGGGAAATACAATTTTGACACGAGGCCAAAGACTTAGACGTACTGCTTCGCTAATAAGTGTAAACGAGCCAGTGATAAGTGCCTGACTAGCAATGATGGCCGCCAAAGTAGCGATGATAATTCCTGGTATCAAAAACCATTCGGGCATGACCGCATAAAAAGTTTTAGTAGAGATCACTTTGCCTACTACATTCGGGCTTAGTAGATAAGCTCCTTGTCCAAAATAACTGAGAACCAGACATGTTTTTACAAAAATCCAACTGACACGTATGTTTTTTCTGCCACAATGGCCAAGGTCTGAATACAAAGCTTCCGCACCTGTGGTACAAAGAAAAACAGCACCCAATAACCAATAACCTTCTGGGCGTTCGACCAAAAGACGATACGCATAAACGGGGTTTATTGCCTCGAATATACTAGGCATGAGCATAATTTGGTTCATGCCTAGGACGGCCAACATGCCAAACCAAAGCATCATGATAGGGCCAAAAAACCAACCTACTTTTTTAGTTCCAAATCGTTGAACAAGAAATATACCAATCAGGATACAGATAACAATCGGAACGGTCTTGATTTCAGGATTATAGATTTGCAAACCTTCTACTGCCGAAGAAATGGAAAGTGGCGGTGTGATGATTCCATCGGCCAAAAGTGCGGCTCCACCAATCATGGCAGGAAGTACCAATCCTTTGTATTTTCTTCTGATTAAGGCATATAGCGAAAATATTCCACCTTCCCCGTTGTTATCAGCACGAAGGGTGAAGATCACGTATTTTACTGTTGTTTGAAGCGTAAGCGTCCAAAAAACGCAAGACAAACCACCCAAAACGAGCTCTCGGCTCACGATAGATTTGCCCATAATGGCGTCCATTACATAAAGCGGAGACGTGCCGATGTCGCCATAAATGATTCCTAAGGTAATTAAAAGACCTCCGTAACTTAATTTGTCGAATTTGGAGTGGTCGTGTTTGTCTAAATTTCCCATTTTGATTATGAAATTACTAGTTCGCCTTTACGTGCTTTTACCAATTGCAATGCCAAATATACTGCTTCTCTGAATGAACTTTCGTTTGCTTTGTTTTTGCCAGCGATGTCGTAGGCAGTGCCATGGTCGGGGCTGGTTCTAATTTTGGGAAAACCTGCCGAAAAATTCACGCCTGTATCAAACGCCATTGCTTTGAAAGGAATCAAACCTTGGTCGTGGTACATGGCCAATACAGCATCAAATTTTTTGTACGTTTCTTTGCCAAAAAATCCATCAGCAGGATAAGGGCCAGAAATCAATTTTCCTTTTTCGCGCAATTCGTTAATAAATGGTTTGATCACGTTTATTTCTTCGTTGCCCAAAAGTCCGTCTTCGCCAGCATGTGGGTTGAGACCCAAAACGGCAATTTTCGGTTTGCCTATTCCAAAATCATTTTTCAGACTTTCTTCCAAAATATGAAGTTTGGTAGCAAGTAGCTCTTTTGTAATCGCTTGACTGACTTGACTCAGTGGGATATGATCGGTCGCAACACCAAATTTTAGATTGCCGCTCACGAACGTCATCAGATAATCTTTTGCTTTAAAAGCATCAGCCAAATAATCGGTATGTCCCATGAATTTGAAGTCATCGCTTTGCATGTTATTTTTATTGATCGGAGCAGTTATCAAAGCCTCAATCACTCCTTCTTTCAAATCTTGAGTGGCGAGTTTGAGAGAAAGTAAGGCATATTTTCCTGCAGTTTGGGTGTCTTTTCCTGGCTCGATCAGAGAATCTTCGTCCCAGCAATTGATGACATTCAGGCGTTTGAGGTGTTTTTCTGAAATGTCTTTGATGTTTTGGTAATGAAACTCTTCGAGGTTGTAAAGCTTTTTATAATAATTCAATACACGACTCGATCCGTATAGAACAGGTGTGCAAAATTTGAAAATACGATTGTCAGTGAATGTTTTTATGATAATTTCCGGTCCTACACCATTGAAATCGCCCAAACTTATTCCTATGATTGGTTTTTCTGGATTATACTTTTCTTGTTGTTGTACTTCCATTTTTTGGAGAAATAGATATAGAATTTTATTGTTAAGCCTTCAATAATAAATAGTTATAGAGTAATCGTATTCCAACGCCAGTGCCGCCTTTGCCACGATAGCTTTCTTTGGTGTGCAGAAAAGCAGTAGCCGCAATATCCAAATGCAACCAAGGATAACTGACAAAATGTTCCAAAAATTTTCCAGCCGAAATAGCACCCGAATCGCTCCCACCAAGGTTTTTGAGGTCGGCAATATCAGATACTAAATAGGTATCATATTCCTCCCATAGGGGGAATTCGACCAAACGTTCGTGCACTTGCATCGATACTGCTTCTATCTCTTTTTTTACTTCTTCAGAAGCGGTTCCCATATACACGATTCCTTTGTTGCCTATCGAAGCTACTGCACTTCCTGTTAGTGTCGCAATATCAATCGCTAGTTCGGGCTCGTATTGGCTGGCGTAGGACAGGGCATCTGCCAAAATCATACGGCCTTCAGCATCCGTATTTAGTATTTCGACCGTTTTGCCATTGTGCATCGTCACCACATCGCCTGGTGTGATGGCGTTTCCATCTGGGCGGTTTTCGGTGGCAGGTATCAAACCAATTACATGTAGCGGAACGTCATTGTCGGCCAGTACACAAATTGTGCCGATTACCGTAGCAGCTCCTGCCATGTCGCATTTCATAAAATCCATGCTATTGGCGGTCGGTTTCAGACTTAGGCCGCCCGTATCGTACACCACGCCTTTTCCTACCAATACAATGGGTTTGGCGTTTTTGGCGTTTTTGGGTTTGTGTTCCAAAATAGTAAAAGTGGGAGGATTTGGGCTACCAAGATTGATCGCCAATAGTCCGCCCATTTTCAATTCTTTGATTTTTTCTTTGTCGAAAACTGTGACGTTGAATCCTTTTTCTGCGCCAAGTTCTACCGTTTTTTGTGCCAAATCCTCAGCCGTAAGACTGATTAGAGGTTCATTGACCAAATCACGAGCAATACAAACGGCTTTACAGAGATTCTGAAGCTCCTCAATTTGTTTTTCAGAAACCGTTTTCGAGTAGATTTCAATCACTTGTAGATTACTTTCTTTCTTTTCCGATTTGTATTTCTGAAACGAATAGGTCGAAAGAAAAAGGCCTTCGATAAAAGCCAAAGTGATCAAAGGATCGTTTTGGGCATCGTAAATGCGGGTATAAGTGGCATTTTCTTTGGCCATCATATCGTACACATCCGAGCTGGCCATCCTTATTTTCTCCAGATTTGTAACTCCTTCTTTTATTTGGCTTTTGATGGCTACCGAAAGTACAGGCCAGCTTTTCAGGACGGCAATGTGTTCTTTTTCGAATTTTTTTGTGATATAATTCGACTCTTCTGTCGTGTATAAATGGGAATACGAAGAAGCTTTCGGTAAAAGTGAGATTCCTTCGGAAAGCAATTGCTCAGGAAGGCCGTGGACGAGGCGTATTTGCACGTATAAATTTTTTCGATCGAGCAAATTTACCATTCGTGTACGACTATTGATAATTGATGTTCATTTTTTTGAGAATTAGTACTCTTTAATTTCATTGAGCTTGAACTAAACAAAAAATGACCCGAAGGTTTCGGGTCATTTTTATAAAAAGGTTTAAAAGCAAAAAGCTCATTTCT
>JAYVIX010000371.1:0-20485 GCA_043769845.1 Cytophagales bacterium
TCAGGCAAGCTTTGGTTGATCGGATTTCGGACTTGGATTTCGAAATCGATATTGAACGCATTTTCAGTTATATACTTTGTTCGCAGCGGCTTATTCAGCAATTAGACAAAAGGTTTGATATTCTGAAATCGGACGATTTGGATTCGGAGGAAATGGCGGACGATTTGCTTCAAAACCTTTATTCGCCCGAAAGCTTGGTGGCGCATTTTACAACACTATACCAAAATCCTAATCTGCGTTTCAATATCTGGCATTGGCAATCGGCTTTGGAGGCTATTGAAACCAAGGATGCAAGCTATTGCAAACCGATAGTAGATTTTCTGAACACAAATCCGTTTTTGAAATCAGAGGTATTAAAACTGATTGCCAATGCGTTTCCGTTTGAAACATTTTTTCCATCAGCAAAAGAAAAAGGCGAATATGATGCTGAATTCTGGAAACAAAACGGTTTTGTGTACGGATTATTACGAAATGGCAATTCAGAATTTGACCTCTATGCCGACACCCTCAACACTGGCCAATTTACGGTAGTACAGCTGGACGATTTGTACAATCGCTTATTAGGTTCGACTCGGTTTTACCGTAACCGACAGTATGCGCAGGCTTTCAATGTATTGTCGGACGGGATTCCGGCTCATGTCAAACCGCTACTAATCTGGCAACGCGAGCTCAATATTCTGTACAAAGCGGCTTTTGTAGAAAAGGAAGAAAACCTGAACGAGCTTTTTGCAAACACGCTCAATCTGGCCTTAACCTCGTTTCCAGACGATGAGCAATTGATTTATTTACGTTGTAAATTCCTTTTTCTGCAGTATTCGCCCGAAGAATTTAGAGAAGAAATCGTGGCCACCTTGCGCCTGCTTCCCGACCATCCCAAAACGTTGTTTCTCTTGGGCAAATGCTACATGCAATTGGGTATTTCGAGAGCGGCTCTGATTATTTTCGAAAATCTGAAAAAACTCCATCCATTGAACATGGAATATGTGACGGCTACCGCTTTGGCTAGTCGTGCGTATATCGATTTTTGTATCCGCGAACATGATCCCAAAGACAACAGCCGTACGTATTATATTCGGATGATAAGCGAGCTGATAGAACGCACAATGTTTGACGAAGTATCCGTTTTTGCAGCCGAAGCTCCTACCAACGATCCCGATATTGCGGCTTTGCTTCTGTATGCCAAAGAGGTAGAAACGTATTCGCAGAATGGACAAAAAGACAACGAAGCACTTTTCGATGCGTTGTTATTGGCCAAAGACACCGAAATCAGACGTAAAATCAAGACGCATTATTTGGCGGATTTGGCTACTTGGGCGGATGTTTTAGCAGAGAAAAAGTTTATTCTTGATTTTTATGCTGAATATTCAACCGATGCGATGGCCAATTATCAGATGGGAATGCTGCATTTTGCGGAAGACGATTTTGCAAAAGCTTGCCATTATTTCCTGACTGCCCAAAAAATAGACCCTTCCAACACGGTCATTTATTACAATTTGGCGCGCGCCATGGCCAGTGCCAATAGGTTGGAAGAAGCAATTGAATACATCAATAGCTATTTGCTTTACAACAAATACCATCTGAAATCCAATGAGTTGCATTGCGCTTGGAATTATACACTGAAAAAATTCGACATCGCACACAGTACCGCCAAATGGATCTTGAGCATTTGTCGTATAGACGAGTTTCAGCCCGAACATTTCTTTTATTTTAATGCAAGCTTATCGCGCTTTTTGGATACGATTGAAAATGAACGTCACAACCTCGCCTACATCGCGGAATCGTTGAAACTGTACGACCTATATTCAAAACCTGCTACTTTCTGGACAGACGAGCATGGCCCCAAGTCGATGTATTTTGCGGCCAAGCTATGCTACAACATGCGCGATTACAAACAATGTGTGAAGTATTCGAAAGCTGTTTTGCAAAATACCAAAGAACACAAATCGATCTCTTTCCAGCTATGTCAGTTCGAACTGTTGCCCCAAAGCTTGTACGAACTCAATAAACATGCCGAATTGATCAAACTAGTCGAAGGCCCCACGCAGGCTTTGTTGGCAGAAAGTACCTATGTGTACCGAGCGGCTGAGCCAGCTTTGTTTTTGGGATATGCCTTTGGCGCGCTCAAAAAACCAGCCAAACAAATGGATTGGGTTTTGAAATGCGCCTATTGTTACATGCAAACCGAAAAGCCTCCGATTGATTGGCTGACGTCTTACTTGGCAAATAATTTTCAAACTTGCCTGAATCTTGAACTTGCGGAAGAAGCTATTTCACTCGGAAAAGCCTATTTGGACATTTTAGCCACGCCTACCCACGACCATATTTGGGTGGCACACAATGTAGCAGTGGTCTATGCTTCAAACGGAAATCAAGAGGAAGCCTTGAAATACCATCACTTTTGTACCGAATACAGAACAATTTTTCCAGAGATCTACTCTTCTGAAGAATACGAAGGTTATGCAGATCTAATCAACGAGTCGCAACAGTTTGTCGATACTTATCAAACTAAAAAATAAACCATGAGCACTATAAATTACCATACATTCGAAAACCCCACCAACCTGAGCAAAGCACAGTTGTGGCTGATCGCGACCTCGGCCATGCTGACGGAGTTGAACAAAGAATTTCACGACACCCTTTTGCCACACCATATTCACAGCACGCCCAAACTGCTGAAAGACAACAAACAATGTCTGTTGCGCGATTGGGGGATAAAAGACCTTAAAAGTTTGAACAGTACGATCCACTATTTGGAAACCGAACAAACCTTTGAACCCATGCAAAACAACTGGGAACTGCTGAGCGAATCGGAATTTGGACACTTGAGCGGACAGTCAGAGTTTAGAAACGTGATTGATATGGTGCGAAACTACCAATACGACCTCTGCCACAGCGACTATGGCTGGCATTTTGGGCGTTGCGCCTGGATTATCCGTCATGCTTTTTACAACGAACTCATTTCCGAAGAAGAAGCTTGGGATCTGTTAGAAAAAAATGGTAAACGGATCAAAGATCAATTTCATTCTTGGGAAAGTTTTGGGCTTTCGTATCTCATAGGGGCACAATATTGGAAACGAAAGGAATACAATGAAATCAGCATGAGAGAATTCAACGCCAATGCTACTTTTTTGCTGTCGAATAAAAAATCGCCTTGGCTAAATGTGGATTGGAATTGAGTGGTAAGTACTACTTAGTTTTTGAATAGTTAAGATCGTTTCAATTTTTTAAACTAAAAACAATGTCCGAAAACTACAAAATCGTCATCGAACAAGAAGGCTTAAATCATGTAAAAATATTCAAGTACAAAGACGGCCGTTTTGTCAACGATTGGAATTTCTCGCTAAAGGGCGATGACGAACCCATTATTTTCAAAGAATTCTATACCGAAACCAAGTTTGTTATTATCAATTGGGACGGCTGGGTACGTTTGTACGATGTGAGCACTCAAGCGACTTTGTTGGATTACAAACTGAAGGGCAAAATAGATACGCGTGCAGTGCTTGCTTTGGACAAATCGAAACTGTATGTGGCATTTAGCCAGGATTCGAATCAGAGTTATTTGGCAACATTCGATCTGGACACTCTCCAAAAAACGGCCATAGAACTGCCCGATATTTATAACGAATCGCTGCAAATAAGAAAAGACGGCAATCTATTGTTTTACAAACACGATTGGGAACATGTAGATAAAATCAAGATATACAAACATTTCTACTCGGTGTTGGATCCAAACGTGATGACAATCGAGCAGTTTGAGCTCCCTTTTGCCCCACAATTTTCTTTTAACGAATCCAAACCAGTCGTTGATATAAAGAACAATAGCGTAATAATGCCCGCTTTTGGCGATGTGGCATTCAAAACCAATTCTTCGGGCGAAACCGTTTTCGAGTGTCTGATCGTGTTGTTAGACTTGAATACATTTGAAATTTTACAACTATTATCGGTGCGCGATTTCCCCAAAAATCAATTGGGTTGTACTGAATATGATGGCGAAGAAATGGCCAATCAATTTCTTTCGTCCCCCAAAACCGAAGATTATTCAGATGCAGTAAGAGATTTCTACGAAAACCTGACAACAATCAAAATCGTTTCGGACGGTTTTTGGCTGTGTTGGCGTGGCGGTATTCTGCGAAAAGTAGATTCGGATTTTAACCTGTCGCCACTTTTGGTCACCTCATCTCGACCACGCTCTTCGGGGCTGGGAATGTTTCAAGACCACTATTTTCACTCGCATTTGTACCACATCGATAGCTCGAGCATCATGCTGGCCGAAGCATTGGACTTTTACAAAACCCCAATGCCCAACTTGGATATTGCCGATTTGGAAACTCCGATCGCTTTGGAACTTGAAAATACAAGTTTGGACGAATTCTACCTCTTGAGCTATTCGAACGAAAAACAGTCGGAAATCGAAAACCGCGACAAAATTCCGATTCAAGTGAAAGACTTTTCTACGAAAAAAAGTTTTGTAGACGCCTTGGTACAAATCGAAATGATGGTTTCTGATCTGAAAACGCAAGAAATAGGCTCGACCTTGATTTTCGGAATCAGCGACACCAAAGGAAAAACCTTGGAAGAACCTGCATTTTTTGCCAAAGCGGTCGAATATGCTCCAGAACTCATCAAAAGCATTATTGAAAAATTTATTCAAATCAAAAAAGCAAAATACCTCTATCGCACAGCCGAAGAAACCGCACTTTGCCATGCCGTATTTGAATTGGCCAAAAAAGGCGATTCTTATTTGGATATTACCCTCCAATATCTGGCCGCTATCGACTTGGATCACGATGTGTTCAATATCGAAAACGTACTCCCAATTTTGGAAGAAACCTACACCGCCAAGGAACTAAAGAAAAAGATGCAAGCCATCTCGAAAGCATTGGCCGAATGGTATCAGAATTATTGCCAAGAATAAAAGGGATTTACGCTTTAAAAAAGTAAAAAATGGGACAGGATATTAAGGAAATTGTAGGTATTTTAATTGTTATAGTGCTGGTCATTGCTGGCGTTCAGTGGTTTATCGTACGATTTATGCATTGGTCAGTTGCATTGGCGGTGACAGGGTTTATCGCATTTTTCATTTCATTTCTGTATGTATCACTTTCGCACGCCTCTCCAAATGGTGGCAATGGGAGCACAAATAGTTCAGAATATATCACACCAACATTGGTTGTCTTTTCGGCTTTGCTCTGTGGACTTGCGGTGGTTTGTTATTTGACCAAAATTCAATTGCCCCAAAAAGTATTTATCCTTCCTATAGTTCTAATTGTAACGTTTGCGATCGGTCGGTATATTTATCAGTATGTGAACGATGTAACCACTTATTTTCGGCTATTCAGCAACTGCCAAATAGAACTAATAGATGAAACAAAGGGCAAATCAACTATCCGGGAGATTGGATTTCAAGACACAACCAGCGGTCTTGTAAGTAATATAGAAATTGATTCAGGCGAAACTCCTTATCCGCGACTTACACGAAACGCCACTAACATTATTTTTCAGCGTTATACTGATGCCAAGGGCATATCTCGTCAGATTTTCCCGTTCGACTACCGTTTGTGTCAGGAAAAGGAAGGCCAGCGATTGGGATACATTTTTTGGCTTCGCCAGAAAGTAGTTTTACCCATAAAAATAGTGGTGCTATCTGGCGATAAAGTAGATTTGTACGTGGGCGGAAATCTGGTGACGCAATATCAGTTGAATGAAAATAACGCACCTAAGAAAAAACAAAAGTAAAGCATGTAAGCCGGATAGCTAAGCCAAAGCCTTTAAATATTCGCCTAAAAAATTGTATGTCAATTACTTATAAGCATTTTGTTAACAAAATCTGTTTAATATATTGAATAAATATTCATTTTATAGTGTAATTTTGTTTAGTTTTTTCTATAAATATTAAACAAAATATAACACTTGTAAGTTTGTGTTACATGTT
The DNA here is from genome assembly GCA_043769845.1 of Cytophagales bacterium. Classification (GTDB taxonomy): domain Bacteria; phylum Bacteroidota; class Bacteroidia; order Cytophagales; family UBA9547; genus UBA9547. The sequence continues at coordinate 5,933 of JAYVIX010000371.1, forward strand.
TAACTTAAATTTTACAATGATGAAAAAGTTAGTACTCTCATTTGCTGGACTTGCAACGTCCGCTTTCGTTTTTGGCCAAACAGCTAAAATTCAAGTCATCCATAATTGTCCGAGTCCTGTAGCCGACACAGTTGATGTGTATGCTGGTTCAACAAAGCTAATTCCAGATTTCGCATTTAGAACTGCAACAGGCTATGTGGAAGTACCTGCAGGAGTGAACATCAGAATCGGGATCGCTTTAAAGGGAAGCACATCTGTAAACGACACAATTGCTGGGCTTGGACAGACCATTAATTTGGCAGCGAACATGGAGTATGTAGCTGTGGCTAGTGGTTTAGTAGGAAATACTTCCACTCCGTTTAAGTTAATCGCTTTTATGGGCAAATCGTCTATGGCACCTACTACACCAGCAAGTACTTCGCTTGCCATCCATCACGGTTCGCCAGATGCACCAAGGGTTGACATTGTGGCGAGAGGTGTGGCTACACTTGCTACCGCTTCATATGGCGAAACCGCTACTTATCAAATGGTGCCTTCTAATAGCTACACGCTAGATGTAAAATTGGCTGGCACCAACACTACAGTTGTGTCATATACGGCCGATTTGAGTATTGCTCCTAATACTCCTGTTGTTGCGTTTGCCTCGGGCTTATTGGCACCTGGTGCTGGCGAGCCTGCGTTTGGAATATTTGTAGTCACTCCTGGAGGAGGAAAAGCGATTGAATTGCCAGCTATACCAACAGGTTTGTTTGGAGATGCTTTGACAGAAGAACAAACGGCATTGTATCCTAACCCAGCAATCAACTACGTGAGATTGAAAAACCAAGGAGTTTCTGAGTTGACTATTTTGAACAATCAAGGAGTTGCGGTAAGAAATTATGCTGGCAATATTCCTTCTGAAATAGACCTTTCTTCACTAGAAACAGGTTTATATACTTTCAGAATAAACAGAAATGGTCAATTGTCAGCAAAAAAGATTTCAGTAGTACGATAATTACACTTCTTTTTCAAACATAAAAAAGCAGACCTTTTTGGGTCTGCTTTTTTTATTTCTTCGAAACGACAACACAATAATTCATAAAAAAATAAGTCCCTCAGGTTTATCGCCAATTATTTCTGAAAGTTTATTTTGAAACCTATAACCAGCAAGAAAACAAAGTAATGAGTCCGCTTGATGTTTGTTTTCAGGTTGCTGAATTGTAATTGGATACAACATTTTCTCGGCAATTTCATGAATATTTTCCCAATTTTCTATGCCTAGAAATTTGGCAAGTGCAGTGGGGTACGTTTCGTAGCATTCTATTCCTTGTTTTGAAAAATCAGCGCATAGTTTCATTCCTCGAGCAGTAAGTCCACCTAGAAACATAGGCGACATAGCTCCTAATTTTCGGTCACAAGCACGATAAAAATAATCATGGTAAAGTTGATTGTCAAAATATACTCCAGGCAAAGAAAGGGGAACATCTAGAAAAATATATTCAGGCATATATTTTTCTACCAATTCAGAAATCATTTGGTCGGCATCCTGCTTTTTATTGCTTTGAATGATAACCAATTGATTCGATTGCAAACAAGTTACAGCCGTGGTTCCAGCTAATTTGCTACCATAGTCAATCCCAAACCATTTCACCGTTTGGCTATTTTATTGCCTGTGCTTCTTTGACGAGTACATTTGAATCTTGTCATGTCCTCGTTTCTTTCCATAGCATGTTTTGTTTTTCGGCCTTGAGTGCGCTTTCGCCACATTTCAAAACTGGAGCGTTTGCTGTGTTTCCGCATCAAATCAATTACGTCTTTGTTTTTTAAACCAAACTGAAATTCAATCGCTTCGAATGGCGTGCGATCTTCCCAAGCCATTTGGATAATGCGGTCAATGTCTTGTTCTGCAATAATTAGTTCAGCCATAGTTTTCGGTATTCGCCTTTAGGATCGTATTCGTTCGCTTGATTTTGAATGTTGAACACTCGATTTTCGCGTGGGTCGGCACCTATTCCAGCCAAATACGACCAATTGCCGTAATTGCTACACACGTCATGGTCCACCAACATGCTTTCAAAGTATTCTGCGCCCATGAGCCAGTTTACTTTCAGGTCGTTAATGAGGTAACTGGCCACATTTTGTCTTCCTCGGTTGCTCATGAAACCTGTTTTCTTTAGTTCACGCATGTTGGCATCTACAAAATCCTCGCCTGTTTTACCTTCTTTCCATTTCTCGAATTTTTCCCAATTGTCGTCCCATTCCCGTTTTGGCGAATTGTTGTATCCGTTTTGGGCAAAAAAGCGATTATAATGTTTAGCGGCAGTAAAATGAAAAAAATCGCGCCATAAAAGCTCGAAAATGAGCCAATAGGTCGATTTGTTTTCCACACGTTCGGCCTCGTAACGTTTTACTTCGGCATAGACGTACCGTGACGACAAACAACCAGTCGAAAGCCAAGCCGACAATTTGGTCGAATAATCGGCTCCGATTAGGCCATTGCGTGTTTCGAAATAGTGTTGCAAAAGGTCTTTTTCCCACAAATACTCTTTTACACGTTCTATTCCACTTTTTTCCCCGCCTTTGTACGGAAACGCATTTCGTTTGTCTGAACAAGGTTTTGGCAATCCAAAGTCTGACAAATCAGGCACTGTACCCCAATCTTGCATAGTCGGGACAACGATTTTTTTGGGAGAAGGCAATGGTTCTGTTATTTGCAAATCGCTTTCAATTGCTTTTCTGAATTTTGTAAACATAGTTGGCATTTGATTCAGCGGAAATGGCAATGCATCTGGCTGAATCAAAGTCGATGACCAAATCGATTTCCAATCAATGTTACGTTTGCTCAATGCTTTCAGCAATGCATCTTCAATCTCAACCTCTTCTGGTGTAACTTCTTTGCTGAAATAAATGGCGCCAGCTTGGTTTTGGACGGCCAATTCGGGCAAAATTTCTTCTGGCTTCCCACGTACCACCAACAAATCTGCGCCCGCCTTTTGAAGACTTTTCTTTAGATTTTCGACCGATTCGAGCAAAAATTTGGTGCGAAAACTGCCCGTTTTGGGGAAACCATATTTTCCAGATGCAAACTGCCTTGGGTCAAACACATAAACAGGCAATATTTGATCGGACTTTGCAATGGCTTCGTGCAAACAAGGGTTGTCGTGCAATCGAAGATCGTTTCTGAACCATACTATCTTTTTTTTCATGCGAAAATAATCATTTAATATTATGGTCTTGCATATTCGTATCGAGCGATTCGTTGAGTGATGTGGTAACTGTCGAGTCCCGAAACCGTCATCGATCCCGCTTTTTCAATATCGACCAAACCATCTTTCTGAATCAAGTCTGTTGGTACATTGGCTAATACCACTTCGCCTATCACCAATGCCGTGTTGTTATGCTTGATCGGGATCGTTTCAAGCCATTTCATACCCATTCGGATAGTGCTTTGCTTGACAAATGGAGCTTCAAAATGAGATAGATATTCCTTTTCAAAACCACAGATTTCAAATTCTGAAACTCCCTTGGCGTATTTGGCACTGGTTTGATGTGCTTGTTGGGCAAAAGAAGGCAAAATATTGTTGAGGGTATAAAAGCCCGTTTCTTCGATATTGGACAAGGTATGCCTAGGCATTTCGTCTGAGGGTCGAAACAACATTCCGAACAAAGCCGGTTTGGATCCCATGTGAAAAAGGGACGAGAAAATGGCAAGATTCGCTTGAGCATCGCCCGATTGAGTGCCTACCAATACGGCACTTTTGAAACCTGCAATCGAATTAAAAAAATTGACCCGAAAGCGAGTGTCCATCTGGGCAAATTGGTCGGAATGAAAAATGGATGAAGTCATCTTATAGGTTTACCTAATTATAACCACAAACTGACTGCATAGTTTGCCAAAAATGCTTTTGAAGGAAAGAAAAGTGCTTGTCAAAGTTTTTTTCAAAATAGGATCATTGAATTCTTTAAAACAATATTAAATGAATAATAATTCATTTAATAAAACCATTTCTACAAACACATAAACCCCAAAAGCGCACAAAGTAATGGTTCATAGAGGAAGACTTTTTAAGGTTTTGTTTTTCTTCTACAAATTCCTTCCTTTGTTTGAAAGACTGCCTTTATTATGAGAAGAACATTACTTGCCTCCATCGCTCTTTTTTCTATTTTTTCGTGCCAAAAATCCTCCGAACCGTCTAGTGTAGCAAACAAGCCCGATAGTGTGGCGGTACCGCTTGATACACTTCCAAAAAAGGACACTATTGTTCCTGAAATGGCACTCTCGCCCAAAAATCCTTGGTTTGATGGTATTGCCAAACTTATTTCTGCTGTACCAGACACCATCTATACAGGTATCAGGGAAGAATCTGCGTGGAAATCGTACGCCACTCGCATGGACAGTACTTGGAAAATGGTAGCCGACAAACGTCTGAGTCCGATGCGCAATTGGGCAAAAACGGAATATGATTCAGTCGCAAAACTCTCAGACACGCTTTTTTATCCTTTTTCAGGGCCCGATTTTCTGAATGCCTATACGCTTTTCCCCAACACTAAAACCTATTTTCTGATTGCATTGGAACCAATCGGGATGTTGCCCGACATTAGTTCGAAAGACAAAACTAAATGGGCCGCCTATTTCAAAAACATGCAATTGTCGCTTTCAGATGTATACAAAAAGAGCTATTTCATCACCAAACGCATGAACGAGCATTTGGGCGGTCAGCATGTGTATGGAACATTGCCGCTGATGGCCGTATTTTTGAAACAAACAGATCACACAATTTCCGATATCAAAGCGATCCAGTTGGATTCTTTGGGAAATCTGTTAGAATTACCTTACGATTCCTTGGCCAAGCGTACCCAGAAAAGACCTCGTGGTGTAAAAATCGAGTTTTACAAAAATGGAGAATCAACTCTTCGCCAACTTTATTATTTCTCGGCCGACCTTGGCGATGCTGCTTTGACCGATCGTTTCCGTTTCCGCAAGTTTATGGATCGAATGGGAAGTTTCAACGCCTATGCCAAATCGGCCTCGTACCTTATGCACTATGACGAATTTTCGGTACCAAGAAACCAAATTTTGAACAAAGCAAAACTGCTTTTACAAGACGATACTGGTATTGCGTTTCATTATGTAGATACCAAAAAATTTGATGTGAGATTATTTGGCCAATACGTTCAGCCAGTCAAGGATTTCTCTAAGTATCTGTTTCAAAAAGATTTAGTAGTACGCTACAAGCAAGATTCTAGCAAAATAAAAGAACTTCCTTTCGAACTAGGTTATCATTGGGGAAGCAAGAAGAATAACTTGATGTTGTTCGTCAGGAAATAAAAATTCGTTGTTCAAAATGAATTAACTAAAGAGGCTGTCCTAAAAGGCAGCCTCTTTAGTTATACTAACAACTAGCTACTAATCACTAACTAACTACTACTAGATTACTGAATGGCGTTAATGGCCTCAGTGATCAGTATTTCTTGCAGAATATCGCGGTCTTTTACATCGTAGATTTTGTCGCGATGTAGGCTTTTTACTTTTCGATAATCGTCTGGTTGGCGTAGGCTAAGCGATTCTTTTGGAGTCAGCATGAACCAGTGTTCGTGATTGTTGTAACTTTTATGAACAATGGCCACTTTCAGAACGGCATGCAAATAGTCGTCTCGCTCGTCTGTATTTTTGAAGGAAAGCGTTCCTGTTAGTTTGTTAAAACTATTTTCAGATACCAAAAACTCGTTTATAACTAGTTTTTGGCCATTTTGTTCTGAAACCAAAGCGGGCGAAATCGCGACCAAATAACTCAGCACCATTTTGGCTTGTACACTTTCTTGTGTGTATTCGTTGGTTTTCACCGTTACATATTGTTCTTTTTGGTACGGTTCGTAAATGGCCGCAATTGCAGCTGAATCGTTTTTTTCATAGGCTTTGTTCAGTTGTTTTTGCTTCTGCAGATCCCAAGGAGTGGTACCAAGTGTAATTTGGTCGAGTGTAGGAATATCGAGCGCAATATCAGGAAACTCTGCTTTTATTTTTTTGCCAAACTCAATCGCACGCGCTAGGGCAAGCATTTTGTTATTCTGAACACTCGTTTTTCCTTTGATCGAAGAACCATTTGGCAAGATGTTGTTGTTGGGTTTTGTAAAATCGTAACTAGTCGGAATTTGGGAAGCGCATCCCGAAATCTGAAAATGAATGCCATAACCACGTTTATTGGCAGCTAAGAAAGCTCTTGTCTTTTCGACCAGAGACCTGAATTCTTTTTCGCCCGAGGCCGTAAAATCGGTTCGGTTGTTTTTGAATTGCATGAAAGTAGGAATTTCCAACTTTCGTTCCGTTAGGTTTACTGGATTGAATTTAATGGTACGGCTAATTTTCGAAAAATTGATTTCTTTTTCGTCCGAATTTTTCCATTTCTTTCCGTCTTTTTTGTTTTTGTCGAAATTGGGACAATCGTACTCAATGTAGGCTGACTTTGTTTGTGCAAAAACACCTAAAAAATCCAGCGTTAAAAATAAATAGAGCGAGGCAATCAAGAAGCGTTTCATGGCCGTATAGTTAAAGTTTACTATCCTGTATTCATACAACATTATACGAACACAAAATGTTAAAGCCTTAAAATTCAGTCCCTTTTTAGTTCAATCTTGATTGATTTATTACACCTCAGAACGAAACTCCCAATCAGGAAAAACAAATATTCGAGCATATGCTACAATTGCGTAATGACTTCAATTCTGAAAACAACAATAAAAAAGGCCGCCCTTTTTGGAGGGCCTTTTCTTCATTATCATATACAAAATTATCTCCTCGCTAATTTGGCTTCAATCGAATGCATCGTATGCGGCACAGCACGAAGGCGTTCTTTAGGAATTAGTTTTCCTGTATCGATACATATTCCGTAGGTGCCATTTTTGATCCGCACCAAGGCAGCTTCCATGTTGGTGATAAATTTTTGTTGGCGCACTGCTAATTGGTTCAGACTTTCTTTTTCGGCAGTATCGGCACCGTCTTCCAGCACTTTCACATTGCCAATATTGCCATCTGTACCCGTATGATTTTTACGAGAAAGTGTCTCTTTGATATAAAGAAGTTCTTTTTTTGCTTTATCTACCTTTTCGGTCAGCATTACCTCGAATTCTTTAAGCTCTTCGTCCGAATATCGTTGTCTTTCGCTCATAACAGGCCTATTTTTGAATGCTTTTTTACAAAATTACTATATTTTTATGAAATATGGGTTCGTTTTAAAGTACTCGCTCTCGATTTTGTTTTTGAATGTTCTTCTTAAGTCGCTCTCGTTTTCTTTCATTTACTTCGATAAAGCCAGCACAAAGTATTCCTGCAGGCAATGTGACCAATCCGATTCCTAAAAAAGCCAATACCGCTGCCATGGCCTTTCCGCCCGTGGTGATGGGATAAATATCGCCATAACCGATATTGGTAATCGTAGAAATCCCCCAATAAAGCGAGCTAAACAAATTGTCGTACACCAATGGTTGTACATCTTTCTCGAAAAAATAGGTGACGCAAGAACAAAACACGAGCACCAAAAGAATCGAAAAAAGGGTCGCAATAAGGTCTTCCTTTTTGTATTTAAATACCTCGACAATGATTCTGAGATGCTCGTAATAACGGTATAATTTGAAAATCCGAAAGACTTGGAAAAGCCGTAACATCTTGACCCAGCGTAAATCTAGGCCGTTTACATAAGGAATAAAAATGGGGAAAATTGAGATAAAATCAATTACGCCCATGAACGAAAAAATGTAATTCAACATGCGCTTTTGTGAAAACGAAATTGAAATCCGAACCAAATATTCAATCGTAAAAATGACCAGCGAAAGGTTTTCGAACGCATCGAAATAGACGTAATAGGCCGAAAGCTCACGCACTGTTTCCAAGGAATAAGCTCCCAAATTCAGAAAGATAAAGAGGTGTACAACCCTTTCTAACTGAATCAGAAGTTTTAGTCTGGAATACTTTAAAAGCATGAATTAATATTTATTAATTATTTTCAAGAATTTTGAAAATTTCGTCTAGTTTTGGAGTGATAATGATCTCTGTTCTCCGATTTTTTTGGCGAGCTTCATCGGTTTTTTCAGGAGCAATTGGCGAAAATTCGCCTTTCCCACTTGGGGTGAGTTTCTGTGGTTGCACTCCTTCGGATGTCAATATTCTGATAATACTGGTGGCGCGCAAGACGCTCAAATCCCAATTGTCGTTCATGCCCATGTAGCCTTTTTGAAGTGGGACATCATCGGTATGTCCTTCGACCATTACGTTTACGTCTGTTTGTTCTTTCAAAACAGACGACAGTTTTTTCAACGCTTCGGCTCCTTTTTTGTCCACCGTGGTACTGGCTGATTTGAAAAGCAATTGTTCGGCAAGTGATACATATACTTTGCCATTTTTCATGGTCACGGTCAGGTCGTTGTCTTTAAAAGAAAGCAAGGCATTCGAAATTTTGTTTTTGAGTTCGTTGACCTTTTTGTCTTTCTCGTCCATGATGCGTTGTAGCTCTTGTACCCGTTTTTCGCGTTCGGCAAGGCTCATGGCAAGTGCATCGTTTTGTTTTTTTGCCGATTGAAGATTGGCTTCCAAATCGTCCAGCATTTTTTGTTTGCTTGCCAGTGTTCCTGTAAAATGTCCGGTTTCTTTGTTGAGTTTTTCAATCGTGTTTTTGAGGTCATCGCGCAATTCGGATGTTTTATCTTCTTCTGTTCCCAATCGTTTTTCGGTATCTTTTAGATGATCAAACAATCGAGATGTGTCGGCCAAAAGTTGAGATTTCACTTTCATTAAACTATCAAACTTGGTTTCGCAAGCGGCTTTGTCCGTTTCTAAGGCCAGTTTTTGTCGAAGTAGTTCTTCGTATTTCTTTTTGGGCACACAGCCAAAAACGAGGATCAAAAAAGTGGAAAAAAGAATGACTTGCTTCATTTTCAAAAGTTTACTACAAAAGTACTGCTTTCATTTGACGTTGGGAAATGGAAATGATCTGTGAATCAGTAAGTCCACTAGTTGAGTTTTCGCTTGAATTGTGCGACACAAAAAAAAGCTGCCTTTATGAGGCAGCTTTTTTTGTAAAATGAAAAGAAAAGTAACTACTGAACGATTACTTTTTTGGTAGAAACTTGGTTATCAGAAGTAAGTCTCACGATATACATGCCACTGCGTGCGATTTCGAAAGTAGCCTCACCGTTTACGTCAGTTTGTGCAACGGCAACTCCGTTTACATTTACGATTTGAACCGTAGCATTTTTAGGCGACAAAACAGTCATTTTGTTATCAACTACAGTGACCGAAGCGCCATTATCAAATTGTGAAGTTTTGCTCAGACCACTTGCTGAACCATTTACCGCAATGGTATGTATTCTAATGATGTTGTAGTTCCCAAAAATTCCCAGCATTACGTCATATGCATTTACTTGAATGCCATAAAATCCAGCACCGCTTGCATTCAAATTAGTTGCTGCTTCAACGTTAAGCCCTTGTCGAGCGATTTGGCTAATTGAAAAAACCTAGAAGCGCCAGAGGCCGAATTTTCAAGATCAACTGTGGTAACATTTGGAAGTACCGAAGTAATAAGAGAGCCCGCTGGCTTGCCAGTTCCACTTTTGTTCAATTATACGTATCCTGGCCAAAGAATGGTTCTTGCAATTTGATTGTTTTTTACATCACAATTTGGAGCAATGCCTCCAGATTTTATGGTTTATTTCACATCCAAACCATTGTAATTAACAGTTGTGTCGAAATTAGACAAGACCGCATCAAAATTGTGGGCTGCTGTGGTTGCTGGCTCTGTACCTGAAGCAGGACGAGTCTCATAGAACACTGATCCAATGTAACCTTTTTGTTTCCTGCCAGTATGAAATTTTTCTTGAAATAATTCTTGCGCTTTAGCAGCAAACGAAGCTGCAACAAACGATGAAAAGAGTAATTTTTTTTAACATGATTTGAAAATTAAGTTGTGAGAAATTAGTATTATAACATAACACAAGAATCGGATCTATCTAAAAAGAAACGGTTCGCATTTTTGTACAAATCGCAGCTTAATTTATTTTTTTCTGATTTCTGACTGTTGTCAGTACATGTCAGAAAATGAAAAGTAAACGTTGTAAGGCTTAATTATTTAGCAATAAATAATAACACTAATTATAAATAAATATTATACTAATCCGCAGAGTTTTCTATAGCTCTTCTTTTATATCGTTGAACTTTATAATGGGCAAACATTCCTCAATGAACAATCGTAAGATCGCCCACGATCTGGGCTTGGTTTACGTTTTCGATCACATAATAATACGTGCCAGCGGGCAAGGCTTTGCCTGCAAATGTGCCATCGAAAGGTTGATTGTAGCCTTTCGACTGGAACACATTCGTTCCCCAGCGATTGAAAACCGCCACTTTTGCATTCGGATAAAGCTCTATTCCCTGAATAAGCCACAACTCATTTCCGTTTGAGGCACTGGTAATGATAGCATTGGGAATCACTAATTTCGAACAATTCTTAGGCTTCAAAACCACACGCAACGTATCGCTCGTGCCACATTCGTTCGAGGCCGACACCTTCAAAGTGTCCGTAGCAGCATTTCCTTCTAGATTTAATCTAATTGCATTTCCTTCAACAATCGCTTGGGCATACCGAGGATATTGCCACGAATAACTCACATTCGGGAGCAAATCGGTCTTGAATCCGATTTCGGCATCTTGGGCGCAATATTCATTTGGACTTTGAATGGTGCTCAGAATCGGAGCCGCCTCCTTGAACGAGATTGCAGGAATTGAAACGATTTTTGAAAACGAACCACAAGCTAAATCTGTCGCATAATGTAGCAAAATCGAATCGTTTTTTGTAAATTTTATTAATATTTTTTCATTTGTTTCGTTTTCCAAAACGGTTCCATTTTTGAGCCATTCAAACGTTTGAGAAGCATTTCCATCTACGATTTGGCTCGAAATCGTGATTTCCTCATCTGGACAAATCGAAGATTTCGACAACCTTAGCGTAATTTCTGGCGTTACCGATTCGATAACTTTCAGTTTCAAACGATTAGAAAGTACCGTATTCGAGGCGATACACTTTTCTGTTGCACGTAATTCCAGCTCTACTTGGTCGCCATCGACTAGCGTATTGGACTGAAAACGTGTCGCATCGCTTTGTTTTCGACCATTAACCAACCAATGGTACGTTTTACCTTTCAGGTTAGGATTATTGTTGAGCTGAAAGAAAGCATCGCTGCCTGCACAAATACTCACATCGCCCGAAATCACAATCGCCACTCTAATTGAATCTAGCACTGTAATGGTTTTTTGTGCCGAAACCAAAATAGGTCTTGCACAGACCGCATCGCTTTTCATGGACGCTTTGATCGTGTGCGCCCCAGCCGCCAAATTGGCAAACCGATTCACTGCACTCACACCATTGGACAATTGATTGTCCACTTCCCATGCAAAATTTGGATTTAAGCCCGTTTGGCTGGCATTCAACAAAACATGTATTGTTTCGTTTTTGCAAAAAACACTGTCCGAAGACATCGAAATACTTGGCCGAACGGTATCGTTCACCTGAATTTTGATTGTATTCGATCGGAAACTCGTGGGAACAGCACAATTCTGGCGAGGGTAAAAATTCAGATAAACACTATCCGCATTTTTGAACTTGCCTTTGAAATCAGGAAATAGATTGTTGGCAAGCCTTTTTCCATTTACATGCCATTGGTAAACGGCATTTGAAGCAGGCGTAATATTCAATTTCGGCTGAAGAAAAAGCGAATCGCCCGCACAAATCGCAGTGGGATTTGTGAGCGTCACCTGGTATTTCAAAATAGAATTGACGCTGATCTGAATTGTATTCGAAGTCACCACTTTTGGTCTGGCGCACATATCACTACTTTCCAAAGTCACCCATATTTTGTCTTGGTTTTGTAAGCCAGAAATGTTTACAACATTCCGATTTTCAGCACTTTGTGTTTCATTTACAAACCATTTAAAAATTGGGTTTGTGCCCATTTTTTGAGTCATAGCAGTATAAGTCGCCACATTTTGGTCGCAAATTGACAAATCGCCCGAGATCGAGATTTCTGGTTTTACGGTGTCTTTTAATTCAACGATTTTAAAATCAAACGCTTTTGTTGAAACCAAACAAGCCTCCGTACTCGTCAATTCCACGTTCACCGAATCGCCTTTTTTCAAGGATTTAGAAGAAAAAATAAATGAATTATTATTCATGTTATTTTGATTTACTTTCCAAACTAAATTTCCTCCAAAAGCGGTATTGGCTTGAAACGTAAACGAATCGCCAGTACAAATGCCGGTTTGGGTGATTAGAAGATTGATATTTGGCGTTCTTTTATCCTGAATAGAAATAGTGACATCTTTGGAAATGACTGATTTTGGATTTGCACAAGCATCCACACTTGTCATTTCGACCGTTAGTTTGTTTGAGTTTCTGAAATCACTTTTTGAAAAATTGGCGGTAGTTCCAGCCTCTTGTCCATTTACTTTCCAAACAAATGTTGGATTTGTACCACCGCCAAAAAATTCAGCCTTGAAATTCATCAGCGTTCCTACGCACGCCACTGAATCGCCTTTGATCGTCACTTTTGGCAAAATCGAAGAAACAACTTTCAAGGGAAAAAGTGCGGCATTCACCACATTTGGCCGAGCGCATTGGCCATTGCTTATGAGCTGAACCCGAATCGTGTCTTTGTCTTTTAGCGTAGCAGAACTAAAAATACTGTCGGTAGCCGTTTGAAGAATCTTGTTCACACGCCATTCGAAAACGGGAAGTGTTCCTTTGTTTTTGGTCGAAGCGGTGAATTTGATTTCGCTTCCTTGGCAGAAATCTGTACTTCCCAAGAGGCTGATTTCTGGTTTAATGGTATCTTTTACTACAAGGCCTATTTTGTTTGAAATGGCAGGAGGTGGCGTGACGCAGGTTTCGGTATTTGTCACGATTACCGAAACCGAATCCATTTTTTTCAGCGAAACAGTTTTAAATACATTAGAATTGTTTCTTTTATCTGTTTGGTTTATTCTCCATTGAAAACTTGGGTTTGCGCCTCCAAAATCCACACTGGCAGTGAAAGTGACCGAATCGCCTTGGCAAATTGTGGTGTTATCGGCCGCGATCGAAACCAGTGGTGTTACGTTTGGCTTGATCGTGATTTGTTTTTGCATTATGCCACTTGCCCCACATGCATTTACAGCCTGAACAGAAATGGTACTGTTTAACGTCCCGAAATCAACCGCAATGCTCGAGCTGTCAGAATTTGTGGCAACAATACTTCCGCTTGTAAATTTCCAACGGTATTTGGTAGCGTCTTGCACTAGTCCGACCGAATATTTTTGATCTCTCACATTAGCACACACCGACAGTTCACCAGTTATTGTGCTTGGGTTTGTCGGCACATTGTTGATTCTAAAAGCGGCACTTTCTGTCCCAATCGTGGCTGGATTCGAGGCCTTTACTCGGATTTTGTATCCATTACCAGACGCTGTGGCTGGCAAGGCGACCGTAATCGAAGTAGCCGAAACAGAAACTACATTGCCAATCGTGGTTGGGCTTGCAAAACTTCCAGAAGCATCCGAAAGCTCGGCCGTGAATGTATTTCCAGCAGTAAATGCACCCGTAGAAGTAAATGGAATCGAAAAAGATTCGCTTGTGCAAAAGGTGGTTTTGGGCGTTGCGGAGGTGGTAATGGTGGGGGTATTTGTGGGGCAATCTGTGCCTTCGTACCATTTTACGTCATAATTGAAAAACTCTGCTTGTGTGCCGTCCATTGCCAAATAATAGGTATTGCCTGGTACAAAAGTAGTGACGTTGTAGGTGTAGGTCGAGTTAATAAAAATTCCACTGGAAGCAATCCTAATTCGCGAGGCACACGTTCCACTTAAAATTCCTGATTGTATATTCCCACTATCACTTACAATCTCAATTTTATCATTCTTGCATTTTGGGACAAACGAATACCAAATACTACTTTCAGTATATCCACTACTTCCTACGTCTGTAGCTTTAGAATCAGCAAGAACGATTCCGTGATACTTGTTGGTACCGAATGCCCAATTCCCAGTTGTGGTAGTGTTGATCAAGGGCAAAACAGAGGCACAAGATTGGTTTGGGCTTCCTTTTACTATACCAGAAGTGCCAAAATTTATTTTCCAACTTATCACCACTGCCGAAGCAAAAAAATTCTTTTGAGTGGCATGTAATTTCCATGTTCCATTTGGATTAATACCGATATTAAAAGAGTTCAGATTGCCTCTTGGCTGATAAGAGTTAATGGGAGAAATGGTGGTAGGCCAATTTAAAAATTGAGGATCCGAGGGATTAATTGTAAAGATAAATTGGTTGGTATTGGCATCAAAATTGCTTCCTTGGTTCATGAGATATACAGCATGACCACTAGGAGCAACCAAATACATTTCGATAGAAGCAAGAGGCTGTGCCGAACCTTTAATGTTGATTTCGAGAGAAGTGACACCAAGATTAATTCCATCCAGATTGCCCAAGCCAGAAGCGGTGACAGAGTTTGCCAAAGTACCAAAAACAAAAGCAGGAATCGTACCCGAAGCGGCAGACG
>JAYVIX010000372.1:0-3499 GCA_043769845.1 Cytophagales bacterium
CAATCCCGGTGGGATTAAAATGAAATATTTAAGACCCAGAATGGGTCTTATGTTTATAGAATATGCAATTATTGTATTTTACGACCCCGATGGGGTCGTATGTTATTATCGAAATGGTTATTCTATAAATATGTAATCCCGCTAGGATTTTTGGGTCTGATTTTTTTTGAATTTTAAACAACAACAATGAGTACCTATTCACAAATATACATTCAGGTGGTTTTTGCTGTTAAAAACAGAAATGCCCAGATTTCGCCAACATGGGAACAAGAACTTTATAAATACACTACGGGCATCATTACGAACAAAGGACAAAAATTATTGGCTATAAATGGAATGCCCGATCATATACATATTTTGATCGGAATGAAACCAAGCTGCTGTCTTTCCGATTTGGTAAGAGAGATTAAGAAATCGACCAATGAATTTATAAACGAAAAGAAATTTACATCTTTTAATTTTCAATGGCAAGAAGGTTTTGGAGCTTTTTCATACAGTCATTCAGCATTAGATAATGTGATTGCATACATCGCCAACCAAAAGGAGCATCACAAAAAGCAGAGCTTTAAAGACGAATATGTGGCGTTTTTACAAAAGTTCAATATAGAATTCAAGAATGAGTATTTATTTGATTGGATAGAAATGTAAAAGACCAAGAAAGGGTTGTATGTTTATAGAATCTAAGAATTGTTGTAACGTTCGACCCCATTGGGGTCGCATATTTTTATCGAAATGTTTTCTATAAACATTCAATCCCGTTGGGATTAAAAAATGAAAACATAAAAGACCCAGAAAGGGTCGTATGTTTATAGAATCGAAGAATTGTTGTATTGTTCGACCCCATTGGAGTCGCATATCTGACACAAATGATTTTCTATAAACATATAATCCCGTTGGGATTTTGGTTAAAGTTTAGAAGAAAACAATAATGAGTAGCACACAAGAATTTGAAAAGAAAACCAAAGAACTCATAGACGGCCTCAAAAGCGTATGTGCCAACTATGGTTTAGGAAATGACGGCAACGAGTTCAAAATCATCACCCAAGTATTTTTATACAAGTTCCTGAACGACAAGTTTGTTTACGAAGTAAAACGCCTGGATCCCAACGTAGCCAAAGCCGAAAACTGGGAAGATGTACTGAAAGCATACAATCCTGACGACTACGAAATGCTGATGATGCAAATGAGCGAGAGTACGGCTCATCTGAAACCAGCACAGTTTATTTCCAGCTTATTCGAACGCCAAAACGAAGAGAAGTTTGCCGAAATATTCGACAATACTTTGCTGGACATTGCAGCCGAAAACAGCGACATCTTTTCGGTGATTACAGATGGAGGCGAAAAAATAGTCCTCTTCGAAAACATCAGCAAATACGTGACCGACAAACGGGACGATTTTTGCAAAGCTATCGTCAACAAGCTCATTAACTTTAGTTTTGAGCATATTTTTGAAGAGAAATTCGATTTTTACGCCACTATTTTCGAATACCTCATCAAAGATTACAACACCAACTCGGGCGGGAAATATGCCGAATATTTCACCCCACATGCGGTAGCCAAAATCATGGCAGCGTGTTTGGTAAACGAGCCTGTGAGCAACGTCATTTGCTACGATCCTTCGGCTGGTTCGGGTACTTTGCTCATGAACATTGCCCATACCATAGGCGAAGATAAGTGTATCATTTATTCGCAAGACATTTCCCAGAAATCGTCCAACCTCTTGCGGTTGAATCTGATTCTGAACGACTTGGTACATTCTATTCCCAATATTGTAAAAGGCAATACCATTTTAGATCCCTACCACAAAGAAGCCAATGGTCAGCTAAAGAAGTTCGATTTCATCGTTTCCAACCCACCGTTCAAATTAGACTTTAGCGACTATGTAGCCGATTTGGATACCAAAGCCAACCAAGAACGTTTCTTTGCCGGTTTGCCCAACGTGCCCAAAGCCAAGCTGGAAAGCATGGCTATTTATCCGCTATTTATCCAGCACATCATGTATTCGCTTTCGGCCAAAGGCAAAGCAGCCGTGGTGGTGCCCACAGGTTTCATTACTGCCCAAAGTGGCATAGAACGTGCTATACGCGAGCGATTGGTAGAGCAAAAAATGCTGCGTGGTGTGGTGAGTATGCCCAGCAATATTTTTGCAACTATAGGCACTAATGTGTCTATCTTGTTCATGGACAATGCCAACAAACAAGGCGACATTGTGTTGATGGATGCCTCCAAACTAGGCACTACCGTGAAAGACGGCAAAAACCAAAAAACGCTCCTTTCCCACGAAGAAGAGCAACGCATCATCGACACGTTTAACAAACACGAAGCCGTGGAAGATTTTACGGTGGTGGTGAGTTATGAACAGATCAAAGAGAAAAACTACAGCTTTAGTGCAGGGCAATATTTTGATGTGAAAATAGAATACACCAACATCAGCCCAGAAGACTTTTTCGCTAAAATGAATGGCTTTAAAACCAATCTGGACGCGCTTTTTGCGGAATCGAAAACTTTGGAATTGGAAATTCAGAAAAATTTGGGGGGATTGAGGTATGAGTGAGTTGACAAAACATTCAGAAAATACCGATTTGCTCAGCGACATTAGTTTGCTGATAGAACAAAGCAAACGCCACATTGCTTCACAAGCCAATAGCACCCTCACACTTTTGTTTTGGCAAATTGGCAAACGGATCAATGACGAAATTCTGAAAAATAAACAGGCTGATTATGGCAAACAAATTTTGTCGACACTGTCGACAAAATTGAGATCGCAATACGGACGCAATTTTGAGGAAAGGAATTTGCGTAGAATGATTCAGTTTTCAGAACAATTTTCTGATTTAAACATTTTGTCGCCACTGGCGACAAAATTGAGTTGGTCGCATTTCGTAGAGTTATTTCCTTTAAAGTCAATAGAAGCTAAGTTTTTTTATGCACAAAAAGCAATAGAAGAAGTATGGGGAAAACGTGAATTGCGAAACCAAATAGCACGAAAAGCATTTGAACGAAAGGAAATCGCAAATTTGCAGATTTCTGAGTTTCAACCCGAATTATTTAACGTATTCAAAGACCCGTATTTGCTCGATTTTCTGAATCTGAAAAATACCTACCTCGAAAACGATTTGGAAAAAGCCATTTTGCACGAGCTAGAAGCCTTTATTTTAGAACTAGGCAAAGGCTTTGCCTTTATGGAACGTCAAAAGCGGATGATTATAGACGGTGACGATTTTTACCTCGACTTGCTGTTTTATAACCGAAACCTGAAACGATTGGTGGCTATTGAACTGAAACTGGGCAAGTTTGAAGCTGCCCACAAAGGGCAAATGGAATTGTATCTGAAATGGCTGGACCGATACGAACGCCAAGAAGGCGAAAACCCACCCATAGGGCTGATATTGTGTGCCGAAAGCAACAAAGAACAAATAGAACTGCTCGAAATGCACAAAGATGGCATTATGGTAGCCGAGTATTGGACAGAAATAGTGTCTAAAAAAGAGCTAGAAGC
>JAYVIX010000373.1:0-6743 GCA_043769845.1 Cytophagales bacterium
GGAAAACCGATTTTGGACAGAACCATCACTCCCGAAACTCCAATCAATATTGCCTTAAAAACAGGCTTCCTTTCGTTCGATTCTACTCGTGTAAGTGCCAATGATGTAGAATTCCCGATTGATGTTATCCTCTATAATAAAGACAGTTATAAATTTGCCGAACATCGCTTCCAAAAAGAAGACCTTGCAAATGTGTCTGAAAACTGGGGGAAAGCACTAAGAGAGAACATCAAAAACATGCCAGAAGATTGGATGAATGACGCATTAAATAAACTTACAGAAGCGCCCACCGTACACTAGCAAACGTATTGCATTTGCACGAAAGGTTACGTATAATTGTTTGATTTTAAACTTATTCTAATAACATCATCGACCTATGAAAAAGACACTTGTTATTGGCAGCTTACTGACTTCGGCATTTTTTTTGGCTTCTTTTGTTCCAAAATCTAAATCAGAAATAAAAAAAACGCCCACAGCTCTACAAAAAGCAGATACTTACATTGTAGACATCGACAAGTCTAAGATTTTCTGGACATGTAAAGGGGTAGGAAAAGAACATACTGGTTTTGTAAAAATACAATCGGGCAGTGTATTAATTGATACCAAAACAATTACCACCGCTTTCATGTACATCAACATGAAAAGCATTGTAGATTCAGATATCAAAGACGCTGGTTTCAACAAAAACTTGGTCGATCATTTAAAATCGCCTGATTTCTTTTTTGCAGCTAAGTTCCCGACTTCTACTTTCAAAGTAATAAAGGCTGAAAGATTGGATGTTCCTGAAGGTCAACCTAATTACAAGATCAATGGCGAACTGACGATCAAAGGAATTAAAAAACCAGTCGAGTTTATGTCAACTATCAAGTACTCTAAAAAATCGATTTTAGTGACTGGCGATGTTACCATCAACCGTACCGAGTGGGAGATTAAATACAACTCTGGAAGCTTTTTTCAAGATTTGGCTGATAAACTGATTGAAGATAATATTACCTTCAAACTAGATATTCATGCTGATATCAAGTAAAATTTAAAACCATTATCCATTAAAAAAGCTCCTTGAATTGATTTTCAAGGAGCTTTTTTAATGAATTTATACCTGACAGGTTTTTAAAACTTGTCAGGTATAGTATGAGGTGTTACCCTAAACGTTTCAAAGCCAAATCGTGTGCTCGGTCGTAATAACTACGCAACACTTTCCAGTCGAATAGTTCTGACGAACTTTCTACTTTGTTTCGAAGTGTAATACGCTCTCTTCTACTTTGTTGCACGTAATTGAACATGTAATCGGTCATCTGATTGGCAGCATCGTTGAAGTTTTTGTCTTTACGATTGATGACATAAATCCCACGTTCCATATTGTCTTGCATCGTTTGGAGTACATAATCTCCAAAACCCGAAAGATCACTTGTTATAGCAGGAACTCCACGCGCCACGCATTCTAATGGTGTATAGCCCCAAGGCTCGTAATAACTTGGAAACACACCCATGTGACAACCGCGCACAAACTGACCGTATTCCATCCCAAACAAAGGATTGGTAGGGGCAATAAAATCAGGATGATACACCACTTTTACACGATCGTATTCATTATTGACCAAATTGGTTGTGCGCAAGAAATGAATAATATCATCGTCAGCTACTAAATTATGCGTTACAATTTTGGGCAATTGATGCGTTTTCCACGATTGCAAAAGCCTACGATAACGCAGTTTCCAATAATCGTCTACAAACTGATTCACATCAGGTAGTTTCAAATCGGTACTAGCCGCTGCGGCATAGAACATCCTCTCTCCTATTTGCTTTTCGATTGATTCGCAGGTTTCTTTGATTTCTTCCAACTCTGCTCTCGACTGGAGTACTTGCGGATTGACCGAATGATAAGGCTGTTTGGTAATAAAAAACATCACCACTGTAACATCCGAACCCGATTCTTTCAGACGATGATTCAGTCTTGCTAAAGCTTCAATGGTAAGATCGAAACCTTTGTTTTTATACTCGTAACGGCCTGATGTAAAGAAGTATAAGGTTTTGTCTAGTTCAAATGAATAACTCTGAAAGAAATGACCCATCACAAACTGATGGATTTTTTCTTTGTATTTTAAATGCAGATTTTGAAACTCGTGTAGTGCCGTAAAACGCTCAATGTTCAAGCCATTTGGCACGATCAAATCGGGCTTTCTACCAAGTAAAGCCACACATTCTTTGGCTGTCACTTCACTGACTGTACTGAACACATGCGAACCATGTGCTGCAGCACGTTCCACCAAAACGGTTGGTAGGATATTGAAATATTTGGCTTCCTTTTCCCAATCTAAAAACGGTAAATGTTCATAGAACTGAGGATCGTTCATGGCTAAATACCTACCCAACATCGTTGCGTGAGTAGTAAATATGGTACCAATTGGAGCGTTGTCTTTTCTCAAACCAGGAATAGCGGTAGCAGCCATCCATTCGTGAAAATGCCCTAATATTTTATGTGTTTCGGCTGTTGAATGGTACAATTCCCAGAAAAACAATCGTGCCATTTCTCCAAACGAAACTACTTGATCGAACAAGTCGTTTCCGTCTGGAGTGGAAATATTATGATGCTCCCAAAGAATGTATTTTGCTTCACCTAATTTATGATAACCAGAAAATGGATTAAGCAACACCACACGTGGCCTCCCTGTCACCAACCATTGGCCATAATGCACTTCGAAACCTTTATTACGAAGTGCAACCGCTGCTTGATAAAAAGGACATTCTGGATCTTCAAGAGGTTCAAACTCCGACTGTGCCTGAGCTTGAAAATAGGGCCCTAAAACAGCATAATTTTCGCCCCATTTTTCGACCATCGAAGGTACTTTTGAACGAATTACGGTATAAATTCCTCCTACCTGATTGCAAACTTCCCATGCTACTTCTACCAGCAGGGCGTCTTTCGATGTATGATTTTCCAAATTTGAAACGTTAAAAAGGTTTTTAGGGTACTACGATTCTCAAAAGATATGGTTACTCTTTTTCTTCAATGATCGTTATCTTCAAAATTTTGTCATTTTGACGAATCAAATCAATTACTTCTAAGCCTTCTACAACCTTACCAAAACAAGTATGTTTTCGATCCAAATGTGCCGTTTGAGCACGTGTCATTACGATGAAAAACTGAGAGCCACCTGTATTAGGCATTTCAGATTTTGCCATCGACAATACTCCACGATCGTGGTATTGATTACCTCCTTTTAATTCGCATTTAATAA
The DNA here is from genome assembly GCA_043769845.1 of Cytophagales bacterium. Classification (GTDB taxonomy): domain Bacteria; phylum Bacteroidota; class Bacteroidia; order Cytophagales; family UBA9547; genus UBA9547. Next base: position 3,240 of record JAYVIX010000373.1, read on the forward strand.
AGTAACCAGGCCCACCACGACCTGTTCCATCTGGGCAACCTCCTTGAAGAACGAAACCTGGCAACACACGATGAAATGTCAATCCATCATAAAAACCACTTTTAGACAGCTTTACAAAATTAGCCACCGTATCAGGAGCATCATTATCATAAAACTCCACCTTCATTGTTCCTTTTTCTGTTACAATTTCTCCTCTTGTCATACAATTTCTTTATTGGGCGAAGATAGTATTAATTAAAAAGGGATTAGGAATTGGGGATTAGGTTTTAGCTAAAAAAGGTGAGTACTACCCATTTTATTCGTCTGTCACATTGGCAATGCGTTACAGGTAAGAGAATATTTAAAAACATGCGGGAGGTTTTGCCCTCCAGTACTCATACCAGAACTATTAACTGTTAACTACTTACTTATTTATAATTTGATAATCTTGTGTATTTTTTGATCTAATTTCAAGAAATACACACCCGATTTTAGCGTTCGCAAATCCAATTTAAGATTTAGGTTTCCAAGATTTCCTCCCGAACCCGACATCATTTCCCTACCACTGATGTCGAGTAATTGATAGTCAAGATCTATTTCGAAACTCTCCATTCCAAATTCAAACGTCACCATGTCCAGTACCGGATTTGGATACATTGAAATGCCTGCCGCCAATTCGCAATTGATTTGCGTTCGATCTCTAATCAACTGTGCAGCAAGACTATAATTGGGAATTCCTGCTCCTATTTGGTTGTTCTGGGCGCAATACAAATTGGCCGATTGTTTGATCGCATTGAGCAATTCGATATTGGTAAGTGTAGAATCCAACTGCCACAAACCAGCCGCTAAACCCGCCACCAAAGGAGCCGAATAAGAAGTGCCAGAGGCATCAAAAAACGAAGTCCCAGTACTATTAATCACCACACCGACACCTAAAGCTGATACATCTGGCTTTACACGGCCATCAACTGTAGGTCCAATCGCACTAAAAGAAGCTTTGGTTCCGTCTGGATTTGTGGCTCCAACCGACAAAACCGAATCGGCATCGCATGGAAAAACGATATTACGCCATTGTGTATCGCCATAATTATTGCCAGCACTATTCACAACCAAAATCCCTTTTCGAGTTGCCATTTTTGCGGCCTTGGTGATGATGGACGTCTTGCCGTCCAAGTCGCTCAAAACATGATTTTCGGAAGCTATATCAAATGAATAATAACCCAGTGAAGAGGAAATAATATCTACTCCAAGACTATCCGCTATTTCGGCCGCACGAAGCCAATTGTATTCTTCAACCAATCGTTCAGAACCCACATCTTCGGAAATAATAAGGGCAAAATCAGCCCCATATCCAGTCCCAATCAAATTGCCAGGTGCATAACCAGCCAAACACGAAAGCACGTTTGTACCATGAGTATGTTTGGTATAAACATCTAATAAATTGCTTACAATATCATAAGTAAATTTTATTCGTTTGTCTTCAAACAAAGGTTTTAACGAAGTCACTTGATCCGTATTTCGAAAACCCCCATCAAAAACGGCTACATAAATTCCTTTGCCAGTAATGCCCTCTTCGTGCATTTTGTCTGCGCCCAGATTCTGAATTTGAGCAAACGAATTTCCATAACTGATTTCCTCGTTCTGCGAAACACTCATCAAAGCCTGCTTTTGAGAATCGCAATTCCTAACTTCCCCCAAATTCCTAACTTCTTTTACAAATAACTCATTTTTAATATTATGCGCAATACTTTTATCACATTGAACAAGAATACCATTTTCCCATTTACTTGCGTATAAAAATGTCAAATTTGAAAAATGTTTCAGCTTCGAAACATATTCCAAGTTGACTGAAAAATCGGAGCTATCTAGCTGTATGTGTTGGTTTTGCCTTCGCTGAATGGCTTTTTGAGATAGAGATATAGAAGCAGGAATCGTACATTTTTTGTCTTTAAACTGAACAAAAAAATAGGATGACTGTGCAAAGCCTAGACTCATATTTGCCATCAGCAAAAGCAACAAAAATCTACTCTTTGCCATAGCTTGTTAGTGTTTGCTTTACCACAGTTCCTTCGGTGATCCTGCCTGTGCTGAATTCTAGTTTTACGTTCTGTAATTCTCTGTAAACCAAACCTATATCTTTCGCATATATCTCCGCAATGTATTCTCGATAAAGTCTATTGGAAACATTTTGTTGAACAATGGTAACGGTATTTGCAAACTCGCCCCAAGGTGTTGCCAGATTGCTCACTTTGTAGTTTTGGGCTTCCGAAGAGTTGAATAAATTTCCATTCCAAACTTTACCTTCTGAAAGTGGCATGTGGAGTTTCAAAAAAGGGACATTATTTTCTGTAACAATCACTTGGCTCGATTTTGTTTTGGCGTGCCAAATAGAATCCAAAACAAACGAGATAGCGTTTTCTCCTTTTTTGTACCGAGCTATTTTAACACTTGCATCGCCTTCCAAATCGGTCCACGATTCCTGAAAAACATTTTTTAGTTGAAACGAAGTATCAGTACGCCCCGTGAGACCATAGTTCGATTTTTGAACTTGATAAATGCTATAATTTCCCACTTTCAGCGGATAATACTCCACATTTTCGACCGTAGGCGAGGTTAAGTCTTTGGTTTTTCGGCAGGAAAATAGTCCTAAGATTAGAAATACCAAAAAAATATATGAATATTTATTCATTTAATAATTTAACTTTAGATTACACAAACTGAATGTAAAGATGGTTAAAAAACCAAGAGTTTTGATGGCGCTCATTTTTCCATCGCTTTTTAACTTTTATGTATGAAATTTGAACATGAATAAAGTATACGAAACATTTGGCGAATATATCAATTGCTTTCCTGAAGCGGTTCAAGTAAAGCTAAAACTCGTTCGAGAAATCATCAAAAATAACGCACCTACAGCCAGCGAAAGCATTTCTTATGGAATGCCCGCTTACAAAATCGGCCAAAAACCGTTGGTGTATTTTGCTGGTTATGCCAAACACATCGGCTTTTATGCCACACCTACCGGACACGCACAATTCAAAGACGAATTGGGCAAATACAAACAAGGAAAAGGTTCGGTTCAATTTCCGCTAGATCAGCCCATTCCTTACGAACTCATCGCAAGAATTGTACAATTCAGAGTGGAGGAAAAGGAATAAATAGAAGTTACTTTTCCCCATTTGCCCGGATCAAGATTAAATTTTTCAAAACCATGAAACGATTCCATTCTTTCAACTTCTACGTACTTTTAGGTATCTTTTTAGTGAACAGCTTAGTTGCTTGTCAAAAGAAAAAAGAAGTAGAACCTACCATTGAAGAAACGCCCGTGGTGGCGAGCACAAAACAAAGTGACCAATCTGGCTCATCGGCTGCCGATGCGGTGCTAGAAGATGTCAATGACTACATCAACAACAAACTCAATCCTGAAGTAAGTGCTCGGATGGAAGCTTACAACCTTCCATGTGGTGTAGTTTCGGTAGACACAACTAAAAATTCGGCAGGCAACAAGGTGTACGAAATGAAATATGG
>JAYVIX010000374.1:0-10846 GCA_043769845.1 Cytophagales bacterium
AAATAATGAACTATAGTAGGAGAGTAGCCAGTCGATTTTAGTATTTCTATCTGATTTAGAGATGCTTCTGATTGCTGAAAGCTACCTGCTACTATATAAAATTCCCCACTCTGGCATTGATTTATATTGTTCCTTGAGGCTTTGGAAAGTTTGCCGGTATCATCTATTGTCAAAAAAGATTCAGGAAAATCCAAAGCACTCAATTCTTTCATTCTCGAAGCTCCTTTATGCAATTTGTCAATCACAGGAATGCCTCGGCCTATCTGTTTAGTCGAGATAATTTGCCCCGATTCGAAACTGCATTCCAAAATCGAGGCAATGGTTATTGGCTAGATTCACCGCGTCAAATCCAGCTTCTACCAAAATAGAAGAATAAATATTCGGGATTTTGAAACTGAAACAATGTTTTTCTGATTTGCAATTTTTAGTTGGAAGTTTGCCATTCAAAAGTACGCCCTCTAGGTTTCCTGTTGTATAGTCAGCTTTTTTGAGAGTAGGGGCTACATTGTCGAAAAGAGTTTTCCAGTTTTTCAGAGGTAAGTAACTGCTGTCTGGAAAGGAAGTGCCAGGCATAATGTTACCAACAAAATTTAAGGTAATTGTTTGGCTAAAAGAGAAACTAAATATGAATACAAATGCGAATGTTATTTTGCGTTTCAATTGTAGTTAGGTTTCGAAAGAGATTAAGAAAAGAGGCAATTTGGGTAATATTTTATTTAAGACAAAAAGACTCATTAATATCGAATTAATGAGTCTTTTTGTTAATGATATAAACAAATTTAATTTTACAATTTCGCTTTTCCCTTCAAGTTGATTTTCTTTTTAGCAGCTTGCTTTTTTACATTTTCATAAATCGTATAGTCAAACGAATTTTCAACTTCTTCTTTGTTCTTCTTTTTTAGTTCACTGTCTAAAAAGGCTTTCCGCTGATCAATCAGTAGTTTTAAATTGGTGGAAATGCGGTCTCTTTGTTTGATTTTTTCATTTAAGAATATAGCTCTCTCAGCGGTATTCATTTTAGCCATTTCGTCTGGTAACTTTTCTTCAGCGATTGTATTTAGGTTTACTTTGCCTTCTTTGAAATCGTTAAGTAGTTCATTTGTACCTAAATAAGATTCTTTGCCGGTTTTGGTATCTATGTTGTATTCGGCACGTCTGGCGGCAGTAGAAGTAGAAATATTGGCTTTTAATTTACTGCTTTGAATCGTCTTTTCGGATTGTTTCTTTTTCTCGGTAGTCGATCCATAATACATTCTGGTGTTGTCCATTTCTGAGGATAGTTCTGCAATCTTATCGTCATAAGGCGTTTCTACAGTCATATTATTTGCATTCATGTCTACTTGAATAAAGTCGCCTTGGGAGCAACTGGCAATTTTTTTCCAAATGCTTTTTGCTTCCGAATCGTTTCCCATTAAAATGGTATTGAGCACGACCTCCTTTTTCTGAGCGATGAGACAAGATTGTGTGTATTTTATATCATCAGAATAATCCATGTGTGGCGGTTGGTCGCCCACCAAGAAAACACTTTTAAAAGTAGAGGAATCATTGCTCCATTCCATTTTAGTAATTGCCTCGTTTAGTCCCTGATTGACACTTTCTGGCGAATCGCCACCACCATCGGCAGCAATTGCCATCAGTTGTTCGTACACATTGTCGATATCGGCCGAAAGTGGAATACGTTTCGTCACAAATTCATCTCCTTTGTCGCGATAAAAAACCAAACCAACTTCTACCGTAGTAGAATCAGCCTGAGCAAAACTGCTTGCAATCGACCAAATTTTTTCTTTTGCCGCACCAATCAGACCTCCCATACTTCCTGTGGCATCTAGCGCAAATACTACTTGTATTTTTTTATTTCCATTTTTACTTTGTGGCTCTTGAATTACTTGAGTTGTTTCTATCTCTCTCGGTGTGGCCTGTACTTGTTCCGTTCGATTTGAAGTGTAAAAACCTATTGCTGATATTCCTAAAACAATAGCGGTGCTGCTTCCTAGTATTTTTTTGAAATTGCTCATTGTGATATGATTTATGCACAATGATAGAATGTATAATTTGCGTCTGAAATCTAGACTTAGTGTATCTATATTTCTACTTAGTGAAAGTGTCGTTTGAATGAGTTTTTGAAAGGTTTTTAAAATATATTCCACTGCGCAGAAACCTTGCGCACTAGCCTCGCATCTTTGTCAGCATAAAGAGAAAGCACATGAATCTGACTTTGCTACACGAGATGATTGCCCAAGACTATGTGAAGGTGACCAAACACCCCGAACATGCCTTGTACATTTACAACTACACGCCAAAAGCACAATACGACCGTGTGTGGAACGAGTGTACTTTGGCTTGTCGCGGTTTAATTATGGATACTTCCTATAACTTGGTGGCTCGTCCGTTCCAGAAGTTCTTCAATCTGGGCGAGATGGCAGACCAAGCTATTCCAAGCGAGCCATTCGAAGTGTACGAAAAAATGGATGGCTCATTGGGTATTTTGTATTGGGCGGGCGATATGCCAAAAATAGCGACAAGAGGCGCTTTTATGAGCGAGCAAGCCATCAAAGCCTCCCAAATGTTGCATTCGGAATACCAACATGCTATCGACAAGCTAGATAAAAACTATACCTACCTCTTCGAAATCATTTATCCAGAGAACAGGATCGTGATCGATTATGGAGCAAAGCAGGAATTGGTCTTGTTAGCCATCACCGAAACGGCTACTGGACTAGAATTGCCTTTGCACGACCTTGGTTTTCCTTTGGTCAAACATTTCCATGGCCTGAACGATTTGCATGCACTCAAGGAAAAGGAGGAAGACAACAAAGAAGGGTTTGTGGTGAAGTTCAAAAGTGGTTACCGCCTAAAGGTAAAGTTTGAGGAATACCAACGCATCCATCGAATCGTGACGGGCATTTCCAATAAGGACATCTGGGAATACCTAAAAGACGGCAAAGACTTGCTTTCCATTTTGGATCGTGTGCCAGACGAGTTTTACGATTGGGTGAAAGAAACCAAGGCTAAGCTCTTGAAAGAATATGCCAACATTGAGACCATTGCCAAAAACGAATTCAAGATTATAGGGGAGGAGAGAAAAGAAACCGCTTTGTATTTTCAAACCTGTTCTTATCCTGCTATTTTGTTCAAAATGCTGGACGGCAAATCGTACGATGAAGTGATCTGGAAAATGATCAAACCAAAGTTTGAGAAACCGTTTAAAAGAGCAGAAAGCTAAAGGGCAAAAGCTGAAAGCGTTGAGCGCACCTCTAAAAACCTCATTTCCGCTAATCATTTCTCCTTCGGGGAAACAGGAATGGGGCTTTAAAAAACAAATTTGAGGTTTTTAGAGAAACCCATTGAAACTAAAATTTAAAAAAGCCTTCTGCCTTGAGCTTTTGGCTTTAAGCTAAAGAAAATGAAAACAGTATTGATATTAAAAGGCTTGCCAGCAAGTGGAAAATCGACCTACGCCAAGCAACTGGTGGACGAGAATCCTGGCCAGTACAAACGTCTGAACAAGGACGAACTACGCGCCATGCTCGACAATAGTCACCACACCACGGCCAACGAGAAGTTTGTGGAAAAGGTGCGTGACATGATGTTGGTTGAAGCCTTGAAAGCAGGCAAACATGTGGTGATAGACGACACCAACCTGACAGACCGACCAGTAGAACGCATCACCCAAGTGGTACAAAACTATGTGAAGGAAACAGGCGATCAGGTAAAATTGGAAATGAAAGAAATCGGCACTTCACTGCAAGAATGTTTGGATCGAGATGCTGTTCGTGAAAAGAAAGTGGGTAAAAACGTAATCCTACGAATGTACAAGCAACATGTACTAGGAGACGAACGTGGCCCACATTATAAAGTGCAGAACAAGGATTTGCCACCAGCCATCATCTGCGACTTGGACGGCACATTGGCTATTCTGAAAGGAAGAAGCCCTTTTGACCACCAAGCGTGCGAGTTTGACGATGCGAACGAACCTATTGTGGAATTGGCCAAAACCTATCAGCAACTGGGCAATGCACTTATCCTGATGTCGGGTCGAGAAGAAAAGGCGAGGGAAGCCACCGAAAGATGGTTGGCCAATAATAGAATCACGTACCAAGCCCTGTACATGCGAGCTACTGGCGACCAACGAAAAGATGCAGTCGTCAAAAAAGAACTGTTCGAAAACCATGTACAGAACCACTACTACATCCGCTTTGTCCTAGACGACCGTGACCAAGTAGTAGACTTGTGGAGATTAGAACTAGGCTTGCCATGTTTGCAAGTGAACTATGGGGATTTTTGAAAGTAATGCAACCTTGTAAGGGTTCAAAACCCTTACAAGGTTTATGCAATAGAGCAATGAAATTTGAAACGATACACGACCAACAAAAACACGTCTTTCTTCAATGCATTAGCGGTAGCAAGGCGTATGGCTTAAACACTCCGACTTCTGACACGGATATTCGAGGTGTGTTTATATTGCCCTATGCAGAATTTTATGGCTTGCATTACACCGATCAAGTAGCCAATCCAAGTAACGATATCGTTTACTACGAGTTGAAGCCCAGCTGAAATCTACAAACTAGAAACCTCTGATCAGAACACTTCTTTGCGATTTCTTGTAGTGACGCGAGCGGGCTGTTTTTTATTTCGTCCTGAATTATGGCAAATAAAGGAATGTAGTCCTCTTTTTGCGGAAGACATTGAAGTGACAAGCGCCAAATTTATTGTAGAAAATGCAGTGGTTATTACAGATGATACTAGGGCAATAGTCTATGATATTCAGTACGATACGCCTGAAATATTGATGCAGTGCGAGACGAATTCAAAAATTATGTCCATCCTGTCTACCTCCCAACGCAACCAATTCGCCTTGTTGGAAGAGGATGGAAAGAAATCCACCTTTAAATTTCAGGAATTAAAACTTACCAGAACTTCCACCAAGGTTTTTTGTCAGGTGCATTTTTGAGTGCCTCTTGTTGCTCCTTAGTTTGTTGCGATTTTGGTTTGTGCCTTATTTGATGCTTGAAGTCGTGTTTAATCAAAATGGCTTTCACACGGGTTTTGAGAGGAAGGCCTTTTATCGGATCGACCATGTATACAAAGTTGGCGTAGCCTTGTATGGAAGGCAGTAAATTGCGTGCATTGTTCCAATGTTTCCCTTGTAGCGTTCCTTCCTTTTCGATTTGGTAAAGCAAGGCTCTGAAACGATCCAATTCTTTGGCATCGACCCCTAGTTTGTCGTTCACTACAATACCAGTTACTTCCTTTCGGTTGCCTTTGCGCAGTATTTTTAACTTTTCAGGATGCAAAACAAAATCTTCGTCTTTTAATATCTTCCTAATATTGGACAAAAGCTGATGAGCTTGTTTGCTGGCATCTCCTTTGGCAGAGAAAGTAAGGTCGTCCGCGTATCTGGTATAGAGGAAATCATACTTCTTAGACAAACCTAATAGTCTGGCATCCAGTTTTCGGCAAATCAGATTGGTAATAGCGGGGCTTGTTGGAGCGCCTTGTGGAAGTTTTCGTTCCGAGACTGCAACGAAATATCTTTTGCCGTCCAATTCCACTTCGTCAGTCTCTGGTTCTGTACAGATTATGGCAAAGATGGTAGCGAATTTTTCAGAGTATCCGAGGCTTTTAAATAAGCCTTTTACCCGAGGATATGAAATCGAAGGAAAAAAATCTTTCAGGTCGAGGTTGAGAAGCACATCTGATTGAAGATGTGGCTGTGCATTGGTCACAATGCTTTTTTTTCTTACAAACCCGTTGGCTGCTTCATGAAGTTCCAACTTGTTTAGAACCGATTCCAAGATCCAATGTTGGGCACTCTTGAGCCGAGGCATCGGTGCCGAGATGGTACGGCTGCCTCCCGTTTTTTTCGGAATATTGAATTTGCGGTAATGGTTGATGGCACTTACTTCTCTACTGAAAGACAGAAAGCGGAGTTCGGAAACGGTAATTCCCATGGCTTCTGCCAGTTCTTCTTCTGAAGAGAATGGAGTCAATCCATGTTTTGATAGTCTTTCGGTATTATGATCAGTTTCGTTCAGTCTATTGGAAACGCCTTCTCCAAGAAAAGTGATGAGCTTGGCATTTCTTTCTTTCCAGTTTTTCGCTTTTTCCTCCTTTTGCTGAACTCTAAGAAGTTTTTTTTCTTTTCGTTTTAGTTTAGACTCCGCCAAACGGGTCTTACGCATCTCTTTGAGAGCCGCTTCACGGTTTTGGTAAAGACGTTGTTTCTCGGTGAGTTCGTTGAATTGTTTTACTAGGTCTGCTTCTTGCAGGATGAGTTGTTCGGGATAACTTGGAGCATCTTCATTTCTTTTCCAGAAACCCAGACGAATCATTTCTTCCAATATTACCGCATCTTTGGTAGACGATTTGATGCGGTCGTACAACTGCTGTCGAGTGTCTGGCGTTTGGCTCATAAATCGAAAAAATGCGGTGACGGACGCCTTCGTACATTCTTAAAGACTGGATCGGTCAACTCCCGCGACACGCCTACTATACGTTATTTCACTTCCTGGAAGTCTTCCCGGAAATGACGTATAGTAGGCAGGGTCGTACAGTAAAGAACGAGCCAGTGAAGCGTTCGTAATCTAAAAACTCGGACGGTGATACACCGCCCAGATAGCAAGGTTTTGAACGTCTCGTCACCGCTTATGACAAATATAATTTTAACTTTCTATTGATTCCAAATGTAACTTGGATTTTGTTTTTCCCTGTGCATAATACGGAGTCCTAATATATGTTCGCAAGGCCCTTTCATTAGTCTGTTTTGTTGATAGAAGTTGCAACCACATTCGGCTTTTACCATTTTATTGTCTAAATCCAAAACCAACATTGCCTGAAAGGTTTGATTTTTATCTACCACAGAACCAGTGAGTAACAATGCTTTTTCTGGTGTCTCTTGTACACGTAGGGTCACTTTGTTGGTTTCCACAAACCTGCTAGCTGACTCTTCCCTTTCATTGGCAAATCGCAAAGATTCCACTGGTAAAGATTCCCTGCTTAGTTCCCTAATTCGATACATTTTTTTATCTAAATCATAAATTACTCGTCCTGCCTGTGTAAAAGCCGAAAGTGCTCCAGTGGTGGTAGCGGTATCGATTCCTAGCCGCTTGGCCAAAGATTCGGCATCTTCCACCCATTTTTCTTTTAGCGCTACGTATACCTTTTGCATCGTGAAACTATCTACTTGTGTACGAGGAGCCAAAAGGTCAAAATTGCCAAGGGCAGACCAATCGTTGGCTGTCCAGCCAGATAGTCCCAAGGTGAAATTCATATCGCCCAAGTCGGCTACATAAAAAGAGGGAAGTCCGTTGCCCAATAGTACCACTGTAAATTTCCTTGCCACAGGAATAAGCCTTTCCAAGAGTAAAAGTCTTCTTCGCCCCCAGACTCTTATTTCCATCTTTTCTTTTCCATGATAGACGGATCGTGGGCATTCTAATACTAAATTCCAAGGATCAAACACCAGTTTTACAGGCTTGCCTGGTTCCAATACATAACGCAGCGATCGAGGTCCTTCTTTTTCTCTGTTTCGTTTTAGAATGAAACAAATATTATGCATATCCATCGGGTCCAGCTCGATGCTAACAGAAGAAAGCTGCATGGCCGAGCTCACTTGAAGGAAGCCACGCACCCAACTATCGGGCAAGTCGATTTTTACTTCTTTGTATACTTCTTCCTTTTCGGTCTGAACTTCGAAACCAGAAGGATCAATTTTGAAATCAGTCTTTTTGTATTGTCTTATCTTTTGAAATTCATCATACAAAGCGGAGGAGTAGTCGATATTTGTCGTGCCACATTTGAAATCAGAAATGTTTTGGAACACATTGTAACTACAGCCCAGTTTGCCATACGAAGATTCGTCTTTGCTGAAACACTCGAAGAATAGTTCGTCAGGATGCACCGTTATAACGGGGTCGAGAACTATCCATGCTTCTCTATTTGAAAGGTAGATATGGTTGAAATATTTTTGTTTGGCGACATTGAATGGAGCCATTATTTTGGTCTTTTCGTTCCTAACACGATCTAACTCAGCTCTCAAAGGTTCAATTTTATCTTTCACTTCTTTTTCGCCTTTCATAAAATCGGCCAACCAAATAGCTTCTTGCTGGTTCGCCCATGCTTTGTAGTCACTTTTATCTTTTGGTTTGAAACGAAAATCGGAAACCACAATATCATGTAGAGCCGAAATAGCCTCGCGAAAGGGTATTTTGCTGTTCAATTCCCCAATAAAATAAGTTGGGTCGCGCAATACATCTGGTGCGAAGTTCATTCCCACAGAAGAACTATTGCTTTTTACTTCTGTATTTCCAGAAAACTTATAGTCGAACTGCATGTTAATCTTGTTTGATGTAATTTGGTATAGGGTTCACTTTTACTAACACTTCTAATTCGGGATATTTTTTGCGCAATTCCAATAGAATAGAAATGCATTTAGCCTTGTCTTGAATCGAAATACTTGCCGAAATTCTGTTCAGGATTTGTGCCGTAAGCATGGCTACTTCTTTGCTTTGAAGGCTTTCTTTTCTAAGAAATGCCAGAGCCCTTGTTTTGGCAGTTCTTCCTTTGTTTACTTGCGACAATAATGTTTGGAAGAAAAGAGTAAGACCTGTGATAAGCTGAGGTTTTCCACTGGCGAAGCTTTCCAAGTAATTGCTTGCAAAAAGCTGCATTTTCGTGTCTGGGTGTTGGCTTAGGCTTTGCAGGTAAAACTCTCCTTGGGAACTTTCAAAACATTTGGTAATCATTTCTCTGCCATAAGCTTGCACATCTTCCTTTACACTGTCGCATAGTCCTACAAACAAGTTGGGAGTCCAGTCATGGATGTCGAACTTTTCCTTGAAATAGGCAAAGGCAAATATCCTTGTATCGACCCAATAGGAATCGGTGATTTTGATGGCTTCTTCTTTTTCTTGTTTTATTTTTTCTGCAAACTTATTAAAGAGTTGCCATGTATATTCTCTTGCTTCCAGTTGTGCGTTACTAGCCAGTTTTACTAGTTCTTCTACCGTAAGTTCTTCTGTTGGGATATTTTGTTTAAAGAGGGCAAGACCCAGAATCTGTGCACTTTTATTGCGTGATCTTGAAAGAGCAAGCACTTTGGTTTTGCTTAAATAAGCCAGATGAGGTAAAATGTCAGCTCCCGTAAAGAACGCTACAATGTCTTGATGCAGCCCTTCGTAACTTTCGGGCATGAGCAAAGATGGCACCAGTAATTCGATAAGTTCTTTGGCAAACTCTGGATCATATTGTACGATTTTGCCAAGTACTGGGCGTACATTGTTTCGTAAATCGCCAAGTGGCGAAAGCAAAAGTGAGATCAGTAAGTTCTTTTTGTCTACTAGTTTTTCAACTGGCAAACGTCCTATCAGTTCCAAGCCAACTGCTCGTACTGAATCCTTTTCCGAACGAATCAACGACAACAAAATCTGTTCTGGAATTTGTTCTGCTCCGACTTGGTTTTTTACCAAAAGTTTGGCTCCAGCCAATTGCACGACCAAATTGGGATGTGTAATGAACGAAAGCAAAGTGTCGAGGTGTATTTTCCGAATCCAAGCTGGAAAAACAGCTAATAATGTGTCAATTACACTGCTTACAAATACTTCATCAGCAACCAATTGTTTCGTAGAGAGTAGGAGAGACAGCGTTTTGGCGAGAATGGACTCTCCAATGGAAGCATCTGTCGCATGCAAACTCAACCATTCTCTCGTCCAAAGTCGAGTGTTTTCGTTTTCACTCAAAACAAGGGATGTAACAAAGGCAACATCTTGTAGAAAGACCTCTTTTTGTTCCGAAATCCATTGGTGGGCAGTAGATACGGCTTCTTGATGATGTGATTCCAACATCGCAATCACCAATCCTTTTTGTGGGTTGTTACGGTCGTATTTTTCTTTGGCCAGATTGAAACCGAGTTTAGCAGTTTCTTCAAAAGGCGACTTTAAAAAAGAGATGGTATCCTCTATCTGAACCAAGTTCGCAAAAGCAGTATTCGCCCTGAATACTTTTAAGGCAAATTCATGCACTTTTTCGGCTTTTGAATTGGCCAAAAGTCGAATGATATTTTCAGGGTCTATGTCCCAAAGAGAAGGGTAGCCTTCTTCTCGTGCTTTTGGAGCTGGGTTGCCTGGGGTTTAATTGCCTGCACATGTCCATTTGTCATTTACAAGTTCGTAACGGGGGCTATGTTTGTAAAGGATATAATTGAACGATTGCAAATCGGCATAAGAATCGTAATGGGTGAGGAAATTTTGCCAATTGCCACCCCTGCCAGCAGGGTTCTGTATATATTGATGCGTGGTGTTGGTGTAAGGGGGGCGTTTGTCTTTTGTATCGTCAAAGGCCAAAAGGATTCCTGTGGCCATGGAAGTATATTCGGTTTTGTCGTCTCCTTTGCCTCGCAAATCCCTCAGTACCCTTCTGTTGAAGTAAGCTTTGGTTTTATTCGAAAACGCGAGTGTACTGTTTTCTTTTACTATTTCTTTGGATAATTCCACATAGCCAGAAGGTGTATTGATCCATCCTTCACCTGATGAAAACCCAGATGGAGTTTGCTCAAATCTTTTGGCCAAAATTCCATAGCTCAAGAAATCGTCTCGCATGTCGGCCACTTTGAAAATCTGACGCAAGAATTTAAATGTCCCAGGTTTCAACTCGACTTCTAAAAGTATTTCGTTGATAATAGGGCGAAGAGCTGCGTCTTCAAAAGTATGACGATATAACGCGACTAAATAACGGTTAGAAGAAGTCTTGAGCTTTATTAACCTGACGGCACAGGAATGTGATTTTTTCAAGCGGCATATTTGATATCTTGATGCTGAAAATATTTCAATAATCGCTCAGGTTTTTCTTG
>JAYVIX010000375.1:0-3193 GCA_043769845.1 Cytophagales bacterium
CCACTTTCTTCTCAGGGTTGTTAAGTTTTTCAACTACAATAGGTCTACGAATTGACTTATAAAAATTAATAAGGATATTTATTGCATATTAAAACCTGCAATTCGATACAGCGACCCAACTTTCCAGCAACTGCAATTAGGCATCTTGAAAGATGAAATGCCATTATCATCACATATATTTTTGAAATAATAGATTCCGAAGGAGGCTTAATTTCAAACCTCTTCAATAATTTAATCTAAATAATTATTGCGTATTAAACATTCCCTCTATTTTCACATTTATAATAGTAGGTCCTAATTTTTAATCATCCATTTTTGATTTCTATTCTTTTTACCAAATGAATCTAAGCGAAGAACAGGTATTAGCATTAGCTCCTGACGATAGTTCTAGGAAAGCAGGAAAAGATTTGGCCAACCTTTCGAAATGGCAAAAACGTGAACTAAACGAACTGGCTCTTTGGGGCGAATGCCAAGGAAGTGGCAAAGATCCCTATCGCACCCAAATCGATATTGGAAATATTGCCTTCAAATGCACTTGTCCAAGCCGTAAGTTTCCGTGCAAACATGGTTTGGCACTTTTGCTTTTGTACGTCCGCAACAATGCTTCATTCAGCACAGCCGAAGCTCCCGCTTGGGTGAGCGACTGGATCAGCAAACGGGCCGAAAAAGAGGAAACAAAAAATGAAGCGGCCGCAAAGCCAGTCGATATAGAGGCGCAAAACAAGCGCAAGGTCGAACGAGAAAAAAAAGTCACCAATGGCATTGCCGATTTGCAACTATGGCTCAAAGACATCGTGCGCAATGGCTTGCTGAACTTGCCCGAAAAAGACTATTCCTATTGGGACAACATGGCCAAACGTATGGTCGATGCGCAAGCTTCGGGACTATCGTACATGGTGAAAGCGCTGGGCGCAACCAATTTCTATGCCGATGGTTGGCAAAGTGCTTTTTTGGATAAACTGATTCGTGTGTATATCCTATGTGAATCTTTTCAATATTTGGAAAAATTGAGCGAAGTCCAACAAGCCGAAATACGAGCTGCGATTGGTTTTAGTCAGAACTTGGACGAAATCAAAAACCAGGAAGGAACAAGAGACAATTGGCTAGTTCTGGGCACATTAAGCACCGAGGAGAATAACCTGATCACTGAAAAAACATGGCTCCTCGGTCAGAAAACGAACAAATATGCGGTGCAATTACAGTTTTTTGTGCGCACATCTGTACCCGAAAACAGGTTGATGCCAGGCATGAGTTATGATGCCGAATTGGTTTTCTTTCCCGGAACGGTCGCGCAACGCGCCATCGTGAAACAACAATTTCAATCGAGCACCATCAGCCAAGTAAATGGTTTTGTAGACCTGAAAACCATGAATGCTTACGAAGCCGAAATCAGTACTGCTAATCCGCTCATAGACGAACATGCTTTGCTGGTCAACAATTTAAAACCTGTGCGAATAGGAAACAACTGGCTGCTGCAAGACCAAAAAGGCCATGTGGTAAATCTGAAAAACACTGAAGAAAAAATCTGGAAATTGCTCGCAATTGCTGGTGCAAAACCCATTCCTGTGTTTCTAACGGGGAAGGAAAATAGGTACGAAATACGTGGTGCTTGGGCAATGGAAACTTATTTTACGATATGAGCGAGTTCTGGAATCAAATAGTAAACACGGCTATCCTTGGAACGGACAAAAAATCCTTGAATGCCAGCGAACTTCCCGAAAGCATAGGGCGATGGACGGAACAATTTCAAACCGAAACCAACAAGGAAACCGCATTTCTGAAAACGACTGCGCTGGCTTTTAACTTTCGCCAATGCGGCACCATCACAGCCGACAAATCGGATGTACAACTGGCCGCTTGCGAAGACGAAACATTGCCCTATTGTAGTGCGCACATGATACAACTAATTGGTCGAATTCTAGACGAAGACCATTTGCCACTGTTGCAATTGTGGCTAGAAGAATGCCATAAAGACAAGCAACTGGTAAAACCACAACAACTTCCTATTTTGTTGCAAAAAGCCAAACAACATGCTTCTATTCAGTCACTTGTAATGCAATGTGGCGGCAAACGTGCAGAATGGCTCAGTACACTGAATCCAGAATGGACATTTGAAGCTGACTCTGAAAACTTAGAAGAAACTTGGCTTAATGGCAAGCTAGACAATCGCAAAAAAGCATTGGCCGAAATCAGAAAAACCGATGCCAACAAAGGATTGCAATGGCTGCAATCGGTTTGGGCAGAAGAAAACGCCAACACCAAAGCCAGTCTGCTAAAGGTGCTAGAAGAATCGGTTTCCGAAACAGATTTAGTTTGGCTCGAATCGCTTCTAGCTGAAAAAGCCCAAAAAGTAAAAGACGAAACTGTGAATTTGCTGAAACGAATTCCAGGCTCTTCCGTCATGCAATTGTTTATCTCCGAAGCCCAGAAACTGATTTATGTAAAAGAAGAAAAGACCTTGGGCATTGTTAGCAAGCAGGTTTTGAAAATCGAAAAAGAAGTAGATATAAATGAATTATTATTCAAATATAACATTGACAAATTAAGCAGCGAAAAAAATAGAACCGATACCGAATGGATTGCTTTTCAGCTACTTTCGGCCATTCCTCCATCGGTTTGGGAAACACATTTGAACCTCAGTCCCGACCAAATCATCGAACAATTCAACAAAAGATATTCTACTTTCTTGGACGCACTTTCTGATGCCGCGCTTTTGCACAAAGATACCCGTTGGGCACGCTTTTTACTCGACCATGCGTCTAGCGTTTTTATAGAACTGATCGGATTATTGCCTTTGGCCGACCGTGAAAAATATGCGATTCTGTATGTCGATAAATATCCTTTGGCCATCGTCAAATTCCTGCAAGAAGCGAACTATGAGTGGAGTTTGAATTTCACCCGAAAGCTCTTGGCGCATACTAGCAAGGAAATATATTCATTCAACAAAGCTTTTTATCGAAACCATGTTTTGCATATTCCCTTGGCAATAGTTTCCGAATTGGAATCTTTTGGCCCAACGGAAGAATATTACAAATCGTATTGGCAAACCAACCGAGAAGAACTGGCAAAACTGCTTGAAATCAAGCAGTTAATTATTAATTAATTGCTTACACCATTAATATAACCATCAACGAACTATTAATTTTTAATTATTAACTATTAATTACCTATGAGCGAGTTACTTCGTAAACAT
>JAYVIX010000376.1:0-31935 GCA_043769845.1 Cytophagales bacterium
ACACTTTCGAAGAGAAACACATCGTATTCTTGGTTTTTGATTTTGGTATTTATTTCGTCCACTTGTTTAGGGAAAATAGCCACGTCCAAATCGTACCAAAGCGGGATTCCGCTGAGCGGTGTGTAACCAAGTTCAGCAGGCAAAGAAGTAAGTTCTGTCAGGTTCATCACCTTCGTGTCTGTCGGCTTTTTGAATTGCTCCATTTGCTTTAGTCTTCTTATTCCTACAATGGTAGCCACGGGAATTTTGATCTTTTTCAAGCTTTTGAATTCTGACAATTCCCAGCCCACTTGTACTTTAGTTTCTGTTGCTTTACGCGGAATTTTGCTTTCGCCCAGATTAAAAATTCTCCCTGCATATTTCCAATACAATGGCGACCACCAGAGCATTGTCAGACCCAAAATAGGAACTAGCGTAAAAACACGGTTCAATTGGATCTTGGAAGAAATCTGGGTCAAAATAAATGCTATCGCAAAGGCGTGATAATAAGTGGTTGTTTCGGTCGACATACGACTTGTCACTTTCGTAAGCAAGGCTTCGGCTATCATCCCAAGTACTATCAGTAGCATCAAAACATACGTTTTGTCCTGTATATTTTTTTTGAAATTGTGGGCATGAGTATATAAAACGATCACAATTGCAAGCAGATAGAACTTCTCCCAATTGGCACCCAAAAACAGTTCGTTCATGAAATCAATCGATTCTAGACGTGCCGTATGTGGCGGTTGCCCATGGTTGAACCAATACCCAAAATCGTATTTCAGCAATGGAACAATCGTAACCAATGCCACAAGACCATATGAAGCAATGAAACTAAACCCAGCCCAATTATTGCGTACATAATACCAATGTGCAGCCAGTACGACAAGGCAAAATACGAGATTTAGCCCTCCGTAATCTTGCTTGGTAAACATTGATAGGAAGGAAAACAAACCTGCCAAACTTGCCAAAACAATCGCTTTCAATTTGGAAGATTCCTCGTTTATTTTCAGGATAAATGCAAGAGCCACAAGGCCATACGTGTAAGCAGTATGGGTATGCCAAGGCCAGAAATAGATGAAAATATAGCTAACACAGTAGACAAAAACGGAGATAAAGAGGATAGATCGCTGTGTTTTCAAAGACATTAGAACACTGACCAATGCAATGCCTGAAACCAAATTGAGAAATGCCTGCGCATATAAAAGTGACGCAAGTGATGGGCCGAAAAGGTGGAAGAATAAAGTTGGAATTAAAAAAAAGGCATATCCAAAAGGAATTCCAAAATCTTTGAAAGGCACTTGACCAATGTACATTCTGTAAGCACCTTCATACGGAAGATCAAGGTGAATCCGAAAAGGAAGACTAAACAGAAGTGGAAAAACGGAGAACAGAATTATACATGCATAACTCAGGTTGATAAAAGTACAGTCGGTCAATTCGTAATTTGTTTTCACTTCGTTTCTATTTAGTTTAGAATTTGGATGGCGTTCAACACAAATGCCAATACCTTTTTCGGATTGTCGATGTGCAAAGGCAACATGCTGATAAATAGGGAAGCTTCAAAAATCCTGACCAAATCGGGATCAAAATTATTTTCGGCCAATTTTTTTAAGAATAGCTTCTTAAAAAGGTCATTGTTAGGCAATTTGTCGGTAACGAGCTGTATCTGTAGATTATTGGTATAGGTAAGTTCGAATAAGCCGTTATTGATCAAATCATAATCGCCCATGATCGAATGAGAAAGTTTGCAGACATCATAATACGAATCGAAATACAAGCCGTCTTGCGTGTCGGCACCACGCGGATCGATCAGTTTCAAAATACTTATCCGTTTGTCGTACAACATGTTAGACGCACACAAATCGCCATGACTCAAAGCCAAAGTTGGCTTGTAGTTTTTCTTTTTCAGAATAGTATTCAGCTTTTCTTTGTACAGATCAAACAACTTATCAATCGTACCAACCGATGTGCTGTTTTTGATTATCTCGGCAATGGTGGCGTATTCTGGTTTCGTTTTCAGTTCTTCGATACGGTCGGCTACCTTATTGATATACAGATGGTTGGTCGCTTTGTCTTGCACGTTTTCTTGCAATTCCTTTTTCGGCCTTTTCGCCAAAAAAAGAAATAGTTTATCGAGCAAAATCGAGAATTCTTTTTGCGAAAACGAACTATGCACCCAGAGGATTGAGACATCTGGAATATTGAGTTTTTCAAGCTTATAGGAATACCAATCTTTTGTCTTTTCAAGCTGAATTGGTTTCAGGAAAAACACTTTCAGTTCGTCTGGCAGGAATTCATAATACAAAAACTCGTTCTCGATTTTTTGGAGTTTATCAGAACGTTTTGTGATGAATAATTCATCTTTCTGAATCGAATTGAAAAATCTAGCTTCAAAATTGGTATGTAGAAACTCAATGAATTCGACCGAAGTGCGAATGGTTTTGTAAAATCTTTCAAGTTTGAAAGTTTCGTCAACTTCTATATCGTTTTCGATCAGATAATCGGCTTGTTCTGGATTCTTGCTTATTTTTTCTAATGCTTGAATGGCGTTTTTAGCCTTCAGGACGACAAAAGGTTTTTGTTCGTCAAAATCTGAAATGGAAAGAGAAATGTCTAAATAACTGATCTTTTCGATAAACAGACAAAACTCGTGTGCCTTAGAAACGGCAAACGAAGAATGGTGTAGAATCACATACGCATCCGAATTGTGGCGCAACTGCTCTAAAATAGTCGCAAGCTGACTTTCGCTCCTTAAGTGCACAAATTCGGTCACGCCCGTTTTGGCATACAACGCTTTGTGATATGTCTTTAGCTTCTGCTTTTTGTAGAGCAAATCGCCATAACGTTCCACATTTACAATGTCATTCACTTCCGAAGACAGCTTCTGGAAATCCAAATAAAGACAAATAAGCTTCGTAATCATCTTACGGATTGGTTAGAAGATTTTTTCTTAAGATTCACAAACAAATATAAGATGAAACCAAAAACAACAGCCGGAGCAAATATAAAAGCTTGGTAAGTAAGCGAAATGATCAAACTGTTGAATGCGTTCGTGTGGTTTTCCATGGCCGAAAATCCTAGTTGCAAACCGCCCAAACCCAATGAAGCACTTGGGATAAGTGAAGAAAGAAAAACCAAAATAGAGACGAGCCAAACTTGCGATTTTTCGACCATAAATGGCAAAAGATAGCAAAAACCTAAGACTTCAAACAGCCAAATAGAACAGGTGAGCAACGTAATGGTTGAAAAATTATTCTTAAGAGTGGTTTTGATATTGGCGATCACTCGCATGATTTTGTCGGTCAGCGAAAGAATGGTATTTGTCAACTTGGAATTGTACCGTTTGGCGATAAAAATGTTAAAGGTTCGAATGTTTTCGGGAAGGACGAAAAACAAAATGAGTGAGCCTGTGATAAGAAATGACAAAATCCAAAGCACAATATTCAAAGCCACAATCTCCTTGCCCAAAAGCAGAATGGCCACCAATGCCCAAGCAAAAAGCAAAAGAAGATCCAGTGTTTTTTCGGTCACCACTGTCAGAATTAGTTTTTTATCGTCTTTTATCAGCTTGTTGAAAGCTACAATGCGGTACACTTCGCCTAGTTTAAAGGGGAAAATAAGATTGATTGCATTGGTATAAAATTGCAAATAGACAAGCTTGAATAAGCTAAAGTCTTGTCGGCCAAGTAGTACTGCAAATCGTATCGCCCGAAGTACATGCGACAAGAGATAAGCGAACAAAGACCCAAAAACATAAAAATAATTCAGCTTCGAAAGAATTTCATTCAGCTTTATTTTGGGAAGTTCGTCAAAAAGGTGAATAAAATAGTATAAAAAAAAGGCCCCTGCAGCTATTGAAAAAAATCTGTAGAGGCTTTTCATTCTTTTGTATTCGTTTTGTGAATTATTTCACACTTATAAATAAAGGAAACTAAAGATATGTATAATCTCAATTGATTGTATTTCTAAAAACTCTAAAAATGAAAACAAAAATAGGCAGAAAGAAACATTAAAATGTATTATAATTCATGTTAATGTTTTTTTCTCACTTTCGACATTTTGTCTTTGAAATAGCTGCGCAATACCATTTTTACATTGGCAGCAGTCGAGTCTAAGCCTTCGCGTTTCAGCAATACACTTGCAAGGGCTTCGTTGTATTTGATGAAATTCTTTTTCATCATGTTGGTCTCAATTTCTGGTCGAGTGATGGTGTCGGCCAAGTATTTTTCGATCATCAAACTGGCAATTGGAGCTGCCCATTTGTCGCCAAAACCGGCATTTTCGACATAAACCGCAATCGCAATTTTTGGATTGTCCTTTGGCGCAAAAGCCATAAATATAGAATGGTCTTCGCCATGTGGGTTTTGGGCGGTTCCTGTTTTTCCGCAATACGGAATTCCTTTGATCCGCGAACGGTAGGCGGTTCCAAAATCTACCACATCAAACATGCCATTTACCACTGTCGGGTAGTTTTCGGGATGTACTTTGGTATAGTTTTTCTTCAAATATTTTGGGTCAACGGCATTTTTACCTCCGATTTCTTTCACAATATGAGGAATATAAAAATACCCTCGATTGGCTACCGTTGCTGCCAAATTGGCCAATTGCAATGGCACGATGAGCATTTCGCCTTGGCCAATTCCTAATGAAAAGATGGTTTTGAAGGCCCAACGATTGTCGCCATATACTTTGTCGTAAAAAGCGTGTGTGGGTACTCTCCCACTTTTTTCGTTTGGCAAATCGACCCCCAATTTTTGGCCAAAATTGAAACTAGTCACATAGTTATACCAAATGTCGAATCCTTTGGCACAATCGATATAGGCATTGCTCGAGATTCCTCGTTGCAACATATAACTGTACAACACATAAAAATATGGATTGCAAGAATGCTGAATAGCACCACGCATACCATGTGCAGGTGGATGATTGTGACAATTAATCAAACCTTTGTTGCATGGAAGCGTTCGTCCCGAGTCAATCAAATGGTCTTGTAATCCGATCAGACTTTGGACGATTTTGAAAGTAGAGCCAGGAGGATACATTGCCTGCAAAGCTCGGTTGTAAAGTGGCTTGTATGGATTGCGGTTTAGATCGGCATAGTTCTTCGAAAATTGCTTCCCTACTAGCAAATTGGGATCATAGGTAGGTGCTGAGATCAGAGCAAGTATCTCGCCAGTACCTGGTTCAATCGCTACTATACTGCCCGTTTTACCTTGCATCACTTTCTCGCCATAGGCTTGGAGTTCTACATCTACTGTACTTTCCAAGTTTTCGCCAGCAACCGAAAGGGTGTCAAACGCTCCGTCTTTAAATGCTCCTTTTTCGGCTCCTTTTACATCTACCATTACGTAGCGCACGCCACGTTTGCCACGCAATTGTTTTTCGTAAATTTCTTCAATCCCACTTATCCCAATATAGTCACCCGATTTATAATTATCTTTCCCAAGCAGTTCGATCCGTTCTTTGCTCACCTCGCCAATATAACCGAGCGCATTGGCCATACATTTGAAAGGATAATTTCGAACCGAACGCGCCTGCACATAAAAGCCTGGATAATCGACCAATTTGTCTTGAATGGTCGCCCAATCTTCGGTTGAAAGGGTAGCCATAAAAATGGACGGTTTTACTTTAGAATATTTTCTAGCTTCTTGGATTTTATTACGTACTTCTTCAATCGTCAGGTTGAAAGCAGCAGAGAAAGCTGTAGTATCTGATATTTTAGCATCTTTTGGGATCACTATGATGTCGAACACGGGCGTGTTGGCCACCAACATTTTCCCATTTCGGTCGAATATCACCCCACGATACGGATACACCGTGATTCGCTGGACACTGTTTTGCATCGCCTCGCTTTTGTAGGTATCGTCTATCACTTGAAGCCAAAGCAGTTTCAGCAAATAAATAACTCCAATGGCTATTATGATTCCTTGGATGATGTATTTGCGATAGTCAAACAATGTAAATGCGGTTTAATTTTGAATGAATAATTATTAATTCAATTTGGAAGTCGCCAATAAATACTGCATCAGCAAAAACATGACACAAGTAAGTGCTGTGCTAAAAAGGACTTTAAAAATGGTGGTAAAAAAGTTTAGGAACGTAAATGCTTCCAAAAAGAAAAGGAGAAAATGGTGTGCACCCACCAAAATGATCGCATAAGACAAAATCCAGTTGAAGCCCAGAATGTGAACCGAAATAGGCGTATGTTCATCATAACCGCCTGAGGGTGTGATAAAATCAATGACTTTCGGACGCAAAAAAGCCAATAACGTACAAGCCGCAGCATGCAAACCTGGCGAATCAAAGAAAACATCGACTAGCAAGCCGTAGCCAAAACCAATGAATAGCAAAAGCCCTTTTGGTGTAGCGATGGGCAACAAAAGCAAGAAAAACAGGTAGGGAAAACAAAATGCAATCCCAAAAACTCCAAACTTGAAAAAGAAAATCTGGACGAGGAACAGTAAAAAAAAGTTCGATATTAGCTTAAAAACATCTGATGGAGTCATCGTTAGAGGTATTGGTGTTTGTGTTAGGCTTCCTCGACCTATCCGTTTTGATTGAGATACAAATTAACCAAAAATTTCTCTAAACAATTTTGAAAGTTCAATGCTATCCTGCGCAATGTATTTGGCACCGTTCGATCTCAGTTTACTCGCCTGATCGGCACCTAGATGGGTTGCTCCTAAGAAACCAATCACTTCCAAACCCGCTTCACTTGCCGCTCGTACTCCCGTTGGGCTATCTTCGACCACAATCACATCTGTTTTGTCCAAACCCAGTTCGGCCATCGCGTGCAGATAAATCCTTGGATCTGGTTTCGAAAACCCCGAAATATCTGGACTAAATACTTTTGAATGTTTGAAAAAACCGTCCAAACCCGTGCTTTTCAAGGAAGTAGCAATGCGAGCCAGCGTGCTATTGGAAACAATGGCACGTGGTATTTCCAAAACGGAAAGTACTTCTGCCATGCCTTCGAGCGGCTCCAAATCTTGTTCCAATTTCACATCCAATGCTTTGGCATATTGGTCAATAAAATCGTTTGGTAAAGGCAATTCATATTTTTCGGCCAAAAAGCGCACAATCTCTGCATCTTTTTGCCCGACATGGTTGGTCATTATTTCATCTCCCGAAACCGGACAACCATATTCAGCCAACATATCGGCCAGTACGTGCGAGGCCACAAATTCGCTATCGACTAGCACACCATCGCAATCAAACAAAACAAATTTTTTGGGTATCATAGATTTGGTTTAAAACTCCGTTTGAACTTCCTATTAATTATTTAAATGAACCATTATTTCAACGCCCACTTTTCAGCATTTTATCCATCTTTTTCTCAAAATATTCTTTTTGGTTGAATCCTTCGGCCAATAGTGTCACTTTGCCATTGATCTGCAAAAGCATGGTTGGGAAACTACTAATTCCTGATTCTTCCGTTTTTTTGAAATCCAAATGTGTTGCGATTTTGATACTGTCAGAATTCATTTTTTCAATGAATAATTTTTCATTAATATTAAAACTTCTTGCTAATTCAACGTAAGTAGAATCGTTGTGGTAACTCTGGCCTTTTTCGAAATGTGCTTTTTGCAACAGATGTGCAAATGCTACGACTTTCTCGGGTAAGATGGTTTTGAAGGCCGTGAGAGCAAATGAAGGTTTTTCGGAATCAAGCATTTCGGTCCCAGTTTCCACCATTTTAAGGTATTTCTCACCAAAATGTGCGCCTGTGAGATTTTCCATGTCTTTGTATCCCGAAAGGATAAATTCGGACATTTCAGAAATAGGTCGCATCCGTTTTCCGGTAATCATTCCGCCACTCACTACCACAAAATCGACTTTGTGTTTGTACCGGGCATGCAAATGTTCGATTACAGGATTGAACGTATAACACCAACCACAAATCGGATCAAAAATATAAATGATGGTAGGCTTTGGCTCTTGTGCCATGGTGGAAAATGACACAAGAGAAAGCAAAAATAAAAAGAAGAACTTCTTGAACATAGATGAACTAAACGTCCACTCTAGCGTATTTCGAATTTTTCTCAATGAAATCTCTTCGAGGTGGCACTTCATCACCCATTAGCATCGAAAACAAGTGGTCGGCTTCAGCAGCAGATTCTACATTCACTACTTTCAATGTTCTAGTCTCTGGGTTCATGGTTGTTTCCCAAAGCTGTTCTGGGTTCATCTCTCCAAGACCTTTGTAACGTTGGATTCCTACACTATCTTCCTTGCCGTCTTTGGCCAACTCGCGTACGGCTGCTTCGCGTTGTTGTTCGGTCCAGCAATAACGTTGCTCTTTTCCTTTTTTAACCTGATAAAGAGGCGGTTGTGCGATGTAGATATAACCGTTGTCAATTAAGGTCTTCATGTATCGGTAGAAAAACGTCAAAATCAAGGTACGAATGTGGCTCCCGTCCACGTCCGCATCGGTCATGATGATGATTTTATGATAACGCAATTTTTCGATGTTCAAGGCACGATTATCGCCTTCTACACCAAAACGCACACCCAGCGCAGTAATCATGTTACGAATCTCTTCGTTTTCGTAGATTCTATGTTCTTGCGCTTTTTCTACATTCAATATTTTACCACGCAATGGAAGGATCGCTTGGAAGGCACGGCTACGTCCTTGCTTGGCCGAGCCACCAGCCGAATCTCCCTCGACTAGATATAGTTCGCAAACCGCAGGGTCACTTTCCGAACAGTCAGCCAATTTTCCTGGCAAGCCCGATCCTGAAAGTACACTCTTGCGTTGCACCATTTCGCGTGCTTTCTTGGCTGCTTGGCGAGCCTGTGCGGCTAGTATTACTTTGCCTACAATTAGTTTCGCTTCTCTCGGATTTTCTTCCAAATACAGCGAAAGCATTTCGCCCACTGCAATATCTACCGCTCCCATCACATCGTTGTTTCCCAACTTTGTTTTGGTCTGTCCTTCGAATTGTGGCTCTTGTACTTTTACTGAAATAACAGCCGTAAGTCCTTCGCGGAAGTCATCGCCAGTGATCTCTACTTTTGCTTTTTCGAGCAAGCCCGACTTATCAGCATAGGCTTTCAAAGTACGAGTCAAGGCTCTACGGAAACCAGCAACGTGTGTTCCGCCTTCGTGTGTGTTGATGTTGTTTACATACGACACCACGTTTTCTTGGTACGTAGTATTGTAACTGATCGCAACTTCTACCGGAATGGGTGGTTTGTCGTTTTCAATATAAAGTGGCTCAGGAATAAGTGTTTCTTTGGTACTATCCAAATAGTTTACAAATTCTCTCAATCCACCTGACGAAAGGAATAATTCGAAACGAGGTTCGCCTTTTTCGTCTAGCTCACGCATGTCTGTAAGGTGAATGGCGATTCCTTTATTCAGGAATGATAATTCACGCAAACGAGTCGCTACTGTATCGTATTTATATTCAGTAACGGTAAAAATGGTTGCATCGGGTTGGAAAGTAACCGTAGTTCCTCTTCTGTCCGATTCGCCCACCACCTTTACTGGATAAAGAGGCGCACCGATTGAATATTCTTGCTCCCAGATCTTTCCTTCGCGGTAAACGTTGACTTTCAAATGGGTAGAAAGGGCATTCACACACGAAACACCTACACCGTGCAAACCTCCAGAAACTTTGTAAGAATCTTTGTCGAATTTACCACCGGCATGAAGTACCGTCAAAACGACTTCCAATGCCGAGCGGCCTTCTTTGGCGTGCAAATCGGTAGGAATACCACGTCCGTTATCTTCTACCGTTACCGAATTGCCTTCGTTGATCGTTACTTTGATCGTATCACAATGACCAGCAAGTGCTTCGTCAATCGAGTTATCTACTACTTCCCAAACTAGGTGATGAAGTCCTTTTATACCAATATCGCCAATGTACATGGCGGGTCTTTTACGAACCGCTTCTAAGCCTTCTAATACCTGAATACTATCTGCCGAATAACCTTTGACTTCTTCTGTTACTTCGCTCATTAAAAATGTCGTTTAATCAGGTAAAAATACACTGAAAATATGGGAATAGCAATCAGTAAGCAGTGTTCAAAGTCATACCAACATTGAACTTTAAACATTGAACATTAAACGCCTTTGACTATTCCCCTTTAAAACTGGCCTTTCGCTTCTCCAAAAATGCCATTACGCCTTCTCTGAAATCGTTTGAAGCGGTACAACTGGAAAAAGATTGAACTTCGGTTTGATATCCAGTTGAAGTGCCTTGTTTATTTGCAGAACGTATAGTCATCGCCACTGCAATGGGAGGTTTGCTAACTATTTTTCTCAAGATCGTTTTTGAAAATGAAATCAAGTCTTCCAATGGAACTACGTGGTTGACTAATCCCATTGTCAATGCAGTTTTGGCGTCTATTTTGTCGGCAGTAAGCATCAGTTCTAATGCTTTTCCTTTGCCTACCAAGGCCGTTAGTCGTTGTGTACCTCCATACCCAGGAATGATTCCTAAACTGATTTCAGGTTGCGCAAACATGGCATTCTCGGAAGCAACTCTCATGTGACAAGCCATGGCTAGTTCGCAGCCACCACCCAAAGCAAAACCGTTGACTGCTGCCAAAACAGGTTTTGAACAATTCTCAATCTTAAAAAAAACATCTTGTCCTTTTCGGGAAAGAATTGCTCCCAGTGTGGCATCCATTTGTAAAAATTCGGAAATATCAGCTCCTGCCACAAACGCTTTCTCACCTTCACCAGTGAGCAAAATGGCTCGTATCTCTTTAGTATTTTCAATCCAATCGAAACAAGTCGAAAGCTCGTCCATTGTTTGTTGGTTGAGGGCGTTCAGTTTTTCTGGCCTTGAGATGATGAGCATCAGAACACCTTCTGAGAGTTCGGTTTTTAGGTTTTGGAAAGTCATGAGGATTTATTTTCAGGATTTTACGGAATTCTAAAGGGCTCGTTGCTGTTTGGATTTTGTGGAAAATATTCAACCAGTTAGATTATTCCTGCCAATTTTTGCATTATTTTACTAGTTCGGATCGCAAATTAAAAAACATGAAAGATTTTTCTCTTATTATTCCGTGTTACAATGAGGAAATGAACATCCCACTTATTGTACAAAGATGCCAAGAAATTGTGCCTGAAGGGTTAGATATCGAAATCATCTTGGTCAACAATGGCTCGAAAGACCAAACCGCAGAAGCGATAAAAAGAGAAATTAAAACAGCAAAACCTATGTTTGTACTGTGCGAGGTCGAGACAAATATTGGCTACGGACATGGAATACTGAGTGGTTTGGCAATCGCACAAGGAAACGTACTTGCATGGACACATGCCGATATGCAAACCGACCCAGAAGATGTCATCAAAGCGTATCAACTTTACAAAAGGAAAAACGATCCTACGGTTTTTGTAAAAGGACAACGAAAAAACCGAGCATTAGGTCCTGATTTTTTTACCTGGGGAATGAGCGTGATTGCGACTCTTGCATTGGGCGAAAAACTGACCGACATTGGCGCCCAACCCAAACTATTCAGTCGCGAGTTTTATAACAACTATATGACCCAAAACGCGCCTTCTGATTTCTCGCTCGATTTGTATGCCATGTATTTCGCCAAAAAATATGGATCCATCTTGACTTTCCCTGTTTATTTCAAAAACCGCGCTTTTGGCGAAGCCAAAGGTGGCGGAAGCTTAAAAACCCGTATAAAAGTGACCAAAAGGGTTTTGAGTTTTATTTTTGAGTTGCGGAAAAGACTGCGATCTGGTAATGCTCTTTTAGCATAAAAATAATTATCGAATTTATTGGGAACATTTCATTTTTAATAGGTCTCATTTGTAAATAACAAATAATCAGACCGTGAAAAATCTACTACTTTTTATTGGTGCTGCCTGCGCCACGTTTACCACTTCTGCTCAGGATTATTATCCAGTGAAAGTAAAAGACATTTATTATTACACAAACGATGCATTATCAGACGCATTTCCTCTGAAAATTGACTCGGTAAAATTGGAAGGAAAAGATTCAGTCTATTTCATGTACAAACAGATTCGAAGACTTGAATCTGAATCGTGCACTTATACTTCTTTGGGCGATTCTTGGCTGGGCAATTCGATTCGAGTGAAAGAAGATGGAACGATGCTTTTTGCAAACAGAGAGAAAAATCCTTTCACACTGAAAACCCAAGCAAAATTAAACGAAAAATGGACGGCCTTTAGTAATCCAAAATGGGTCGCTATTGTCGAGGTTTCTGCCATCTCACAGGAATCATTTTTAGGCCTCTCAGATTCCGTTAAAACATTTACTATCAACATTATAAAACCTACAGGTGCCGATACTACTCATTCATATGATGGTATTGAAATCAAAATAAGTAAAAAGTATGGAATAACTAAAACAATTAATTTTTACTTGTTTGGGGCAGATCCAAATCCCGGAACAGGTCCTTACTCTGAATATTTAGTTGATAACTTCAATTTATCTGGTATCGAGAGTCTGAAACTTGGTTTAAGGAATATTACAGGAAAAGAAATCTTTCATTATTCAGAAGGAGATGAATTTCATATTGAAGAATATAGCACAACTGGAGAAAGCAGAAATCTCTCGAAGCAATCAATCAAATATATCAATACAATTGTTAAAAAGAGTAGCACACTAACTGCCCATACTTACAGCGTAAAAAGGGTGATTGAGAAAACGATAGACAATATAATTACTTCACAATCAGACACCATTTCGGAAACACATCTATTCGATGAATTGAAAGAAATACATGGTCAGATAAAAGGAAATGGTTATTTGTCAACCATTTTCTCGTCTGACTTTAAAAGATTTGGCAAATCAGATCACGTTTCTTCTTTTGCAAAAAATTCTGACGACTGTTTAGTAGATTTCATTGGTTCAGAATGTTTGTCTACTCCAAAAAGTTATTATGTGGGTCTTGGTGGTCCATATTACCATTGTGCACCAGTTTTGTGGAATAATTTTGGAAGAAAGATTATGTATTACAAAAAAGGAACGGAAGAATGGGGTCAGCCATTAGTTTTAGGCACTTCAGAGGAGGAAACACTACAAACACAAATCACTGTTTCGCCTAATCCTAGTAAAGACGTTCTAAATTTTAATTTTGGGACAGTTTCAGATCCAATGACGATTCAGATAATAGACAATACTGGCCAAATAGTTCAAACAATAACGGCTGTCGGAGAAACAAAAATGGACGTAAGCAAATTCAAAAAAGGACTCTATTTATATCACATCTCAAGTTCTGGAAAGAAACACTATTCTGGAAAAATAATTGTAGAATAATGCTCAACGCTAGTGCCAGAGAACATTTTGGCGCTAGCAATTTCTACAACCGATACGTCAATCCCCAAATGTAGTTATTGGTATTGATGCCGTGATTGGGCTGGCGAGTATCGGCATTGGACATGTGGCGGATGCGAAACACAAAACTGAGCGAAAACTTATCGTTCAACTTTTGGTACAAACCCACACTAATTTGGTTTGAAAATAAAAAACCTGGAGCCTGTCGCCTCGTGGTGGTGCTGTACCAATGAGGCCCCGAACCAACCTGAAACGACAAAATGAGCGAAGGAAACAAGCGGTAGTTGTACTTGATCCCTGACGTAATCCCAGCATCCCATTCTTGTTTGTTACCCGTAGCAGCTTTCAAAACCACATGATTGTACATCGGTTCGAAAAACAAGAGGAAATCTTCGCGACCTTTAGCAGTATCGTCTCGCAAGAAAAGGCCTTTGTAGGCAAACTGTCCCGAAAAATTAAGGGGCGAATAATTTCCCTCGGGCACACTATTACGATCTATCCCGTAGCCAAAACCACCCCAAAGTCCGATTTCTTTGAACGTCATCTTGAAAGTGAATTTCGGTTGTGTTTGGGCTTCAATAGGCGAATTTTGAAATAGAAATACAATTCCTAAAACACCCTTCATTATATGAATAATATTCTTAGTAATAAAGGCCATAAAATACTCTAAAAGTGGTCACTTGGTCGTTTTTGAGTTGAGCTTCAGGATTGTAGGTTTCGAATCGAAGGCCAACATTTCGTTTTGCATTCAACAAATAGCGAAAGCCTAAACTGTACATGTTTTGGTTCCCTGTGTTTTGCACATAATTTTCGAATACACCACCCACACGTACACCTCGGTTGATCGTGCCGGCTTCGAAAGAAATGTGCTTGTACCGATAGCGCAGTTGGATTTCGGAACCACTGATATAGGTAGAAATAAAATCGTTGGCAAATCGCATCATGAACCAATTGAGGCTGATTTGTTGGTTTTCGGTCAGATTGTACATCATCCCCAAGCCCAAATCGAACCTAAAGGCAAACCAGAAAGGCACTTTGCTCAGAGGATCTTCCGTTCTGAAAAATCCGCCAGCCAATTCGCCACCTACAATGTCTACGATCTGAAAACGTTTAATTTTATCCTTGTTCACATAATTGGCCACAACCGATGTCTGATAACGTCCCGAAATACCAATGGCCTGATTATAAAACCGTTGGTTCAGATTTGTATCTATATAACTGGTATAATGATTGTCGAACCCAAGATTCAGATCACTAAAAGTAAGTTTCACTGTTTGTGCTTCCGAAATAGCAGAAACCGAGAAAAAAAATAAAAATAGCGTTTTTCTAAAAATGGATTTGAGTTTCAAAATGCGAGATTAACAGTTTATTTAAATGATTACAAAATTCGAACTTTTGCCCATTCTACAATTCTTTCTGCATCTTCAAGACCCGCTTTAGAAACTTTGGCGTTCGGATTTCCATCATAACTCATCGCCAAATGAAGCGTATCGTAGGCACTAACAAAAACGTTTAAAATTTTTTTGTCTAGTTTAGACAATTCTTCTTTGTACCAATCAACTGTTTTTCTTCCTTTCGATTTTTTGCCCAGAACACCATCCAATGCTACCAAAACACCCGAATAGGCGGTATGTCCTGCCATTTTCACATATTTGGCATCTTGATAATAACCATCCTCTTTCATTGCTTTGGTACTAAGAATGTCTTTTGCGTTGTCTAGATATCTGTTTGCTTCTGTAATGTGGTTCATCTGGTAAATGTTTGTAATACAAAAATACGATAGTTTTCCTTTACTTTATACTAATGAAATCGCTACTAATTCTACTCCTCAAATTCTACAAATACAGCATTTCGCCATTGCTCCCGATGGCTTGTAGATACACGCCTACTTGTTCAGCTTATGCAGTAGAAGCGATTCAGAAACATGGCGTTATCAAAGGAAGTTATTTGGCTGGAAAACGAATTTGTAGTTGCCATCCGTGGGGAGGGCATGGTTATGATCCTGTTCCATAAGCAGTTACGCTCTTTTTGCACGTTCCCAAATCACACTTTGTTTGCCTTTGATGTATCTGTTGAAGCCAAGGAAAACAGCATAATTCATGATGAAAAAATAGTAGGGAATGAACAACGCTTTTACTTTTATCTGTCGGTTTTCTAGAAACCAACCCAGAAGTGCGGCTGTGTAAAACGCTATTTGACCCAAAAGAATCAGGGCATAAATTCCGCCTAAAGTTTTAGCCAAAAACACATTGGTAGGAATTAGAAACAACATACATAGTGGCACAAGACTCCACCTCAGTACCCTGTGCGACACATATTGAAAGCTCAACCAGCCGTATTTGAATGGATTCAGCAAATCTTTGAGCCATACAATGGATTGAATGCCGCCTGCACAAATTCGGATTTTGCGTTTCAATTCTTCTTTCACATTGGCCGAAGAAGTTTCCATTGCGTAGGCTTCGGGTTCGTATACCACTTTGTAACCTTGGCTCGCCACACGCAACGAAATCACAAAATCCTCAATAATCGCATCTTTTTCGGTAGGATTGAAAAGTTCGGTTCTAATCGCAAAAAGCTCGCCAGCGGCACCTACAACGGTATTGAAAGAGGAATCTAATTTTTTTAGAAAGGACTCATATTTCCAATAAAAGCCTTCTCCGGCACCGCTTGCCGAATCTTTTTCGCCCGACATTACTTTCTTTTCGCCTGCTACACAGCCTACTTTTGGGTTCGAAAAATGGCGTGCAATTTTCAACAATGCTTCTTTGTTCAATAGTGTATTGGCGTCACAAAAAATGACAACTTCAGAACGAACAAAAGCCATTGCCCTGTTGACGGCCGATATTTTTCCCAAACGAGCAGATTCGTGCAATAACTGAATGCTTGGTTCTGAAGCGACTATTTCGGGTGTGCGATCGTCCGAACCATCCGTCACGAAAATCATTTTCAATTTGTCTTTTGGATATTCTAATTCGAGACAATTTTGAATTTTTTCACGAATGAAGTCTTCCTCATTATATGCAGCAATCAACAACGTCACTTTGGGCGTGTACTGGTCGTCAAAGGTGTATTTGCTTTTCGGAGAAAGGATTTTTTTGGCTTTATCGAGCAAATAAATCACAAAACCATAGCCCAAATAGGCGTAAAAGGCCATAAAAAGCATCAACCAAAAGGCCATTTCAATCCAGATCATATCAGTATAATTTTATTGGAAAAACTGCAACAAGTTTTAAATAAACGTATTTCGGCACTGATTCACAATTTATGATTTCATAAATGTGCTTTGTAGAGGAAATTATTTTAGTTTTGATAAAAATAGAAAAATGGATATAGTATTGTTTAGTCGTATTCTGCTTCGTAGGAAATGGCTAATTCTGGTTACTTCTTTGGGATGCGCAATCCTTACTTTTTTTCTTGCCAAAAGAAATTCTTCGACCTATAAATCGGTCGCACAGTTGGCCACTGGCATCACGATGAAAGAGGAAGTGTCGCTAAACGATAACAAAACCAACCGTGATGATATTAAAAACAAGTTTAGCAACCTTTCAGAATTTCTGAATTCGAAAGACATTCTTACCATGCTTTCGTATAGATTGGTTTTTCATGAATTGGAAGAAAAAAAACCTTTCAGACCAAAACAAGTTGAAAAACTGCGCCAAGCATATTCAGATCAAGAAATTGAAGCGGCCAGACAAGCCCTTCATATAAAATACGACCACTTTGAAGGCCTAAGCGGTTTGGTGGTCGAGGATTTGAAATTGAAAAAAATCATAAAAATAGTTAGCTACGAATACCCCGTTTTAGAAAAACTGTTGGACATAAACCGAGTGGTAGAAACCGATTTTGTGGAAATTAAAACGGTGACCGAAAACAGGTTTTTATCGGCATTTTTGGTGAATTCGTATTGTGAAGAGGCGATCAGAAACAATGTGCACTCGCAATCTAAAAAATCGCAAAGTTCACTTGACTTTTTTAGGGATTTGGTGGCTCAGAAGAAGAAAATCTTGGACGACCGGATGGATTCCCTCAAACTGTACAAAGATCAGATAAACGTGGTCGATCATGGCTTGCAAACCCAAAGCAAACTCGACCAAATATCGGCTTTGGAAACGCAACGTAATGAAGCGATTAAGAATGTGAATGGCCTGAAACAAGTCCTAGCCCACATCAATGCCAAAATGGGAGTTTCGTCAGACCCAGAAGTATTGGACAATACTTTTTTGAACAACAAGATTTATCAATTAAAAAGCAAAATCAACGACCTCAACGAACGCTATATTTCGAACGGTAGCAAGGACAAAGCCTTGGTCGATTCGTTGAAAATAGTGCGAAAACAGTTGAATGTGTATGTCGGCAAGCTGAATAACGAAGTTCAAAAGGCAAATCCAAAAGACGAACTCGCCATCAAAAAAATGAATGCCGAAATAGATTTGGAGCAAGCTAAGTCTAATTTGTCGAGTATCGAAAGTTCTATTTATGGTTTACGATCCAATCTTTCGGGTCATACGACATCAGGCAATAATTTGGCCGATTTGGAAATGTCAATTCAGGTTGCTCGCGAAGAATATTTGCAAGTGTTAGACAAATTCAATGCGGCACAAAATGTGGCCTTAGACTCGGGTATGGCCTTGCGCCAAATCGAAGTGGGTGAACCTGCAGACGAGCCGGAACCATCTAAAGTATTGGTGCTCACCATTGTTTCGTTTATTTTTTCGGCTTCCATGTTTATCGTTTTCTTCTTCGTGCGCGAATACATCGATAAATCACTCAAAACGCCCACCATTTTCAAGAATCGTTTGCCTTTTCACATGATCGGAATTGTGAATCTTTTGAACGATAAAAATATCCATGTTCCTCAGATTTTTGCAGATAAAAGCAAGTCCATCGAACACGACAAGTTCAGACAATACATGCGCAAAATCCGTGTGGAAGTAGAAGGATTGGGGGCTAGGTCGATTTTGTTTTCGAGTTTAAAAGAAGGAGAAGGCAAGTCGATGGTGCTGTTCTCTGTGGCTTATTCAATCAGTCTGATTGGCAAAAAAGTCTTAATCATTGATACCAATTTTAAAAACAATACACTGACGAAACTACTTTCGGCACCGCGCGATTTGGAAAACATCCCGACTTCAATTTTTCCCGCTCGCCAGATTTTTGATGCAACAATTCACGAAAGCGAAACAGATGACAAGGATGAAGTGTCGACTTCGCTTTCACCACAGGAAAAGACCTACGACTTTATTCACAAAACGCCTTATCACAACATATTCATCATCGGATGTCAAGGAAGCGAATTGTCGCCTTCGGAACTTCTACAAGGCAAAAATTTCAATGAATTATTAGCTGAATTAAAAATCAGCTTCGATTATATCTTCATGGAAGGGCCTTCGCTGAACGAATATTCGGACACAAAAGAATTGATCGATTTTGCAGATAAAGTAATCACTGTAATGGCAGCTGATACTTCTATTTCGCAGATTGATATGTTGTCTATTGATTATCTGACGGAAATGAAAGACAAACATGCAGGAAGTATATTAAATATGGTTGACATCAATAACCTGCACGAATAATGGCTGACAAGTACTGGCTAAAGTCAGGTTTTTATACGATGGCCAATAAACTGTCTTTCCTGTTTTTGGGCTTTGGTAGTTTCTACATGCTGGTACGCAGTATGCCTAAAGACGAGTTTGGTATTTGGGCCTTGTTTGTTTCCATAACCACAATGATCGAAACTGGCAGGAATGGCCTGATTCAGAATTCGTTGATAAAATCGTTGGTAGACCCGACCAAATCCAAAGCCGATGTTATTTCGGCTTCATTGATGTTGAATGCCATTACAACGCTGTTTTTTTTGGTTTTGTACATCGGTCTTTATTTATTCTTGCCTTTAGCACCAGAATATGCGTTGCTAAAGCCTATGATGCTTTTTTATTGTATCACCACTGTGGCTCTTTTTCCATTGTCGCAATGCAATTTTATTCAGCAAGGAAGTTTTGATTTTAAAGGTATTTTTTTTACCAGCATCCTGAGACAAGGAAGTTTTTTTGTGGTGGTACTTTATTATTATATAAATAATATTTCATTCGACTTGATTGCCTTAGTCAACTGGCAATCTTTGAGTGTAGTGCTGGGAGCGATTTGCGCCTATCTTTTTTGCCGAAAATACATCGAGCACAGTTGGCCAGTGAAACGTAGTTTGGTCTTGGAGTTGTTCCATTATGGAAAATTTACGATGGGCACTAACATCAGCTCCATGTTATTCAAAAGTATCGACCAATTGATGCTTGGCTGGTTCATGCACCCAGCTGCTGTTGCAGTATATAATGCAGCCATTCGAGTAAATAATTTGGTGGAATATCCAGCCTCGGCAATGGTGGAAGTATTGTTCCCCAAAAGTGCACAAAAGGCGGCAGAAGGCGGAATAGAAGCAGTCGCAAAATTGTACCATACATCACTGGCCTATATGTTGGCTATTTTTTTGCCAGCCGTTGTGGCGATCGAACTTTTGGCTTATCCGCTCATCATGCTCGCTGCGGGCGAAGAATACCTCGAATCTGTGAATATACTTCGGGTGGTGGCATTTGCAGGTTTGGCTATTCCATTCACTAGGCAGTTTGGCTTGGTGATGGATTCCACGGGACACCCACATCTCAATTTCAGAATGTTACTTGTGAATGTAGTATGCAATCTAATTTGCAACTTTATCTTCATCCGATGGATGGGTATCATGGGGGCTGCTATTGGCACCTCGATTGCCTATTTGATCAATGCCGTACTTTCGCAAATGGTACTGCATACCGTGATGAAGGTCGATTACAAGCTTTTGCCTTTTCTCTATGTACAGGTTCATAGAGATATTTTTAAAAAATTGTTGAAAAAAGGATAGATTAGTAACAAGGATATGGCATCCAAAAACTACGATATTATCTTTCTAGCATTGCCACGTTGGGATGGGCCTTATGCTTCCACGGCCTTTTCATTGGCACAGCAATTGGCAAAACATACACGCGTATTTTATATAGATAATCCCTATACGTGGAAAGACGTATTTTCTGGCTGGAGTAAATCCTCCATCAAAAACCGAAAAAAAGCGCTGCTTCATGGAAAAGAAAATATAAAAACAATTGCCAATCAGCTGTTTGCAGTAACGCCCAAAGCGGTATTGCCGATTAATTTTCTTCCTGCTGGTGGTGTTTATGATGTGCTGACAAACTATAATAATAGTATTGTGTCGGCAGGACTTAACAAATTGATTAAGGAGAATCGCATTTCAAAATATGTGCTTATCAATTCCTTCAATCCATTTTATTCGCCTCTTCAACTTTCAATAAAACCACTTGATACTATTTATCAATCGGTCGATAATATAGAGCACTCGAACTACGTGGCCAAACATGGTTCTCGAAAGGAAAAGGAAATTGCGGGTATTGCCGATTTGGTCATCACTACATCTACTCAATTGACAGAAAAACTTCGTCCGTTCAGTAAAAAAATAGTTTGTATCCCAAATGCTGCCGACATTGCTTTGTTCAGTAAGGCAATGAACGAAATACTACCCAAGCCAAAGGAATGGGAAACGATTGGCGATAAGAAAGTAATCGTGTACACGGGCAATATTTGTCACCGTCTCGATTATGAACTTCTTTTGGCCGTGGCTACTTCCAATCCCGACAAGATCTTGCTCATGGTTGGTCCAAGCAAAAACAAACTGTACGAAAAATGGGATCTGCAATTGCAAGCCAACGTACTTTTTGTAGGCAGCAAAAAACCTGAAGAGCTTCCTGCTTATCTACAATACAGTCATTGCGCTATTATTCCGTTTCTTTGCAACGAACTGACTGCTAGTATTTATCCATTGAAAATTAATGAGTATTTGGCTGCAGGCAAACCAGTCGTTTCTACCAATTTTTCGAAGGACATCAATGATTTTGGCGATATTATTTCACTTGGCACAAATCAATCAGCTTTCCTTTTGGCCATAAACAAGGAAATAGAAGAGGACACTGAAGACCTGAAATGGAAGCGAAACAAACGTGCAAGCCAAAACACGTGGGAACAACGCTGTGATTTGTTGCTGGACAAAATAGATGAATTAGTACTGCTGCAAAATGACTGAGTTCGAAAAATTACTTGAAAAATTACTAGTCATAATTGTAGGTGTGATGATGGCTGGTTTATGGATCAAAATTGTCCTTTTATAGATTCATGCAAGAACCCATTTTTACAAACGAAGCCAGAAAGCTAACACTGAAAAAGTGGGGCGCAGGACAAGTATTGAATGATACTCTGCTTTTGAAGCAAATGGACAAATTGGCACTTTGGTTGCCTGCGCTGCTTAGTATTTTGGTTGCCGTTCTTATAGGCCAATCTGGATTCAAAATTG
The DNA here is from genome assembly GCA_043769845.1 of Cytophagales bacterium. Lineage (GTDB taxonomy): Bacteria > Bacteroidota > Bacteroidia > Cytophagales > UBA9547 > UBA9547. The sequence continues at coordinate 21,631 of JAYVIX010000376.1, forward strand.
GAATTGTTTTGGTGGTTCTTATTTGGGCTATTCCCATTACTTTGCTTACCATTTTTGATGTTTCCTTTGGGGTATTGCTGGTGATGGTGCTTTCTTTTGTGATCAATTTTATTGCAAAACGAACCGAAGATATCCCCGTAGGCTTGGTTGTGGATATACTTACGGCATTGTCTTTTGTGGGGATATTGCTACGCCAGACAAGAGATAAAGATTGGTCTTTTGCCAAAAACAAAATCACAGTGGCAGTTTTGGTTTGGATGGGCTATTGTTTTCTGCAAGTGGCCAATCCCTATGCCGCCTCGAAGCTTGCTTGGGTATACACCATCAGAAGCATGGCTGGCATGATGGTGCTTTACTTTCTGGTATTGTATGCCGCCCGAAGTCTTCGGTTTGTGAATAGAGTCATTTATATTTGGTTGTTTTTTGCCTTTTTGGGTGCGCTATATGGTTTGTATCAGGAATTTGCAGGCATGCCAAGTTACGATTTGGCTTGGGTAAAGGCTGACGAGCTTCGATTCCGATTACTTTTCAACTGGGGACGCTTCCGCATTTTTAGTTTTTATTCAGACCCCACGGTTTTTGGTTTATTGATGGCCTATACGGGCGTTTTTTGTTTGGCATTGTGCATGGGCTCCATTTCTGTAGGCAAACGAGTGCTTTTGATCGTGATGAGTTTGCTGATGTTTTTGGCAATGGTTTATTCGGGTACACGTACTGCTTATGTCGCCCTTCCGATTGGCATTGTGTTCTATTCGGGTCTCACGTTTCAACGCAATATTCTGATATTTACAGGTATTTTTATTGTCATTGGAGCTGGAATCATTTTTGGGCCAGTAAATAGTTTAGGTCCTATTTCGGCCAATAGTTTGAACAGAATTAGATCAGCATTCAATCCGTCTGAAGACAATTCATACAAGGCTAGAGAGAAAAACCAAGCTTTTATTCAACCCTTTATTCAGAAGCATCCGATAGGTGGCGGCTTGGGAAGTATTGGAGTGTATGGAGTGCGGTTTTCGCCTAATTCTGAAATGGCTAAATTTCCGCCAGATAGCGGTTTTGTGCGTGTGGCTGTAGAAATGGGCTGGATAGGCTTGCTTATTTATTGCTATTTGTTTTACATTACATTGAGAACTGGTATTGAGAACTATTTTGCTTCGAAAAATCCGAGAATAAAGAATTATTTAGCAAGTATTCTTACTGTCACTTTTACACTGACAGTGGCCAATTTTCCGCAGCAATCAATCAATATTTATCCGTCCATGTTGGTGTTTTATTTCTGCATGGCATTGTTAGCAAAATTAAAAGACATTGAAGAAAATGAATCTAAACATACACCAATCGGCAAGTAGGCTAGTGTTTTGCGCCTTTTTATTCTGCGGTATACAAGGAAAAGCACAAGATGTAGATTTTTCAAAAGTGATTCCTGACAAAATCACCGATTCTACTTCGTATCTAGACAAGTTGGTGTATTGGGCTTGGCAAAACCACCCAAATAACTGGGTTTTGGAACATCAGATTCAGAAAGCGGAAAAAAACATTAAGTTGACTCGTTACGAATGGACCAAAAACGTGACGGCCACTTTCAACTTAAACGAAAAAAACATTTATGCTGGCCCGATCAATCTAACAGGCACTCCAGACGCAAATTCCCTTTTGCCAAGATATAACTTTGGAATCCGACTGAGTATTGGCGACATTGTTACCAATCCGATTTCAGTCAAAATGGCAAAACATGACCTTTCAATTGCACAGGAAAACTACAATGAGCAAAAACTAATCATGCGCTCGCAAGTAATCCAGCGTTATGAAAGGTATTTGTTAAGACAAGCCATCCTGAAACACCGCACCCATGCCGAGGAAGAAATGAAACTGCTTTATTCCAGAGCCTCCGATAGATTCAAAAAAGGAGAGCTTACTTTGGAAGAATACAGTGCGTCTTTCAACACAATGAACAAATCATTGGAAGATCGTACGATTGCCGAAACAGAACTACGTGTAGCAAAAGTAGAATTAGAAGAAATGCTGGGAACAATTTTAGAATCAATCAAATAGCGATTCTGTGGCAGGATTGACAATTATTCGACATAAACTAACATAAATAATTACTCATATATGTTGTTCAATTCTTTTGAGTTCTTTTTGGTGTTTCTGCCAATATCTCTTCTTGGATATTTCGGCCTGTGCCATTTTCGAATGCACACCATTGCCAAAATATGGCTCATTGCTACTTCTTTGTTTTTTTATGGCTGGTGGAATCCAAAGCATTTGTACATCATTGGTGGTTCCATCATTTTCAACTTTGTCATCAGTTATTACCTCATCCACTTGAAAAAGGCTGAGACAAGAAAGCTTTTGCTGATAGCAGGTATTGTGGCCAACTGCCTGTTATTGTTTTACTATAAGTACGTTGACTTCTTCCTAGACAATATCAACTACCTGACAAGTTCACAGATTTCCTTGTTGCATATCGCTTTTCCACTCGGAATAAGCTTTTTTACTTTTCAGCAGATCGCGTTTTTGGTCGATAGCCACAAAAACGAAGTACCAGGATATAGTTTCATCGATTATTCGTTGTTCGTTTCCTTCTTTCCTCATCTTACTGCAGGGCCAATAGACCATCACAAAAAACTGATTCCCCAATTTCAGGACGACAAGAGCCGTTTTGATTCATTCAACTTTTCGAAAGGACTGTATATTTTCTTCATGGGCTTAGTCAAAAAAGTGGTGGTAGCCGATAGTTTTGCAGTTTTGGCCAATTCAGGTTTTGGCAATGTGGAGAACCTTGGTTTTATGGACAGTTGGATAACATCCATCTCGTATTCTATCCAACTCTATTTCGATTTCAGCGGATATTCAGACATGGCCTTGGGCATTGCCCTGCTTTTCAACATCAGCATCGCCATCAATTTCGACTCGCCTTACAAAGCCGTGAGCATCCAAGATTTCTGGCGCAGGTGGCATATTACACTCAGTACGTTTCTCAGGAACTACATCTATATTCCTTTGGGTGGAAATAGAGGCGGTGAGTTTGGCACGATCGTAAACCTGTTTCTAACTTTTTTGATAGGTGGGATTTGGCATGGTGCCGCTTGGACGTTTATTATTTGGGGTGCAATGCACGGTTTTGCAACGGGCGTACACCGTGTCTGGACCAAGAGTGGCAAATCGATGCCAGATTGGGCGGGAATGCTCGTCACTTTGTTGTATGTAAATTTTGCTTGGGTGTTTTTTAGGGCAAAAACGTTTGGAGATGCCATGCATGTCGTAAAAGGAATGCTTGGTTTTAAAGGTTTCTCCTTTAGCTCCTCTTCTGTCTTGACAGATATTTATCTAGTCCCGATGCTTGGTATTGGTCTGGTATTATTGTTTCTGCCAAACCCACCACAACTGGCCGAAAAATTCACTACAAATGCCAAACACATAGCCTATATCGTGATTCTTGCGGTCATAGGACTTCTTTTCATGAATTCGATCACGGCCAACGATTTCTTGTACTTCGACTTTTGACAATCACAGTATGTTGAATAAAAATAAATTCCTTATTTACTTGACTGGGATCTTGCTTCTCACGGTTGGGCTAATTGTTTTTTGCAATTATTTCATCGACATCTACGGATTGTTCAGAGGGAAAAAAGAGCGAGTCGTCACTATCAACGAGCGTACTTCCAAGTACTTGTTCTCGTTTCGTTATATCCCCGAAAATTTCGAGGGTTTTATTATTGGCCCTTCGCTATCTGCCAACCTCAACCCCGAAAACATCAAAAGCCATAAGGTTTATAATGCCAGCATGATGGGAGCAAATATTTCGGAACTGGATTATTTGGTCGATAATATTTTGGCAAAGGGAAAGATGAAGTTTGTTGTGGTCTGCCTGGATCCTTATTTGACAAAAGACTTCGGAAGAAAAAGTGCCAATATAGATCCGAAAGAATACTGGGGAGCCTTAGGTTGTACCAATCTTCTTAAAACCTATTTTCTCTATTTTGTCAGAAAATACAATTTGCTGCCACACAAATATTCGTCCACTATTTACAATTCTTCAGGATGGAACAATTTTGAACTTGAAATGAAGAATCTAGATGCTGAAAAAGCGATCAAGAAAATGATTGCCATCAAAGCTCCCGAAAGCACCTATATTCACCCAGAGGCATATGTTCAATTGCAAAAAACACTGGAGAAACTTCGTAGCCACGATGTGAAGGTGGTCGCCTATTTCAGTCCTGTACCATACGAACTTTATAAAATGGGCGAGAAAGATTATAAAATATTCGAAGCGAAAATAAGTGCTTTGTTTGACAGCAGAGACATATTAATAAACCTAAACGAAGAAGTGTACAAATACGCCACAAGCGACTATAGCATGTACATAGACCATGGCCACTTGAGCGCGAAAGGACAAAATTTCGTTTTGACTGAATTACAGGAATCACTTTAAATTAAATTGTAAAAAACCTTCTCAAAATGAATATTGCCATAGCAAGTGACCACGCTGGAGTTCAGTACAAAAATGCATTAGTTGAATTTATCGGAACACTAGGCCACAAAGTCGAAGACCTTGGTCCATATACCGAAGAATCGGTCGATTATCCTGCCTATTCGCACAAATTGGCCGAAAAAGTGCTGAGTAAAGAAGCCGATCTAGGAATCATCCTTTGCGGAACAGGCAACGGAGTAGCCATGGCGGCCAACAAACACCAAGGAATCAGAGCAGGACTTTGTTGGAACAAGGAAATTGCTGCCCTGATTCGCCAACACAACGATGCCAATATCTTGGCCATGCCAGCTCGTTTTGTCAGCATTGACGAAGCCAAAGAAATAGCAAAAACATATCTTGAAACTCCTTTTGAAGGCGGAAGACATCAGAAAAGGGTGGATATGATTGCGTGTATGTAGTGCTTCATGTTTTTATTTAGTGGCTCCTACAATGGGAATTAGAAATGGTAGAGTGGCACAAAATCAGCCACTTTGGCCATGAGAAAACAAGGGTGTTTCCATTAAAAGTTTGGCTCTTCTGCATCGCTCTTAATTCGCATTACTTATTATAATTCTGTTAACTGAGATTGTATTTCCTTGCTTTTTAATTTTTACCAAATAAACTCCTTCACTCAATGAACTAAGATTAAGAGAATTGCCTGACATCATGGCCACTACTTGATTTAATAAAAGGTGGTTGTTGAGGTCAGATACTTCAATCTCGTCTGCATTTTCGAGTGTGCTGAAATTCACGATTCCATTACTTGGGTTAGGAAATAACGAGATGGTTGATTTTGTGACTAATGAAATATTCGCTTCTCCTGTAATAACTTGTTCTGTTACCCTGAGCTTAATAAAAGACAAGTTGTTGTTTTCATTCGTCTCAAGTATTTGATTTCCATAATCAGCGACAGCTATCAGGTAATATTGACCTGAATCCGTCAGATATGGCATGTTTAAAGAGGTAGAATGGTAATAGTTAGATTCTGCGACTACACCATGCACATATTCATAGCCCAAATAATCATCGTCCGAACCAAACAATGTATCCAATGACAAGTAATAGCTTACATTATGAGAATCTGAATTTGACGTGCCAATATTATATTCATTGAAATACACTGTAAAGGCTGAACCCCGAGCAACATTATCGGTATTGGTATAAAAATAACTTAACGATAAATCAACATTCGGTGTAGGAATGCCGATGGTAACACTCAATGCTTTTGTGTTATTGTGTTCGTCTAGTTCAATTATATGATTCCCGTAATCGGCTACTAAAATGATATAATAGGAGCCATATGCTACCGTAGAGGGAATATAGAGTACTGGATTCATTACTCTATTAGCACCGGCATTTAGTAGCGCCAAGTAGTCGGTTGTCAGATATGTATCTCCTGTGTCATAGGTCGAATCTTTAGATAAAAAATATCCGATAGAATGTGATTGTACATTTAAGTTTCCAACGTTAGTTTCGGTGTATTTCACATACATAAATGAACCAGCTAAGACATTGCTTTTTGAAGTAGAAAACGATCCAATCATTAAGTCCGCACCGCCTATACTTACTTTTATTTTTAAAGCATGAGAATTGTTGTTTTCATTCGCCTCTGCAATTGATGGCAAGTAATCTGAAACAACCAATAGATAATAATCTCCTGGGCTTTGTTTTGTTGGGATGACTATTGATGGATTTAATATAATAGAACTGCTGTCACTTATTTCATACACATATTCAGACGAGAGAAATTTGTCGCTGATGTCGAAAGATGAATCGGTCGAAAGATAGTATCCCACACTGTGGATAGGTGCTAAAGTAGAACCATAATTATGCTCGATAATAGTTGGCTGAAAAGCTATGCCAGTAATTACCATAGGAATAGTTGATGATTGAAACATGGGAGACAAATCGACAGAAGGAGGCATCACAAATGTTTTGATACAGAAGGTATTGTTCTCTTCATTTGTTTCTGACGCAGAAAACAGATAATCGGCCACGGCAAGTATATGATAGGTGCCTACCGCAACATTGGCAGGTATGAATAGGGAAGGGCTAAGTCCCTCGGCATTGCCTCCGTAAATTCCGCTTAGGGTGTCGCAAGCAAGATATATATCGTTGCGGTCGTAGATACTATCGGCCGACAAGAAGTATCCTACATGATGCGAAGAAGCGTATCCGATTCCAAAATTATCTACAACTAGCTGAGGGTAAACATACGAGCCAGCTGATACTTTTATTTGTTCAGCCGAAAAGGAAGAAATGCACAAATCGAACGCAGGAGGAAAGATAGTAATAGGAACTGCCAGCCAATTGTTCTCTTCATCTACTTCTGCAACCTCTTTATCATAATCTATAATCGCAATCACATAATAACTGCCCACTGTTAATGTATTTGGAATGTACAAAAGCGGGTTCAAATAAATATCGCTATTGGCATTAATGCCGTGTATTTGGTTGCTAGAAAGATAGGTGTCTTCCTGATCGTAAACAGAATCTTTCGACACGAAATAGCTTATAATGTGAGAAGACGCCTGCGAATTTCCAGAATTGAAGGCATAAAGGTTGACCGCTAGGTAAGAATCCGCTGCAGTTTGGCTAGGACTTACAGAAAGCGTATAGATAGACAGGTCAATTGAAGGTGAGGTGACTACAATTTCCAGCGATTTGACGTTATTTGATTCGAAATCTTCTTCGATTGTATTGCCATAATCAGCTACAGCCAAGATGTAATAGTTACCCGATAGTAGTTCGGAAGGAATAATTAGGCTAGGATTGCTTTCCGAATAACTTCCACTGTACAAATAATCAGTTTTAGTACTTGCCAAGAACGTGTCTCCAATATTCAATACTGTATCCGAAGACAAGTAATAACCGATGGTTATGTTTTTCAGGAATGTGTTCCCATTGTTGGCAATCGCAGAAGTAGGATAGAAAGCTGCACCACATATTGAGTTGGGAGTTTCGCAGCCGAATGCGAGGATGCTCAAATCAACTATCGAAGGAACGATCGAGATTTTTGTAGAGAGAGCATTATTATATTCGTTAAGTTCAATATTGGCATTCTGATAATCGGCAAAAGCGATGATGTAATAGTTGCCAATTTTTAAATTGTTTGGGAGCTGGTAGGAAGGAAGGTTGGTGGCTTTTCCATTTGAAAGAACTACCCCTATCTTGCCGATACCCAACAATACATCTTCTGAATTCAAAATACTATCTGCCGAAATGAAATATCCAATTGTGTTGCTATCAACAGCTGTATTGCCATCGTTATATTCTATTACCGAAGCCGAAAAGATGCCGCCAGATGAGAATGTGGCACTATTTGGAGTAATGGACTTGATGCCTAAATCTTTGGTAGGCTTGGCAAGCTGAACTTGGATATAGTTAGAGTTATTCTTTTCATTGGTCTCGAAAACACGTCCTGCGTAATCAGCATAAGCGAAAAGAAAATAAACTCCTTCATTTAGTGAAGAGGGAAGATTAAGAACGGCTGTTACGTTTTGGCTAGTTATTGAGAGCAGCGAAGTAGAAGGAATGCTACCCAAGAATGTATCACTATAAGTGAGCGTGCTATCCTTCGAAAGATAGAACCCAACATCGTTTCCGTTTGCTACCTTGGTGCCAATATTCGCAATTCGAACTACAGGCGAAATAGCTTGACCGATGATTCCGTTTTGGGGGGGAATAACAATTCCTTGGATGGCTAAGTCTTGTGCAAAAGAATTATTTCCTACGAAAAAACTGAAAAGCAAGAGGAGAGTGAAGATTTTCATAAGGTCGTTTATTACCTTACAAAGGTCACGCCTTGTTCAAAGCATAGCATTACACAAATCTGAGAATGACTTGTGATATTCACACGTCTGGAGAAATACCAGAATTTTGCCTAAAGACGCATTTGATCAACTACAAGTTCGCCAAATGCGTCTTCCCCAAAGCCGCAATCTGACTCTCGGGCAAACCTGCCTCTACGGCATACAAACGCCAGTTTGAAACAACAGTTTTCACTTTCTCCACAATCTCTTTCGCCTTTTTGATGTTCATTTGCTTGGCTACTGAGAGTAAATCTTCTTTCGTTATTTCTTCCCGTTTGCCATTAACCGCCATTTGGTGGCGTGCAATCCATTTATTAGTTGGGCTGTAGGCATAAGTAATATCGTAAGCTGGCGACAAACTCCACTTTCCTGTTTTATCCATCAAGAAAGAAATGTTTTTGGTATGGTCGTCTTGATTTCTGCTGATGACGTTGAACACCATTCGGGTATAAAACTGCTCAGCATCGGTATAGGGTAAGCGTAGTTGACGCATGGCTTGGAACGCTTGTTCGTAGGCATAGGCGTTGGGGTTGTTGTAGTCGTAGTGACACAATCCGCAGAGGGTTTGCATGTGTAGCTTTTGGTTGTTGGCTACTCTGTCGAAACGTTTGGTCATAAAATGCGCTCGCCCGCCCTCTTCCAATAGTTTGCTTTCCGACATTACAATGCCACAATCTATCGCCATTTTGTAATAAGCATATTCTATTCTCCCATAGCCTTTTGGGTCGCCTAGCTGTTCGTTCGTCACGCCATCAAATTTTATGAGCCAATGTTCAAATCCTTCGGGTGCGAGTAATTGTCCTGAACGTACTTCGCCACTTGCTTCGTTGAATGCAATCACCGCTTTCGCCCTAGCCCCACCGGCCGAAGTTCCTACTCGGATAATGTCGGCCAATGCTTCTGCCTCTTCTTTTGAAAACTGGGTTTCTAAGTTGGCTTTCTCGGCCAATGCTTTCTTCGAGAGCTCTACCAAAGCCCCAATTTCCAAACTGCCCGAATTGTCTTTGTCGTTTCTGGCAGCAGGTTCAAATTCCAATGCACCCATACCTCTTTTACCCAAGTAACACAGTCGTTCCACAGGACTCATGCTGGTTTTGTCTCGCCCACGCAAAGCTAGCCAGATGTCAATCAATTGATTTCCAAATCGGTCGGGCAAGGCATCCGACAGCAAACTTGGCAATCCTTGGTAGGTCTCGCGCGGCAAATTCGGAAACTGAAAAATAGTGCCGTTCCCCGCATTAGCCAATGGCATTGTCAATGGTGCGAGATCTAAGCCTGATTTGGTAAACGCATTGTCCATCTCGAAGGAGGCAAAACCCGTGGCATCGTTCCACAAAACGGCTCCCACCAATTTGTCCCAAAGAATTACGTTGGCTACTACCATTCGCTATCAGTTTTTGGATTGATTTTGTGCGAAGCGCGTTTGCGGTATTTGGCTTGCTGCTCGGCTACCATCATCGGACTGATCTCGTCTTTGACGACAAAAGATTGCAACACTTCCAGTTGGTTAAGCCCTCTGAGCATTTGAATCAGGCTCAGTACGCTTCCGATGCGGCCGTTTTCTATCTCGCTGATGGTACTGCGAAACAAGCCCGCACGGTCGGCCAATTCTTGCTGGGTCATATTGGCTTTCAGCCGAAAGCGTTTCAATTGTGTGCCTATTTCCTGCACAATGGCTGGGTCGCCCATGGCGTACCAGTTGGTATTGTTGCTTATATACGACATTGTAGTGCATAAAAGCTTTTAATGTTGCTTTTACACCACAAATTTATCTATTATATTTTGTTTTCAAAACATCTTAATGTTGTTTTCATGCAACATTAAATTTATAAATTAGTTTTAATGTTGCTTTACGACAACAAATTGATGCAGTTTACACAAACACATCTGGCACGTACATTTCTTTCGGAATAGGGCCACGGATATAGTCGGGATTGTGAACCCTCGCTGGCAAAATTACTTCCTCGTGTTCTACCGTTCCGTAAGGAATTTCCGCCTTTGTTGGTGTTTTCACCAACA
>JAYVIX010000377.1:0-5085 GCA_043769845.1 Cytophagales bacterium
GCTTCGTTTGTGATCGAAGGTGTACATCATCAGGATTTGGGCGTGATACTCGATCAGCAAGGAATAGCGGTGCGCACTGGACATCATTGTACACAACCATTGATGCAACGATTTAACATTCAAGGAACTACGAGAGCTTCTTTTGCGCTTTATAACACCAAAGAAGAAATACAAATATTCATCGCTGCGCTAAAGAAGGCAGTGAAAATGCTGAGATAGTTTTTGGTTGCTAGTTTGTTGTTAAACAGTTCGTAGTTATGAACTAAGTAACAACGAACAACGAACAAAATAACAACAAACTAAAGAGATGTCGATAAACGAAATACAAGATCAAATCATTGAAGAATTCGGATTGTTTGACGATTGGACTGACAAATACGAATACATCATCGAATTGGGAAAGAAATTGCCTGATTTGGATGTCAAATTCAAGACGGATGATAATAAGATAAAAGGGTGCCAGTCAAATGTTTGGTTGACTTCAGAATTGGAAGGCGATAAATTGAATTTCTTTGCTGATAGCGATGCCGTGATTGTGAAAGGCTTGGTGAGTATGTTGATAAGGGTGCTATCTGGCCATACGCCAGAACAAGTAGCAACTGCCGATTTGTACTTCATTGACAAAATCGGGATGACGCAGCATTTGGCACAAACAAGGTCGAATGGTTTACTTTCGATGGTTAAACAGATAAAATTTTACGGATTGGCTTATAAAGCAAAAATGAATAACTAATTGTGTTATGACAGAATACGAATTAAAGGAAAGCGCTTTAGAGGCAATCAAAACAGTATTTGATCCAGAAATTCCTGTTAATGTGTTTGATCTGGGTTTGATCTATGAAGTAAGCGTTTATCCAGTTAACAATGTGTTTGTATTGATGACCCTCACATCGCCAGCATGTCCATCAGCACAAGCGATTCCCGAAGAAGTAAAAACTAAGATTGCGGAAATTGAAGGAGTCGGAGAGGTGAATGTCGAAATTACTTTTGATCCGCCCTATACGCAGGATATGATGAGTGAAGCGGCAAAGTTTGAGTTGGGCTTCATGTAACTTGTTTAATTAAGAATGAACAATTAAGAATTAATAGGAACCTACTTATTGTTTTTGTTTGTTTAAAATTTTGAAATAGTACTATAGTTTAGATTTCGACTATTAATTATCAATTATTAACTATTAATTATAAAAAGATGTATCCAGAAGAAATGGTAAAACCGATGCGTGAAGAACTTACTTCCGCTGGATTTAAAGAATGTAAGACTCCTGATGAAGTGGATGCCCTTTTGAAACAAAAAGGAACTGCATTGGTGATTGTCAACTCGGTTTGTGGTTGTGCAGCACGTAACGCACGCCCAGCGGTGAAAATGGCAGTTCAAGGATCAGCGCACAAGCCATCAGCTTTAGCTACCGTTTTTGCAGGCATGGACAAGGAAGCGGTAGCGAAGGCTCGCGAACACATGCTGCCTTATCCGCCTTCATCACCTTCTATTGCTTTGTTCAAAGATGGCGAATTGGTGCATATGATCGAGCGTCATCATATCGAAGGCCGTCCAGCTGAAATGATTGCCGAAAACCTAATGGCTGCATTTGACGAGTTTTGTAACTAAAAATCGGTCTGATATATCATAAAAAAACCTTGCTACAAATAGCAAGGTTTTTTTATGATATATCTAATAAGCAATAGGAACTTTTTAAACGACAAAAGCCAAATCCTCAGATTTGGCTTTTGAAACACTTACGAAGTGTGTGTAAGAACTAAGCTAACTGTACGTTAACAGCGTTCAAACCTTTTTTACCTCTTTGCACTTCGAATTTAACTTTATCGTTCTCGCGAATTTCGTCAATTAAACCTGTTGTGTGTACGAAAACATCCTCAGCTGTTGGATCTTCTGGAGTGATGAAACCGAAACCTTTTGTGTTGTTGAAAAACTTAACTGTACCTTTTTGCATTGTGTTATTTATTATAATGAGACAAATGTATGGAAATATATTGACAAACCATCTTTTACAACATTTATTTTTGATAAAGTTTGAATTTGTTTTGTAAACATCTGTTAGGCAACGAGTTTACTTCGTACCAAATCGCTTAGATGAGATACTTCAAGGCTTAATTCATCTATTTTGTTGAGCAAACGATCGTCCATCGACTGAATGCCTTCTTTAGGATCAAAACCGATGTGGCAATAGTATTCCCAGATTTCAGAGATATTTTCCGCTTTTTGGGTATATGGTTGATAAGCAGGATTGTCGGACATCAACACGAAATGGCCTTTGTCGCGCACCTTGTTTATCACTCTTTTGTAACTTATGCCTTCGTCTTTGGTCACTACTATATAGGTGTGCAGGTTTTTGACTTCGTTCCAGCCATCTACATATTTCCCTATAATGATAGATCCGTTCTGATGAGGGGGCATCGAATCTCCTTCTATTTCAAAAGCCCTAAAAGTACCGATAGATGGAAGTGGAAAACTAAATTTCTTTAGACTTACGATGAACTGCGGATCGGAATGACCTGCTAAATAACCAGCCTTGGCTTTTAAGGGGACAAATTCGATGTTCTCTTTTTTCTTATCATCCACCGTGACAGTTAGGATTCTAAGTCCATGGTTGAGATCAAGTATTTCAAGATTTTTGTCAATCGGTTGATTTTCTAAATCATTTTCCAATAACTGGTTGATAGTCAGTTTGAAATACTGACTCATTTTTAGCAGAAATGCCACATCGGCTTGTTTTTCGTACTCGTACTCTTTGTACATGCTTCGGGTATAGCCAAGCTCTTTGGCCATGGCTTCTTGGCTAAATCCTTTTTGTTGTCTCAAAAAGAGTAGATTTTTTTTGAAATAAGTCTCCATACTGGTTGTCATAAAAGCTGACAGAAAGAATGTCTGAAATTATGACAAATAGTATAGAAAAGAAAGCTTTGTACAATTATTTTAAACAAATGAGTTATTTTTTAATAAAAATACTACGTTTATTAGTTTCATTTCCAACTAGATTGTAAATACCGTTTGGCCAATTGGTTATTTCGATACGTTGTTCGCGGCCTGTTAGTAATTCTTGATTTAGCGAGTTGAATATGGTATAACTGAAATGTTCATTTTTATTTTTGATATTTAGTACGTCATATACAGGATTTGGAAAGGTTGAAAAATTCAGATTTTTCTTTTGTAAGAATCCTCATTTCCAGTTACAAGTGTTTTTTCTATTTCTACACTTGCCAGAATAAATGCATCAACTCCCTTCGTATCATCCGTTACTCGTTTTACGTTTACATAATAGGCATACGTACCGTCACGAAATGGATTTCCTCCTAAACCTGCAAATTCCATTTAAGTGCATGATTCCTTTTGTATCAGCGGAAATAAGAATTTTATTATAGTCATTAATTTTATTATGAATAAAAATTTATCTATTGCTAAAAATTATATTTTTTATTTAAAATTGCTAATATTCTAACTAACTATGTTAAAACTGAAAGGAGTACACCACATTGCCATCATTTGTTCTGATTATGAACGAACGAAGAATTTTTACACCAATATATTGGGTTTCAAGGTATTAAAGGAAACGTATCGTTCGGAAAGAGATTCATACAAATTGGATTTGATATTAAATGAAAAATATATCATTGAAATATTCTCGTTTCAGAATCCTCCAAAGCGACCTTCACAGCCGGAATCGGCAGGTCTTAGACATTTAGCTTTTGCAGTGGAAGACATCGAAAAGGAAGTCGAAATTTTGAAAGGTTTGCAGATAAAAGTGGAGCCGATTCGGATAGACGTTTTGACAGGCAAAAAATTTGTCTTTTTTGCTGATCCAGACGATTTGCCTCTTGAACTCTATGAAATATAGTTGTTATAAAATACAAAAGCGGTCATTCTCTTTCGAAAATGACCGCTTTCAGGAAAACCAGTTTAATTGGTTATTTTACCAAACCATTTTTTACTAAATATTGTGCAATTTGAACGGCATTTGTAGCAGCACCTTTGCGCAAGTTGTCGGCTACAATCCAAAGGTTCAACGTTTTAGTCTGAGATTCGTCTCTACGAATACGTCCTACAAATACTTCATCTCTGCCATGTGCGTTCATTGGCATTGGGTACGTTTGCGTTGCCGGATCGTCCTGTAAAACAACACCTTCGGTTTTCGAAAGGATGTTTTTGATTTCAATCAAGTCAAATTCGTTTTCGAACTCAATGTTCACCGATTCAGAATGGCCGCCCATTACTGGAATACGAATCGCAGTAGCAGTTACTTTGATACTGTCGTCTCCCAAGATTTTGTTGGTTTCTTTCACCAATTTCATTTCCTCTTTGGTATATCCATTGTCTAGGAACACATCAATTTGAGGAATTACATTCAAGTCGATCGGGTATTTGTAGGCCATTGGGCCTTCGATACTGTTACGCTCATTCATCATTTGGTCGACTGCTGCTTTTCCTGTACCTGTAACAGACTGATAAGTAGAGACAACCACGCGTTTGATCTTGTATTTTTTGTGAAGTGGGTTCAGCACTAACACCATTTGAATAGTCGAACAATTTGGATTCGCAATAATTTTATCAATCGCAGTTAATTCTTCTGCATTAATTTCGGGAACAACTAATTTCTTAGTCGCATCCATTCTCCATGCCGATGAATTATCAATTACGGTTATTCCTGCAGCAGCAAATTTTGGAGCCCATTCCAGTGAAGTGCTTCCACCAGCTGAGAACAAAGCAACATTTGGTTTCATATCAATAGCCGTTTGCATACTAACCACCTTAAACTTTTTTCCTTTATAAGAAACTTCTTTACCTATAGATCTTTCAGATGCGACAGGGATTAGTTCTGTTACAGGAAAATTACGTTCTTCCAATACTTGAATCATTTTGGTTCCGACTAAGCCGGTTGCGCCTACTACTGCTACTTTCATATGTTACTAGTTTTTTGCCTTTCCCTTCATCCCTCTCCTGAAGGAGAGGGGTAATACTCAAAGCTGTGTTTAATTGTATTTTAAAAATTGGTTTGTTTAGTTTTAAATCTTGTCTTTTTCACAATCGACTCCCTCTCCTTCAGGATCCCGATAGCTACCGGGAGGCCAGGT
>JAYVIX010000378.1:0-6261 GCA_043769845.1 Cytophagales bacterium
TTTTGCTTACTCAACAGCTCGCCTTTTTCATTGATTTCTTCGAATTGTTTTTTGATTGCAACATTCATTTTGTGGAATGAGTACCAAAGCGTTTGAATTTCTTCTGTGTCGTATTGATGTTCGCTTACAACATACTTAAAAGAATCCTGTTCCAGTACCAAACTATCCATTGAATTGGCTAATTTTTTAACTGGCTTTGAAATTTGAGATGAAAATATAATACTAAGTATTATACTGAGAGCTAAAGAAATAGCGATTGAAACATAGAACAACCATTCACCTTGTGTTAATTTTTTCTGGGTCGTGGTACGTGAAGAATCAAGTAGTTTAGAAAAAAGATTTTCAAGCAAAACCACATGAGAATGTAACTCATATCGATAACCTTGGTTTTCAGATAGCCCTAATTCTGTATCTATTCTTGCGATTTCGTTGAACATCTCACAATACGATTCTAGAATTTCTTGTTCGTGCCTAAAACCTGCATTGTTCCTGTTTTTAGCGATCAATTCATTACATAAATTATTAAACTTTATTACATACAATGTATCTTTTCTAATAAAAAAATCTTTTTCGTGCCTTCTTAAATACAGTATTTCTTCTTTGGTCACGATGTTCATTCGTTCGAGTAAATGTGCTTTATCACGCATTTTGCCTTCGAGTCCAAAATCACGAAATCCTCTTAGAAAAACGATGTGCAAATACTCGTTGAAATTTTCGTTGTATTTCGTAAGCGTGTTATTTATTTGAACCAAAACGGTATCATTTTCGGTATCGGAAGAGCTATTTAAAATCGTTTTAATATCAAAAAGCATGGTTTGTATTTCGTCCAAAAGTGCATGATGTTCCGAAAGTAACGGGCTACGTCCTGCTTTGAAAAAATCGTTCGAAACAGTTTCCCTATTGATTATGAGCAAATCGGTATTGATAAGTTTTTGAAACATTAGATCTGCCTCCAAGATTTTACTTTGCGAATTGCGCAGCTCTTCTGCACGTTTGGCATAATAAAATGCAATGCCCGCCAACAAAATCAGGTTGAGAGACAAGAAAAGATAAGAAAGAAGCAACCTAAATCGGATCCGTTTTAGCATTTTAAGCAATGTAGACAGCAAAGCTAACTCGGCAGAAAGACATGTGTATTACCACCATGTTAAGGATGAGCAAAGTAGGGGTATCATTCCCGAATAGCTTTGCCCTGGGAATATTTCTCTGGGTAATATTTTCATTTTAATACCAATATTCAGACAGTCTTCATGTCTGGGTCATGCAGGGCATTTTTAGGTGTTTTAAGCAAAAACAGGTTTACTTTTTCGGCCATATTGAGTAGAAATACCGTATTTATTCCAAAACACCTTAAAACCTGAACCTGAATCGAATCGGAATGAATACCAAATATACTCTCGTAAACCGCCACACACACCAGCAACTGCACAAAGAAAACCAACAATTGAGAGACGAAATGTCGCTTGCCACGCAGTTTATCAAAGCGATAGGCTCGCAAGATTCGGGCCTTTGGACGGAAGAGCACGAAGAAGCCGATAATCAATTGATGCAGGAACTGAAACTGCTTCAACAAAAACTAAAAGAAGTTGCCAAAGAAGAAAAACAGCGCACTTGGCAAGCCGAAGGACAAGCGATATTTGGCCAAATCATCCGCAACAATCAGGACGATTTGGAAAAACTGACTAGTTTGATTTTGTCAAAATTGGTTGCTTATATCAATGCCAACCAAGGATCGGTTTTTATTGCAAAAGAATTAGAAGGCCGCACGGTTTTGGAACAAATAGCGAGCTATGCATATGGTCGAAAAAAATTTCAAACATGCATCTTAGAGATTGGGGAAGGACTTTTAGGTCAAACTTTCCTCGAAAAAGAAACGACTTTCTTATCTGACGTGCCCGATGGTTATGTGTACATATCGTCTGGTTTGGGCGAGGCTACGCCTAATTGTGTCATTATCATTCCTATCAAAATAAATGAAGTAGTACTTGGGGTTTTGGAATTAGCATCATTTTCGGTTTTCCCAAAACATGTAGTAGACTTTTTGGAAAAAGTAACCGAAAGTTTGGCATCAGCCATTTCAAGCGTAAAAGTGGCAGAGAAAACCAAACGATTGTTGCAAGAAACACAAGAACAAAGCGAGCTGATGCGCGCCCAAGAAGAAGAATTGCGCCAGAACATGGAAGAAATGCAGGCAACGCATGAGGAAATGATGCGCAAACAAAAAGAGTTGGATCAGAAAAGCAATCTCATCAAACTGATCCTCGACAATTTACCGATCCCTACTTTTGTAAAAGACGAAAATGGCGTTTACACGCTTGTAAACAAGGCTCAGGCGCAATTGCTCAACCTAAATGAAAGCGAAATTATCGGAAAAGACGATACCTTTTTTACGACCAAAGAAGACGAAAGAGTGGAGATCAGACGTACGGACATTGCGGCTCTCCTTGCCAATAAAGCCATCGAACTACCAATGCAATCGTTCACCACGAAAAATGGCAGGACATATGTTTTCAAAACGACAAAGGTTTCGTTTGAAAATTCGGTCACGGAAAAACGAAACATCATTGGAATCTCGATTGACATGACCGACAGGATCAATCTGGAAAAGAAAATGCTTTCTGAAAAAGTGGTTCAACAAAACAATGTCATCATCGACCTAGCTGGCCGCCAACGCATGCTTTCACAGAAAATAGGTTTTTACTGCGAAATGATTTGTCGTGGACAGAAACAGCATGTAAATGGCCTTCGCAAACTAATAGACCTGCACGATCATTCGTTAGAAACGATCAAATTTGGCGGCTGGCCAATAGACATGGAAGCTCAAGTGCCAATCGAAAAAGCCAATGAAGAACTTTTGCCTTATATCGAAAAAATAGAAACGGTTTGGCTTCGTTTCAAAGAAGCAGCCGACCAAATAGTGGCTTTGGGAGGAGTAGAAAGTCCTGCCCAAATAGCGACCCTCGAAAACATCATTGTCGTAATCGAAGAAAATGGGGAGGCTCTTTTGAAAGCCAATAATCAGCTTCTGATGCAGTACAAAATATTGGCGGAAAAAGAGCTTGATATTAATGAATAATTATTAATATATTAAACACTTTATTTTAATAAAACCAAGGTTTTGCTAGTTTTCAAATTGCCCGTTTGAAGCGTGTAAATATAAGAACCTGCATTCAAATCACTTAAATCTTGTTCGATAGTTTGTTCACCAATTTGTGAAATGCCTTCAAAAATGGTTTTTACTTTGCGACCCATTGTGTCGTACAAAATCAGGCTTGCCTCTTGTTCGCCATTGAGGTAAAACGAAAAAGTAGTCCGATTTTTTACTGGGTTTGGAAAGCACGCATTGAGGCGATAACGGTCGTTGAAAAAGGCTGTTTTGCCAATACCAACGGTACTACACAATACTAGTTCCAATTTTTTGTCTAAGAATCCATCAAAATTAGTCGCGGTCAAGGCTTCTGGAGATGCGCCCATCCAATCTTGCACCAATGTGGTGAATACTTGACGGTAATCGTGCTGTTGACGTAGGTTGCCATTGTCCAAATTGCCCAAATCTGGATTTGCACCCAATACTCCAGGCTTTACACAACTTCCGAAAACAAACATGGGAGCGGCTGTGCCATGGTCGGTTCCATAACTTCCATTCGATTCGGCTCTTCTGCCAAATTCCGAAAACGTGACCGACATTACTTTTTCTTCCAAAGACAAGCCTTTCAAATCGTCCTGAAACGCCTTCATGGCACTCGAAATATGGTAGAGCAAAGCAGCATGACGGCCGATACTTGGGTCATAATCTTCCGTTTGCTTGGCGTGCGTATCAAACTTGGTCAGACGCACAATAAAAACGCGCGTTTTGCAACCACCACTCAACAAGCGTGCAATCATTTTGAGCTGTGGCGCCAGTTCGTTTCGAGCATAAGACGATGGCGCACTGAGCGGATAAGTGCTTGGATAAACGACACTTGGCGTATTAGCTCCTTTCTGATAGACTTGTTTCAAGCGATCGGCATACTTATTGGACTGTTTGTCGACATCCAAAATGTAGCGCAATTCGTCTCCGTAATACGAATCGGCAATATTAGCTGGCGGTTCGGTTCCAGTGGTGGTGATAAGGTCGAAAAATCCTTCAGGATCGTTGATCGCAATCGACATAGGCGCACCCGAATCGCGGTGAAACGCAAGCGAAACACCAGAGCCAACTTCAATCGCCAAGGGATCTAACATGGCAGGATTGGGAAAACTGTCAGGGTAGCCTGGATAGGTTTTATCTAAATACCTGCCGGCCCACCCTGAACCCAAATAATCGTCATAATCGCCCCCCATGAACCAAATATCGCGACTTCTAAAGTGCGATTGGTTCAGGTTTTCGTACGAAACGCCTTGTACTATGGCCATTTTACCTTGGTCGTAAAGGGCTTTCATGCCCGTCATGTCGGGATGCAAACCAATTTGACTATTTCCAGGCAAAGTGCTGTCCAGTGTGATGTATTTTCGATTGCCCGTCTGAGGGATCGCAATATTTTTTCGGAGATTGTAATACTGACTGTATTGGTCGATCGGAATGAGAGTGTTTAGTCCATCGTTTCCGCCATGCAATTGAATGATCACCAATACTCGATCGCTGTTTGGATTGCTCGCAGCCAGCTGAAAAAATTCGTTCTCTTTTCCTAAAAGGCTGATCGGAATCCCACCCAAAAGCAATGGTGCGGCCAGCGCAGGCAGTTTCTGCAAAAAATCTCTTCTTTCCATGACTTAACTTAATTGATATTCGGCTGATTGAAGAATCGCATTGAGTGTCGCATTTAATAATTTACGAATCACCATGTCGTCATTCGTTTTCTGGTACTCGTCCCACTCGAATGTCCATTCAAAAGCAGGTTGTTTGTCGAGCAAAAAGCTTAAAAAGAAATCAAAACGTTCTTTGGTGATCGGTTCTGGAAGCAAATAATTGACCAATTCCTGCACAATCGTTTCGGCATCAGACGGATCGCTTATGTTTTTTGAATCTTTGACATACGCCACCGAATCCAATTTCAACGTCCAATCATCGCCATTTTTCGCTTTTCCTTCCAAAATATATTTGGCGTACTGAAACCTGCGAGCCAAATAATTGGGGCTAATCCAGTTTCGATTATAAGTAGGTGCTTGAAAATAAGCATCGTAACCGGCCACGTCCAAAGGTTCGTACAAATCGAATCCTTGATCGTTCATAGCATCCAATACAGAGCCTACTTCTTTGTAGAAATTGACCGTATCCGCACTGTAATCAGGCAAAGCGATATTGAAAAAACGCATCATCCCGATCGTGATTTCGAGTGGCGATTTGATGATTGCGCCTCGCTTGTCGTCTTTTACTATGCTATTGTCAGCATCAAAGAAATGGTGGCTTTTGAAAAGTTGCTCAAAAACTGGCTTCAATTCAAAATTATTGCTAATAAATGTTTGAGCCAGTGGCGCAATTACGTTTGCTTCCACTTCGTCAGTAATGATGTAATAGACAAAAAATCTATACATTTTTCTACATATATTTTTAGCCGTTTCCTGCTGCGCAAAAATCATGTCGACCAATTGCTTCAGTTCTTCCTCGGCAGCAGCAGCCGTTGCAAGATTGTTGACAATAGCGTTTGGTTTTATCTCTGTATTCTGAAAAGCGGCACTGAATACCTTGCTAGTGGCATCGTGTTTATTGGCTAACAATGAAGAATTCAGTTTTAATTTCCCACAAGGCAAACCAGTGACTGCATCCAAAGTAGCATAAGTCGTCACGTCCACATCCCAACCCGACAATACTTTGGACGCAGCACGCACATCTTGCTCTGTATAGGTAGTATAATTTCCAGCACCTATTTCTTTGCCTTTGCCAATGGTATACAGTTCCAAAAACTCACGAGCATAATTTTCGTTGGGTCGCAGGTTTTCGTTCAGCCTATTATCGAGCAGCAAGAGCATGGCATTGTCGGTACAGATTTTCAGTGCCAACTCTTTGAAATTGCCCAATGCATATTTGCGCAAAAGCTGATTTTGAAAATGCAATGCCTTTCCTTTTTCGATCACCGAAGCGATGGCCGTGAAATGGGTATGAAGAAAAAAGGTCAATTTTTCGGTGGCATTCGTGCCTCCATTGTACATGAGACCATACAGCCAACAACGAAAGAATTCCCTAAAATCGCCATCACCACTATTGGTACCAGTATCAATAAGGGCTGGCGGAGTTATGGGAGCTAGCAAAATACTGAGTGCCTCTGTGATAGATTTGGTGGC
>JAYVIX010000379.1:0-13188 GCA_043769845.1 Cytophagales bacterium
TAAAAAACTATTCCGAAGGCATTCCTATCTCGTTCTCTTCCGTGGCGATGTCTTTGGGCTGAGGAAGTTCATTCAGGCTTTTTAGGCCAAAATATTCCATGAATTTTGTGCTTGTCCCATATATAATGGGTCGACCAATAGCATCAGACTTGCCTCGCATTTCGATCAAATCTTTGTCAAGCAATTTTTGGACTGCATAATCGCAATTGACACCGCGAATTTGTTCGATTTGCCCCTTTGAAATGGGTTGTTTATAGGCAATGATGGCCAGTGTTTCTACTGCAGATGTCGACAAACGTTTTTTAGAAGCCTGTTTTAACAGTATTTTGATACTTGCTTGATAAGCTGGTTTGGTCAGAAACTGATATCCATTAGCATGATTGTAGAGGGAAAAAGAAAATGCATCGGCCTGAAATTTCTGCTCGATTTTAGCCAATGCATCCATTACATGTACAGTCGGAACATCGGCTGCAAACATTTCAGCCATACAAGATTGCATGTCTTCGACCTTTAAAGGCTCGGGCGAACTAAAAATAAGTGCTTCTATGTGGTTGGAAAGGAAATCCATTTTCTGAGGTATTGGGTTTTGGGTATTAGGTGTAGAACTTCGACTGTTTTTCCTAAAACCTAAGCCCTAATACCTATAACCTCCTCTAGCAATGCTTTTGCCTTTTCTACAATTCCTTCGGCATCATAACCACACTCTTTGTATAGTTCGGCTTGTTCGCCATGTTCTACGATTCTGTCGGGTATGCCCAATCGTGCAATTTTGGCAGAATAAACATTATCGCCCATGAATTCTAAAATAGCCGAACCAAAACCACCTTGCAAACAACCATCTTCTACGGTGATAATTTTATTGAATTTCTTAAAAACCTGATGCAAAAGTGATTCATCCAATGGTTTAGCAAAACGCATATCATAATGCGCAACAGAAAGACCTTCTGTTTCAAGTTTTGCACACGCTTCAATGGCATGATTGCCTACCGTACCAAAAGTAAGAATGGCGACATCTTCTCCTTCATTGATCAATTGTCCTTTGCCTATTTCCAATTTTTCGAAAGGAGTTTTCCAATTTGGCATCACCCCTTCGCCACGTGGATAGCGGATTGAAAACGGGCCGTTGTTTTCAATTTGGGCAGTATACATCATGTTGCGCAACTCTTGCTCGTTCATCGGAGCGGCCACAATCAGATTGGGCAAGCAACGCATGTAGGCAATGTCGTAAGCACCATGATGAGTTGGACCATCGGCACCGGCAAAACCGCCACGGTCGAGACAGAAAATAACGTGCAAATTCTGAATACATACATCGTGTACTACTTGATCGTAAGCACGTTGCATGAAAGTAGAATAGATGTTGCAAAAAGGAACAAGTCCTTGGGTGGCCATCCCAGCTGAAAAAGTGACCGCATGTTGTTCGGCAATGCCTACATCAAAAGCACGATCGGGAATGGCTTCCATCATCAAATTCATCGAAGAGCCTGATGGCATGGCTGGCGTCACTCCTACTATTTTTTCGTTCATTTTGGCCAATTCGACCAAGGTGTGACCAAATACGTCTTGATATTTAGGTGCTTGTGGGACGGAAAAACTCCGCTTTTGGATTTCACCCGTGATTTTATCAAACTTGCCAGGTGCGTGCCATTTTACTTGGTCTTTTTCGGCCGGAGCATATCCTTTGCCTTTGGTTGTAATACAATGAAGAATTTTAGGACCTGGAATATTTTTCAGATCAGCCAAAACACTGGTTAAATGCTGAATATCATGTCCATCAACAGGTCCAAAATACCTTATATTAAGTGACTCGAAAAGATTGCTCTCTTTTAATAGTGTAGCTTTTAGACCGTTTTCGATCTTGGCAACTATTTCTTGCGCGTTTGGGCCGAATTTGGAGACTTTCCCCAAAAGCTTCCAAACATCGTCCCTAAACTTATTGTAGGTTTTGGAAGTAGTAATATCGGTCAAATAATCTTTGAGCGCGCCCACATTTGGGTCGATCGCCATGCAATTGTCATTCAATATAATGAGCAAATTACTATTCGAAACACCAGCATGGTTCATGGCCTCGAAAGCCATTCCGCCCGTAAGTGCACCATCGCCTATTACGGCAATGTGTTGTTTTGAATCTTCTTTTTTTATTTTGGAAGCAACCGCCATGCCCAAAGCGGCCGAAATAGAGGTAGACGAATGTCCAACACCAAAAGCATCGTATTCGCTTTCGGAACGTTTTGGGAAACCTGAAAGACCTTTGTAAATTCTATTTGTGAAAAATTTATCACGTCTTTCTGTCAATATTTTATGACCGTAAGCTTGATGTCCTACATCCCAAACTAATTGATCGTCAGGCGTATTGAACACATAATGAAGAGCAACTGTAAGTTCGACCACCCCAAGATTAGCCGCAAAATGGCCACCATGTACCGAAACAGTATCAACAATGTATTGTCTGAGTTCGGTACAGATTTGATGAAGCTCTAATGGCTCCAACTTGCGCAAATCTGCGGGAGTATTTATTTTGGCTAGCGCGTTTCCAGGCTTTACAATCATAACCAATGTCTTTCTAAGACAACCATTTTGGTTACATTTGGTTTACCAAAACGTTATCTATTTTGCAAAACGCCAAGTTACGTTTTTTTATTGAAATCATTTTCCTTGCTTTACGTCCGTTAAGTTCAAGGTTGATGTTCAACGTTTAAAGTGATATCTTCTTTAAACGCCAATCTTTAAACTTTGAACTAAAGAAAAAATGAGTTTCGAAGTAAAACTGCCCCTTTTTGAAGGCCCATTTGATTTGTTATTGTTCTTTATCGAACGAGACGAATTGGATGTATACGACATCCCGATCTCAAAAATTACTTCTGAATTTCTGGCTTATCTAAAACAATTGGATCAGCTAAAAATGGAAGTAGCCAGCGAATTCATTCTCGTAGCGGCAACTTTGATGAATATAAAATCAAGAATGCTGTTGCCTAGACCCGAAAAGGATGAAAAAGGAAACGAGATTGACCCACGAGATGAACTAGTACAAAAACTACTTGAGTACAAAAAATACAAAAGTGTGGTGAAGGAGTTTTTGGCGATGGAAGACGTTCGTTTGCAACAAGAAAAACGAGGCAATGTCTTGGCGGAATTGAAAAACTTGTATGCTTCGGAAAACGTAGAAGACGAACTGCAACATTTAGATTTGTATAAACTGCTGAAAGTATTTCAGAAAGTAAGCAAAAAATACGAATCCGAACAGACAAAACCAATCCACACTGTGGTGCAATATACCTATACTGTGGACGGGCAAAAAGACCTTATTATTAACAAATTGAAGGAAAGAACTAAGTTGGCGTTTTCGGAGTTCTTTGAAGAATACAAGGAAAGAATTGCGATTGTTTTCAATTTTCTAGCGATATTGGAAATGCTTCAGATGCAAATGATCAATGTATATGTGGGCGAAGGGTACAATAATTTTTGGATCGAATTGAAAGAAGGCTACGAAATGGCCTACAACTAAAAAATATTATGGAGTGGTTTCAGACATTGTTGAACTCGCAAGACATCATTACCAAAGGTGGTTTGATACTGGTGACGCTCATCGTTTTTTTGGAAAATGGAATGTTTTTCGGCTTTTTTCTTCCAGGCGATTACCTGCTTTTTTCGGCAGGATTGCTTTGTGGCACTGGCGATTTTAAAGTTTCAATCGTAACACTCACCGCCTCACTGATGGGTGCTGCCATTATTGGCAGTTTCGTGGGCTATTGGTTTGGCAGGGTAGTTGGTCGAAATTTATACAAAAAAGAAGATTCGTTTTTTTTCAAACGTAAACACATCGCACAGACTCGCTTATACTTTACCAAATTTGGCGGACGCACACTGGTATTTGGTCGTTTCCTTCCAATCATCCGCACTTTCGCTCCTATTTTCGCTGGCGTGATAGAGTTGGATTTCAAACAATTCAGTCTATACAATATTCTTGGAGGTTTGGTTTGGGTGTTCAGTTTGGTATTAGGCGGCTATTTTTTAGGTATTGAATTTCCTGGCTTACTCCACTATATTGAATACATCATTTTCGCATTCTTTGCGGTGACAACCGCCATTGTGGTACGCACACTGTTCAAAGCAAAAAAGGGAACGAAGGCAAAAGTGATGTCAATTAATAAATAATAATTCATTTTAAATATTCCAAACTTTTCGATAAAGCTTCGATATCCATTTCTCGGATATACACTATTGGCTTCCCGATTCGATAAGATTTTAGTTCGCCATTTGGCAAGCAGATTTTTAAAAATGTCTGTACACATGGACAAGCTGGGTCTGCACATCGAATTTCGGAATAGGAGATTTCTATTTCTTCCGAAAATTGAAAATGTTTGACGAGCCACTCCTTTAGTTTCAAAAGAAGGGAAGTGTTTTTTGGGTCGTTTGGGTTGGTAAATGCCATTCATTAGAATTGATCTTCAAAAAGCAAATAAGATAATACTGCTAAAATAACGAATAGAAAATAAAGAAAAAGTCGGTCTTTGTACAATAGGTATCGAAGGCCCTGAATTCGGTAAAGGCCTCTCGATTTTTTGATCAATTTGTTTTCAAACCGGTACTTATGCTTGTTTATTACCTCTTTCGAAGGTTCCGGATTGTTGAGGATTACTTTGATCTTTGCCATTTAGAATTGCTCCAAATTGAGATTTTTTGAAATGTTCTTCAATTTACCAATTACTCGATAAGTCTTGATTTTGGCGTTATTGGCAGTGACGTTTAATAAGTAACCAATTTCGGCAAAACTTCTGTCTTCAAAAAAACGAAGCTCTAAAAACTGGATTTCCGTTTCGTCTAATTGCTCCAAGAGATACGAAACCAAACGTCCTTTTTCTTCTGAATTCCGAAGAACAGAAATCTCCTCGGAAAGCAAGTCGATGTGGGAGTCATTCAAACTTACAAAACGATATTCGCTTTTCTTTGTCCGAAAGTGATAAAGCACTTCGTTGTGCGCAATCCGGTATAGCCAAGACGAAAATGGAAGCTCATTGAACTCGTATCGGTACAGGTTCTTCACGCATTTGAAAAATACACGAGAAGTGAGTTCACCCGTCATTTCCTCGTCCATTACTCGCTTGTGGATAAAAAGAAAAATGGGTTCGTAATACTTTTCGTAAATGGGCGTGAATCTGCGAATGTCACTTTTCGCCTCTTGAATAATAAAATTATCGTCTTTTATCTGCTCTGGTTTTTGATGGTACCTAGAGAAAATACTCATCGCAAGGTAGAACCGAGCCCAAAAGAAAGGATATTCAAGAGAAAGCACCATGTCCAATAGTTTAAAAGTGGGTATTAGATGTTGGGTATTAGATGTTGGGTATTGGGTTTTAGGCTAATTCGTAAAACCCAATACCCAAAATCTAAATAATTGGTACAATGATCGTTTCGGATACTTTCACGTCTTCTTCTTGATCCTTATAGTTTTTACGCAACACTTTTACCACTTCTATCACCAAACGGTCCCCCGAGACTGCTTCGTTTATGATTTCGCTCAAATTTGGTGATTCTCCACGAAGATCCATTTGCTTCACCGCGCTTTTTCGTCTGGCCAAAGTCGCTTTCCAAGATGAAACTAAATAACGAGCATCTCGTGGCAGGGATTCAGCAAATTCTTTGTCGGGAATGGCTTTGAGCGTCAAAAATCTCAAATCAGACTTGTCCACACCTTGTATCGCATTGATAATCTTGTTTCTCACTCTTGCCTCGATTCTGGGAAGTGGAACCAAACGCACTTTGTATTTTTCTTCCCCGATGAAAATGCCGTTGCTCGTTACTTTCAAAATACTCTCGGGTTTTTCAGGAACAATGGTCACGACTCCTTTTCTGTTGCCTTTTTCTACCGAAGCGTCTGTTGCCAAAATACTTGGGTTATAGTCGGCACCAAGTGCAGGCACTTGTACGTCCAATGTGTTTCCACAATTTTTATATAAAAATTTTACTACTGACGATTGCACTTGAATAGTTGGTTTTGCGACCAAATATTCTTCAGAAACAGTATAGGTTGTGTCTTTTCCGTTGGGTTGCTGAACCGTGATTCTTCCTTTCCACGTTTTCTTGGCATAACCATCGGCAGCATAATTTCCGCCAGAAGCGGTGAAAGACAATCGGCCAATTCCAGAACCATCAACCAAAAGCTCTTGTCCATCCACTTGCATTTTGAGTTTTTGCGAAGAAGAAGTGGCCGTCATAAACATTTGTGCATCGTATTTGGTCCCTGCCACTACCACTCTAGAATTTGGCCTCACCATCGGGATCAAGCGATCGAATGTAAAGTCGTTTGCCCCAATACGTTCTGAAATAGCCGTAAGTGCGGCCGACTTCATCGCGCTTACTCTAGATTCTAGTTCGCTCAAGGTAGCCAAACCCGCAACTAAAGGCGACTGGCCAAAATTGAGCTCAGCAAAATCTTTTGATTTTTGGTCTGGATTGTTTTTGAAAATCGCATCTTCCTTGCCATCCAGTGCCAATGGCATAAATTGAAGCGTTTGGGTGCCATTCATAAAATCGACATACTCATTCAGCTTTTTCTTTAGCTCGTATGCTTTGCCATTTTTGGCGGCACCAAGCATTAAGACTTCTATTTCTGTTTCGTTTTGTGCTCCTTTCAGGTTTCCGTCTTTCTCGTAACCGCCCGTTTTGTCGATCATCGTTTTTTTGAGCGATTCCATATACCCCAACAGCTCGTCTGTTTTGTGTGCAATCTGTTCCGACTGCTCTTTTAGTTTTAGCTCGTCTGGCCTGTTTCCCCTTTTGGTTACGTGTTCGGCAACCGAGGCGAGTTTCGCTCGATTTCGTTTTTCTGAATCTTTGACAAAGCTTTCCAAACTGTTGTTTAAGAATTGGAACTTGAAAATGATGGACGAACTAACCTGCAAGGCCAAGAGGGCGAGCAAGACAAGGTACATCAAGCTGATCATTTTTTGACGAGGTGTTTCTTTCAAAGCGGCCATAATCGAAGTGGTTTTTGGTGAATTATGTTTCCATAAGACAGTGACTAACCAAATGGTACAGATTTTTGAAAAAATATTTTTGGCTGATGAAAAATTAGGCAGCAAAATAAATGAATAATATTTCTTTTATTATCAAAAAAGAGATTTAATGCCTAGTTTAGACTTTTATATCTGCCCATTTTTATGGAAACCGCCTCATCTTCACTGCACGATCAAGGAATTATTTCAACCGAAAGCTTTCAAAAAATAAAAGAACGGGAAGAAAATCCCACATTTTCGCTCCATTGGGAACTGCGCACCATTTTGTATTTGGGCGTGCTGATGTTCAGTACAGGACTTGGGATTTTGGTCTATAAAAATATTGACACCATTGGCCATCAAGCTATTTTGGCCATCATTGCGGCAGCATGTGGAGCATGTTTTTTCTACTGTTTCAAACAAGGAAAACCTTTTTCGCCTGAAAAAACCGAACAATCAAGTCCGTTTTTCGACTATATCCTATTGCTCGGTGCGCTTTTGTTTCTGACGTTCGAAGGATATATCCAGTTTCAATACCAAGTTTTTGGCACCAATTATAATCTGGCAGCCATTTTGCCCACGATACTTTTTGCTTTCTTGGCTTATCGGTTCGATCATGTCGGCATTCTTTCGATGGCCATCACGGGACTTTCGGCTTGGTTAGGAATAAGTATTACGCCATTCGAGCTTTTAGATTCTTTTGATTATGCTCCATTGCGAATTATCTACACGGGCGAATTTCTGGGTATTTTCCTAGGACTTGTCGGTTGGGGTTTGGCGCACAAAAGCATCAAATCGCATTTCTTCTTCACTTATCTCAATTTTTCGACCCATTTACTCTTCGTAGCCACACTTAGCGGTTTGTTTATGGCCGAAGATGAAGTGAGTGGCGCTCCTTGGTTCATATGGCTTGTGGTTTTGGTAGGTGCCAGTTTTTTTCATGCTAGAAAAGAAAAGTCGTTTTACTTCCTTCTGATTGCCATTCTGTACGGCTACATCGGGCTCACCTATTCGTTTTTCAGAATATTAGACGATCTACACAACGATGATCTTTTCTGGCTTGGCTCTTGGTATTCGATGGCTTCAAGTGCTGCGATCCTTTATTTTCTGATCAATCACAAAAAGATTATTGGAAACCTGTTTGGCAAAGAGTAACAATTTCTGACAGCATCATATTACAATTCCTAATCATTCACCTTTAAGAATTGGCACATTAATGCTATTTTGGGTGAAGTGACACAACATTTGGGCGTTTCAAAAGAAGAAATAATTTTCAACAAGTAATTTTTTATTATGATTATCTACAACACCACTTGGCTCGAAAATCTTCACTTGCGCACTTTAGCCACTATTTGGTTCAAAAAGTCGCTAATAACTGAGGAAGAGAAAACGGCTATTGAAGAATCGGCTCCAGTTGGGTTTTATTCGCCTAGTTTTTGGATCAGTCTTGGTCTTTATTTTTTTACGATGGTGCTCATTTTTGCGGCCATTGGACTTGTGGCACTGTTTGTGTTTGCGGCTGCCAATGGCAATGGCGAGGAGGTCATCATTCATATTGCAGCGTTTGCATTTGCGGCCGTTTGTTTGCTAATGACCGAACACTACAAAACCAAACAATATTTCTTTCATGCTGGCACCGACAATGCGTTGCTTTGGGCAGGACTTGGCTTTCTTATTGGCAATATTTTTGCGATTCTATATCAGTTCGACTATCAAAATGAAGATATTTTACTGATCGGCTATTTGCTTAGTTTCATCATCTTGCTTTGGGCAACAGTACGTTATGCCGATGTAGTGGTGGCTATTTCGGCTTTTATCGCGTGGTTTCTGTTGATTTTTATTTCAGCTACACGAATGGGCGATACCGCCAAAGCCTTGCTTCCATTTATCGGGCTGGCCAATGCCGTTGGAATTTATTTTTTGGCACAAAGACTTTCAGTAGGCAAAATCAAGGTTTATTGGGCTAATTGCCTTGCAGTGACTGAAGCCTTGGCACTGATAGTGGCTTATGCATCAGTCAATTATTTTGTGGTGCGCGAGATGAGCGATGCCATGTTCGACCTGCAACTAGAAGAAGGACAAGACATTCCGTTTGCCTTTCTGTTCTATTTTTTCACCGTAGGATTTCCTGCGTTTTATATTTTTTATGGTCTGAAATTGAAAAATAGAACAATGCTTCGGATTGGGCTATTGCTGATTGCCGCAAGTATTCTGACGATTCGTCAATATCATTCAGTCATGCCGATTGAAATTGCCATGACTTTGGGTGGAATCTTGTTTTTAGGTGTTTCCTATGGGTTGATTCGCTTTTTGAAAACGCCTAAAAACGGTTTTACCTACGAAAATGAAGACGAAGACAATGGTCTCATGAAAATAGAGGGACTAGTGATTGCCCAAACTTTCGGCACGAGCACCAAAGCCGACAATGGTCCTGGTTTTGGTGGTGGCCAGTTTGGTGGTGGCGGAGCGAGCGAGACCTATTAGTTCCAAGTTAAAAATATGCGTGAGCAAATCCTCAAATCATTCAAAGATCGTGTGTATGCCGAAATGGGCTATCACAAAGAAATTTTTTTGCCCGAAGAAGAAATACTGATTGAAATTGCAACCAACGCAATGCAGTATTATCAGCGAGAGATAAATGCGATGCAAGACCAGTTAAATGCCGAACTGAATGACCGCATCAATTTCAAAAACATGATGGATGATCTCGTTCTGGAAAATGAGGAACTCAAAAGAGCACTCAAGAAAAAGAAAAACGATTGGGATTAATTATTCATTTAATTAATCCCAATCGTTTAGAAAGATTTTTAATCATAAATCTATTGTAACCAAGTGTCTCTATAGTCGTACAGTATTTGAACCTTATATGAGGAATGTTGAAATCAATATTTTGTAAAAAATATTTTTTCTTTGTCATTTTTGGTTTTAGCTACGCAGAAAATGGAAGTCACTATAAATAGTAAGGAAGAAATACGATTAAAGGCTTTACGACAATATCAAATCCTAGATACATTTCAGGAAGAACAGTTTGATCGACTCACCGAATTGGCTTCTATTATTTGTGACGTTCCTATTTCGCTCATTAGTCTGATAGATGAAAACAGGCAATGGTTTAAATCGAAAATTGGGCTTGATACAAGTGAAACCCCGCGTGCGATCTCGTTTTGTCATCATGCTATTTTAGACACAAAAGTATTCGAAGTAGAAAACACCCTCGAAGACGATCGTTTCAGAAGCAATCCTTTAGTAACAGGCGACCCAAATTTTCGGTTTTATGCAGGCGCGCCACTGATGGATCCGAAGGGAAATGCTCTTGGAACACTTTGCGTGATTGATGTAAAAGCCCGAAAACTCACCAAAAACCAACAAAAATCGCTCGAACTTTTGTCCAAAGAAGTAGTTTCGCAAATCTTGTTTCGAAAAGAAAGCATGATAATTCATTCATATGATAATCTTATAAAGCTTTCGAAAGACATGATTTGTCTCGCAGGTGCAGATGGATATTTCAAAACCGTCAACCCTGCTTTTACGCGTATTTTGGGCTGGTCCGAAAATGAATTATTAGGCAAATCGTATTTCGATTTTATTCATCCAGAAGATCAAATGGCTACCAAAAGGGAAGTATACGCTATTGCCCAAGGCCAGAAGAGCGAGCATTTTATCAACCGTTTCAAAACAAAAAGTGGCGAATACAGAATATTTGACTGGGTTTCCACATTGGACGAAACGACCAAAAACTTTTTTTGCATCGCACGCGACATCACCGAACAAAAAACGATTGAAGAAGAATTAAAAGCCACCAAAGATAGATTAGACATTACGTTCGATTCCATCACCGAAGGCATCGTTATTCAGGACATGCAAGCGACTATCATTGCCTCGAATCCCTCGGCCGAACGAACCTTGGGTCTCACAGCCGACCAAATGGCTGGCAAAACCTCGGTCAACCCTTCTTGGAAATGCATTCACGAAGACGGCAGCCCATTTCCGGGCGAAACACATCCTGCGATGGAAGTCATGCGCACTGGCAAATCGGTACATCATGTGACGATGGGCGTTCATAAGCCAGACGGCACGTTGTCTTGGATCAATATCAATGCCGATTTATTAGGAGATGGACAAGGTATTGTATGCACCTTCTCGGACATCACTATCAGAAAAATGGCCGAACATAAACTAAAATCAAAAGAAAAATTTCTAAGAACTGTTACCGATGCTTTGCCTGGCATGGTGGCTTATTGGACAAGAGAACTAACCTGCACTTTTGCCAATAAAAAATACCTAGAACGATTTGGAAAAACCTTTGAAGAGTTGGATGGAAGGCACATTGTTGAACTTTTTAGCGAAGAACTACTCGCCCAAAATATGCCCTATATTCAGCAAGTACTGAGTGGCGAACCTGTCGATTTTGAAAGAACACTCACCAAACCTGATGGATCAATCTGCCACACGTGGGCACATTATATACCTGATTTTCAAGATGATAAAGTAAATGGCTTTTATGTAGTGGTCACCGATATTACTGAGATCAAGAATACACAAATAATTCTGCAAAAAGTAAATGATGAGCTAAAAGTACGTACCGAGCAAGCGGAGGCTGCCAATATTGCCAAATCAGATTTTTTGGCCAACATGAGTCACGAGATCCGTACGCCACTCAATGGAGTCATCGGTTTTACAGATTTGCTCATGAAAACCAAACTGGATACTACCCAAAAGCAATATGTGGGTACGGTGAACCAGTCGGCCAATTTGCTATTGGACGTGATTAACGACATTCTTGATTTTTCGAAAATCGAAGCTGGAAAACTAGAATTGGAGATCGAAAAACACGACTTGTTCGATTTGGGAACACAAGCTTCGGAAATGATTCAATTTCAGGCGCAAAAGAAAGGCTTGGAAATAATGCTAAATATTTCGCCACAAATTCCGCGCTTTGTCTGGACGGATTCTGTTCGCCTCAAGCAAATATTGGTCAATCTGTTGGGCAATGCCGCCAAATTCACCCAAAAAGGAGAAATCGAATTCAAAGTCGAACTCTTGGCCGAACCAAAAGACGAACAAGCCTTATTCCAGTTTTCGGTACGCGATACGGGTGCAGGAATTGACCCAAAAAATATAAAAAAAATATTTCATGCTTTTTCGCAAGAAGATTCTTCCACCACGCGCAAGTTTGGCGGCACAGGTTTGGGATTGACCATTTCGAACAAGCTACTTGGGCTTATGGGAAGCAAACTGCAAGTAAGGAGCGAACTAGGAAAAGGAAGTACTTTTTATTTTGAAGTACTGCTAAAAGTAGTGCAAGAACAATCGGCAACATGGAACAATCTGGACAAAGTACGAAATGAACCAACCGAAGATGATCAAAATCGACTGATCCTAAAAGTGGAGCGGGAACAAGATCCAAAATCGTGTTTGGTGCTAGTGGTAGACGATAATCTGATCAATATTATGCTCGCCAAAGCAATGATTGGTACTATTTTGCCAAAAGCCAGAATAATGGATGCCATCAACGGATTGGATGCCATCAAACTCATCAAAGCCACACCGCCAGATATTATTTTTATGGATATTCAAATGCCTGGCAAAAATGGCTACGAGACTTCGAAAGAAATTCGTGATTTGGGCATTCAACATATTCCCATTATTGCCCTCACGGCAGGCACCGTGATGGGAGAAAAAGAACGATGTCTTGAAGCGGGCATGAACGATTATGTAAGCAAACCGATTAGAAAAGACGACCTCAGGAAAGTGATCACTAAATGGATGGAATTTGCTACGAAAAACTCGAACACGGAGTCAACAATTTCAATTCCCCAAATCCGAAATATTGTTCTTGAACTAGAGAAATTCAACAAAAACCAAGATTTAGTTTCTATTCTAATGACTTCTTTTGAGCTTAAAGAGAAGGCAAAATATATGAATTATAATTCAATTATAGAAAAGGCTAGTTTGCTAGCCATCCAGAATTACGATATGGTTTCGTTTGGACACATTTTAGAAGAAATCAATCAGGAACTGGCTTTGTTGGAAGGAAACGAAAAAATGGCTTAGGTGATGAGTCTTTTATTGGCTATTTGTAAATCCTTTTATCTAGTGTCCGAACGGAAAGGCTAAGTTTAAAAAAAATCAGCAAAAATGCATGCAAAATATCGCATGTATTTGATATATGTAAATAGCTACATTCTTTTTT
>JAYVIX010000380.1:0-17151 GCA_043769845.1 Cytophagales bacterium
TAAATGCTTTCATATAAGCAATATAGCACTTAAATGCCTGTATTGCTTATATTTACAACTAAATACATGAAATATTTAGGTTTTTAGAGGTGACCTAACGTAAAACGTTGATCTTGTTGAGCTAAAACCACATTCGAAAACGCAATAAATAACATTGAAACTATTACATTCTTCATGTTTATCGAATTAGCGTCACATTAGTTTTATACTTATTGCCATTACTCAAAATTGAATGCAAGAAGTACGTGCCAGATGGCAGTTTCTCTCCCAAACAAAGATTTGTCTCACATTTGCCCTCCCAATTGTTTTGGTAGTTTTCATTCTTATAGACCAAATCGCCCCATCGATTGAAAAACCAAATGCTGACCTTCACACCTTCTGGAATATTGAAAACCGTATAAAAATCGCTTATGCCATCTTCATTAGGCGAGAACCCATTCGGGAAAAATATCTCTTTTGATTGATCTAGAACGGAATCCTTTGGACAATCTTTGATGAGAATAGTTACAGGAGTTCGTTTCGAATTGCATCCACCCGAAACACTGTCAATCAAATAATAAGTAGTATTTGAAGTCAAAACAGGGGTTGTAAAATTATTAGGAATTGGATTCCCGCCCGTTGAAGTTTTGAACCAATAATAACTACCTGAAGCAGCCGGAGTAGTTTTATTCAACACTATTTGTTCGCCAAAACAAATGGATTCAATAGAAAAAAGTGGATCTTTTGGTTTAGGCTGCACATTGATTTTGACTTCAACTCGCTCCGACTTGCAACCACCTGCGATACTATCAACCAAATAAAAACTTGTATTGCTCGAGATGGAAGGACTAAAATTATTGGCGATGGGGCTTCCTCCTTTTGGGGTTTTGTACCAATAATAACTACCAGAAGCAGCAGGAATCGATTTGTTCAAAATTACTTTGTCGCCAGCACAAATAGTGGTGTCAGGATAAATGGGTTTCGCCAAAGAATTTGATACTTTCAATCGAATAGTATCACTAACTATTCGACAATTGGTTTGAATTCGCCCATTCTCGGATGCTAATACTCGATACAATCCACTATCTACTTCTGCAATAGTTGAAATCAGAAGTTTAGCTTGATTTTGTCCAGCCAAATCTTTCCACGAAATTCCATTATCGTCCGATTTTTGCCACAAATAGTTGGGATTTGTATAATCCGATTCTAGTTTGCTTTCCAACACTACACTTGCGCCAAGACAAGCTTGTGTGTTTCCTGATACTAAAATGCTGTCTTGGGCAAGTCCCAAATTCATATCAAATTTCAGTTGGGCTGGCAAAAGTGAAAAAACTCCAGTGACATAATCAAAACTTGTCGTCTTGTGAAAACGACATGTATCTACTTTGAATTTCAGAAAATAACGGTCGGGCAAGGTCGTAAAACGATAATAGCCAGATTCGCCTTTGGCATTGTCGGTAGTGACAGTATCGCCAACTAAAATATCGTCTGATGTATTTGGTGTGTTGTCTGCTCCAAGTTTCCAGAGTTGGACCACCATTCCGTTCAATCCCTCTTTTTTGTCTTCGTCTTGAATTCCATTTTTGTTTCGGTCAAGCCAAATGTATTGTCCTACTTGGGCAAGTGCCGAAATAACGACTCCGACTTTATTGGGCGATGTGGTCAGTAGTAGCGTGTTATCGTCTGCTTTTCTGGCTTGGTAGTGGAAATCGTTATAGGCAACTTGGTTCACCTGTAAATTGGCAGGGGCCGACATGTTCCAAGTGACATTAAGGCTATCTCCTCCTTTTAGAGAATCCAAAAACAGAAATTTAAGTGCTTTAACTTTCTTTAAATCAATAGGTGCAACTGTTGTCCAAGTAGGCACAATACAGCCAACAGGTGAAATAGGAGGAGAAATCTCGTTGATACAAATAGTGCTATCAAGTGAATAATGTATAGCTATATTGTTTTGATTGGCTATTGGCAAACTGGTCATGAAAGGCGTAAATTCACTCCCTTTCGCATCTCCTTTATAGGGTAGCGCATCAACCAACACCAAATCTTTCAACTTGGTATTTCCTGTGTTATGTATTCTTAATTTATATGAAACTTCGGAGCCGTTTATCGTGGTGGCATTTGTGGGATAAAAGAGATAAGTGCTGTCTATTTTGCCTTTTACGCCTTTATCTGCTGTCAGGCTATATAAGGAATTAACTAAAACACCAACTTGGGCTGACCAAACACCCTTGCTGTTATCGGCTCTGCCATAATATTTATTGTAATACACCCCAGCAGGTGTGTTGTTTATAATCTTAACTTTATAAGAAACACTTACACCTGAATTGGCGAATTGATTAGTATCGTTTGTAAAGTCAAATTTCAATACTTGTCCTTGCTGAGAAAATTGCGGGTTGGCTGGTGAAAGTTTCACAGGTTTTCCATCATTATTGTTTCGTCCATACGTACAATTCCAACTGTTGGGAATAAATTCAAATACATTGGCCAGGGTGTCTAAAAGTATTGTATTGACGAGGGCATCTCCAATGTTTCCAAAAGAAAGCCTAAAGCTAACAGTATCTCCTGCAACGAAATTTTTTGGATTTAGGATTGCTTTTTGAGTGGAATACACATTGGGCGCAACCCCTCTTGGCATACCGAAAGACGTGCAAATAGAAGTGAATTGTTGAGAACTATAAGAGTAGTTTATTTCTTCCTGCATTGTAATACACGTTCCTATACTGTCACAAGGAGATTGTGGGTAATTAGGTAGGGTCGAAACAACTTTATTGCCACTTCGGTCTTTACTGAGTATGCTAATTGGAATTTGAAAAGCTGTTTCAAAACCTATCGGAACTTTACTATAACTTATGATAACTGTTTGAACAAACGTGCCGTTTGGCAAAACGGGAGGAACAGGGGTAGGTACATAGTTAAACAGGCCTTTGTAACGAAGTAATTTCGTAGGCATAGCTACTTTTGTGTTTGGTGCGGTATTGGTGGTATAATAAATACTAGGATGCAAAAGTGAATCAGCCTCAAATGCTCCATATAATTCCACTTGTTCCGGAATTCTAACTATGATGCTGGCACTATCAAGGGCAACGTTGCCCGTATTATAGAATGGGACATATATGCTGGACAAAGTATCACCTACCTCACTCAAATAAGAGCCAAAACTATTTCTGCACCCAGCACCTGATAAAGGTGGCGACAGTATATATTGTGCGACATTCGAAGTAAATTGAAAAGGGATGTTCCCAAGCAGAGTGCCTTTCAGAGACATGGAATTAAATAGGTTGCTCCCATAAGGCGTAGTTGGATATTGTACAGTGACTGTATCATATATGTATGAATTATGAATAGCACCAGATACAAACATGCTGTCCAAATAATCCCAAACTATTATACCAGAACCAATTGAGGTCTCATGTCCACCATTCGAGGCAGATATAAATTTTGCACCATCAGGAAGAGTGTCAACTATTGATGCTCTGTATATCGCCAACAATCCTACATCAGAACCCACATTAGTACTTACGCGCCATCTAACTATTTTATTCACTGCATCGTAGACAACCACACCCTTCGTCATTGTCAAATAAGGAGCTTTTGCAGTGGAGATGATTGTAGCAGTATCTGATCTTGCAATTAAGGCATTTGAAGATTGAATGGACACAACGTTTTTAGCAACCGTAT
Organism: Cytophagales bacterium; assembly: GCA_043769845.1. Taxonomy (GTDB): domain Bacteria; phylum Bacteroidota; class Bacteroidia; order Cytophagales; family UBA9547; genus UBA9547. Next base: position 3,658 of record JAYVIX010000380.1, read on the forward strand.
TGTTAGGCGTTGCTAGGTTTGAAAAGGCGCAATTTATTTGAAGACTACCTGTAGTGCCTGCTGGCAAAGGATTAACTAAGTGAATAACAACCACTCTTGTCACTGCGTCATAAGAAGTACTCGATACTAAACTCGAAGGAACAAAACTCAAAAAATTAACATAAGGTGGCAAGGTATCAGTGATAACCACATTATTGCCAGGCTGATTGGAAGAAGTAATAGCAAAATTAATGCTGTAAAAAAAGGATGCACCACTTCGTACGGTAGAATCGCTCACGCTCAAATTTACCGAAAGCAACACCTGGGCCTTCGCTCCAAACACGCCCAACAAAAGAAAAAACAAAAGAAAACGTTTCATAAAACGATAGTTTGAAAAATCAATAGTTGAAATCGGTTGTCTTGGTCTTTCTCGAAGGCTTTACTTTGAATTTTATTGAAGTCGATTTTTCAGGAGTTCTCGATTGTTCTACTTCTTGTTTTTCAGGCAAAAACGGTTCTTTATTTAACTCTTCAAGGGTTTTAAACCTTTGAAGAGTTGGCGTTTCTTCTATCTTTTTGGGAATAGAATCAGCAACTATAATTGGTTTTTCAATTTTGAAAGGCTGTTTTTCTTCATCAACCAAAACATTATTCTCAATTTTAGGCTTCTCTTTATCGGCTTGTTTCTTTTTGGTATTTGGCTTAGAGATCAAAGCCTTTTCTGCTTTATCAGGAATACTCATTTGTTGGTTTTCCTGCTTTGCTTCGTTTGTAATTGGTTTAGTTGTGGGCTGAGTACTTTCAACTGAACTGTTTTTGTCAATCATATAAAATGCCACTATTAAAAGAAAAACCAAACTACTAGAAATAATCATTGGCCATTTCAGCTTGGCAAACAAGGTAGTTTTGCGTAGCAATTGAGCATGATTGGGATAAGAAGAAATATCTTCCTTCATGTACATTTTCCTAAATAGTGCCAATTGTTTAGCAAAATCTTCGTTTTTCAACGAATAGTCGTACCAGAATTCTTCCTCTTTTTGGGGAAGGTTTCCTTCGAGCAACTCAAACAAAATCTTGTCTGTTTCTTCTCTTGTGCTGGGTAGTTTCATCCTTTTATTTCTTGTGCTTCCAACATATCCCTCAACTTTTGACGCGCCCTGAATAAATACACTTTTACTTGTGAATCGGAAATATTCAGCATTTCGCCAATCTCTTTGTAATTGTAGCCTTCCAAATCTTTCAGCACCAAAATAGACCGCTGTACCTGGGGCAACAATGGCAAATAATGTTCAAAGAATTGCTTGTCTTCGAAGGAATTGTCCGTGTTAGCTTCTATGTTTATCTCCGCTGCATCCTTCATTACAAATTTTTTTTGCTCTGAAATCTGTTTCAACATCGCATGATATGCAGTGGTGAAAAGCCAAGATTTTACAGAATCAGGATTAATTCGATCTTTGAATTCCCACAGTTTCATAAACGTTTCTTGAAGCAAGTCTTTGCAAACCTCGGAGTTGCCCACGTTTTTGATCAAAAAACGGAACACTCTGACGTTGTACTGCTCAACTACTTCGTTGTATAGTTTGGTGGTCAATGTTAGGCGTTTGTTAGTAAGAGAGAGAGAGAGAGAATAGATCAAAAAGTTACAATCGTAATAAAAAATAAAAGAAATAGTTTAGCGTATATCTTTTTGAATGAATAATGCTGTTTTGATTTCAACTATAAATAAAACAAAGTCAAAGTTATAAAATATAAAATTTCATTCAAATGGCTGAGTATTGAAAATTCCATTCGCTTTTGTTGGTGAAAACACCAACAAAGGCGGACACACAATGTTGCAGGCAAAAACACCTGCAACGACAGAAGACTGATAACGTTATCGTTTGAATACTCCAAGCTTTTACCTAGTATTAAAAATGACACATAAAAAAACCAGTTGGGCGAAAATTCACCCAACTGGTTTTTTTTACAAATAACTCGACTAAAAATTAGTGACTCACCACCACCGATTTTGTCAAATGGTTGGCACCTGAAATAGCCGTGACAACATATACACCAGCAGCCCAATTAATTGTAGGCACATTGATAACGTTGCTAGAAGCAGTTAAGCGTTTCACTTCTTTGCCAGTTCCTTGCTCCACAATACGTACTCTGCGCCTTCGCTCTGTGCCTCACAAAGCGAAACAATTCTCGTTCTGTGAGACACAGAACGAGAATTTCACAGACGGTGTTTATTGAACCACTAATTTTTTCCGTACGCTTCCCATTTCTACCATGTATAGTCCACTGGTCAGACCCGAAACATCTATTTGTCCATGCGAGGATTCCATTTGTTTACTAAAATGCACCACCCCATCCATCCCTATAATTCTTAACGTTCCGTTGGAATATGGGTGGGATATTTGAAACGTTCCTTTTGTGGGGTTGGGGAAAAGAAGTATTTCGCCATCCATAAAATTAGAGGTGCCGACATAGGGATTGGAAATGCTGGTCGCGATTTCAGGGATTTTAGTTCTGTAAATACCTAAGTTGGTTGAAAGATAAATGTTGCCAATTTCATCTTCCCCAAATCCATTTATACCTCCCTTCACTTCTTCGGTCGCTATCCTTGTCCAATTTTGTCCTTCATCGTGCGACAAATGAAGAAAAACGGAATCGCCAAGCTGATAATAGTAGTACAAATTATTGGGAGGATATTTGACGAGTTGAAAGACGTTTATGTATGTCATAAAACGTGCAGGATCCAAACCATTGAAAGCAATTGGCTTCAAGCCTTTTGTAGTCAACTTATATATTTTTGAAGAATCTGAATTCCATAAATACTGCCCATCATAACCATCGTTAAAATTGATTACTGCTTCTTTATTTACAATATTGATGGGTGTTTCTTGCCAATTTTTAATATCGGTTGTCCAACGTAGGCGATATTTTTGGTCAAAATATTTATACGATAAAGCAAAAAGAGTATCGCTACTTACTAGCAATTTCAAATCATCTATGCCTTCAAGTTGCCAGTCTGCCTTTTGGTAGAAATTAAACGAAAAAGTACCAAAACCTTCATTTATACCATATTCAAGTAATACTTTGTATTCGGGTGAGCTTATTCTATAAAATTTGTTTTTGTATGTAAAATTAGTTCCATCATAAGCTACCGCTGGATATGAATATGGTACCACCGAAGACTGTACAACTAACGAATCGTGCAGATGGCGAAGAAGCAACGTGTTTGTTTGATTGTTTAAAGATCTTTCCGCCATCCAGCCCCAGTTTTTGCCCATCCATTTTAATCCATCGGGTTTAAAATTGGGGTTCAAGTCGTTGTAGTGTTTCCACGTATTTCCATTGTCTTTGCTGAAATATTTATTATTCAACAGCATCATGCCGTCTCTAATTACCAAGCTATTTGTCTGTCTAAAACCTGTCAAGCTAGTAGTATGCCATGTATTGCCTTTATTGTCCGAATACCAAAAGCGAGTAGAATCGATAAGATTATTTCCTAGCGTGGCGTAGTTTTGTCGATATTCTACATTAGAACCTTCCAAATTAAACCACCGATTTCCTACTTGATATATTTTTTCAAGAACAACCTCATTGCTTCCATCAGACAATGCCATGTTGAAAAGTTTCCAAGAACTTCCATTATTGGTACTTCTATAATAAAAAACAGTATCGGGAAAATCAGACGAATAGGCTCTAAGCAGCCAAGTGGAATCGGGAAGTGCCTGAATCAAATGTTCCACACATCCATTAATATAATGGTCGGCCGAATCCAGCCCCAAAGGCAATGGCATATAATCGGTCACGAACGTTTTTAAATTGGTGCGCTTGAATGGAGGCCGTTCGTTTGTACCTTCTTTAAAAGCGTTTGGGTAGTGGTGCGTAATTAAATAATCGCCCATTATAAACCGGTGACTGGCTTCCTGATAATTAAAATAATCATCATAAAAATCTAATGGCTTGGAAATAGGAGTGATTTTTGGGGTGCCAATTTTTGAATAAGTATGCATTTCTCTCCCATTTTTTTCAAGCACAAACCCGTTTTGTGTCGATATCATTCTGAAGTTCCTTAAAAAAGGATCCGAGCTGATTTCAATATCGGTGCCAGATTTGCCAATCCATCGGTTTTGAGTATCGTTCCAATAAAATAGACTGTCACTAAACTTAATGTCGCCCATCCCTCCTGAAACAAAGTTGATAAAAGAACAAGATGACAGCATTACTAGTGTATCATTTATTATACTAAAGTGCTGGTTTCTAAAATTTTGACCCAGATCCTGATAGTTGAGTCTGTCATCCAAAAGCTGATAGCCTTTGTAATAATCTTGTAGTAAGATTTTGTTTTTGTATATCAGAATTGGCCTGACTATACTCTCCACTCTACCAAGATTTTTAAAATCTTGGCCGTTAGTCGATTTACCAACTTGCGGATAACTGAAGTAAGTAACGTCTGATTCTAAACCACCACATCCAGCACCACCGTGAAAAAGATAGGTGGTATCTTTCCATTGTAGTATTTTGTTACTATTTGAAATCTGATTTGTGTCGGGAAAGTGATTTATTTTCGTCCAATGAACATCTTGCGCTCGAGAGAAATGAGAGATGAAAAATACGTAACAAAAAATAGCCACAAGTCGATATAAAATATTATTCATGTTAAATGTATTACTTTCAAATTCCAACATTACACAATAATAAAATACAACCCTAATTAAACGTATAAAATTCAGTGTTAAAAAATTTGCATTTAACAGAAAATTAAAACATGTCTAAAACTTTAACACAATACTAAAACTCTTATTTTCGCGCCTACTGTTTAATACATATTATTTTGAATAAAACAGATTTGATACTACTATCAAAGAGCGAAACAATAGGCGTTCTGTGAGACACAGAACGAGGTTGGGAACAAAAAAAAGCGAGCTCCTAAATTTCTTTCAGAACCTCGCTTTCAACCACAAACAACTTATTCTACTAAAACAAGCCCAACAAACTCTCCATTTTCAATTCCGTCTCCAAAAATTCTTTTTCAGGTTCTGAATCTTCTGTAATTCCTGCACCGGCAAAAAAAGTGATCGTATCGGCCAGTTTGGCGCAACGCAAATTGACAAAAATAAAAGTTTCGTTTTCCACATTCACAGGCCCAAAATACCCGCTGTATAGTTCGCGTGGCTTGGCTTCGTTTTGCAACACAAAATCAATCGCTTCGTCTTTTGGCATTCCGCAAACGGCCGATGTGGGATGAAGCAAATGAAGCATCGTGCCAAGTAAATTAGGAAAATCGACCACTTTCAGATCCACTATAAAATCGGTTTTTAGATGAAAAAGATTCCCAACACGCACTGTTTTAGGCCCAATATCGTCAAACTCGCGCAGACGAATTTGCTTTAATCGCTCCACAATATACCGACTCACGTAAGCCTGTTCTTCTATTTCTTTTTGGCTCCAGTTGGCTTCTTTCTCGGTTTTGCCATCGGCTTTTTGGGTACCCGCCAAGGCAACGGTTTTGAAAAGTTGGTCTGCATTTTTCGAAACCAAGGTCTCAGGACTCGCTCCTATCCACGTACCGTGTTCAGGCGTATAAACAAGCGAATTAAAAGTATTGAAATATTTTTCATTTATTTTATCCATCAAAAAACCTGCCGAAAATTCCCCTTCGAAACTGGCTTGTTTCTGACGCGAAAGGACTACTTTTTTGAATTTTCCCTCTTCAATTTTCCGTATCGCATTGGACACTAAAAGTTCGAAGTCGTTTTTATTATCCACTAAATCAGAAACAATATTCAAACTAGGCTCTGATTTTGGTTTTGAAACGATTTCCAGACCTGGCAATCTTTCAAAAAGCAAAATCCTTTCAATTTCAGCTAAATCGTTGTTTTCTATCGAAAAACTTACATCAGCCGAGAGATAGTATTTCTCGCCTTTTATGCCTTTTTCGAATTCGGCCAAAAGAAAACCAGCAGACAAAGTTTCGACTTCTACATCGGCATTGAGCAATTGCGGCTGATACGAAATCAGAAATTGAATTTTCGAAGAAGATGGCAATCGCCAAATGGCCAAAGCAAACCCTTTCGATTGACAATAGCTTAACAATGAATCGCTTATGGTAGCGACATCGTACCTGAGGTCTAAATTTTCTTTGGTTTCCAATCCGTCATTATTTGGGCAAAATAGCCACCGTGAGCCTACTGATACAGATCAATTTTCCTTCTTCAGAAGTGATCTTAATATCCCAAACGTGTATCTTTTTTCCGCCATGTAGCAATTGTGCTTTCCCGTACACAAAGCCACTGCGAGCACTGCGCAAATGGTTGGCATTGATCTCGACTCCTACAATGCTGTATTTTTCGATATCCACACAAATGACCGAACCCACGCTTCCCAAAGTTTCGGCCAAAACACACGATGCACCTCCGTGTAACAAACCAAAAGGCTGCTTTGTTCGATGATCGACTGGCATTTTGGCACACAGATAATCGGTTCCGATTTCGGTAAACTCGATTCCTAAATGTTCGCCCATCGTGTTTTTTCCCAATTCGTTGAGACTTTCGAGTGTATGGTGTGGCTGGATCATGTTCAGTTATCAATTATCAAGGAGCAGTTATGAATCGAAAACACTTTTAATTGTTTACTGATAACTGTTAATTGTACATATTGCAAAATAAAACTAAAAAATTGGCTTCTAAACGCATTTACCTCACTCGCCACGGACAAACAGATTATAACCTGCAAGGAATCGTGCAAGGCAGCAGTGTTGACACTCCACTAAATGCCACGGGGCGCAAACAGGCTCAGCTTTTTTTCGATCATTATCAAGATGTTACCTTCGATAAAATATATACTTCCAAACTCCAGCGTACCCACCAATCGGTCGAAGGATTTATTCAGAAAAATATTCCTTGGGAACAACACGAAGGACTGAACGAAATTAGTTGGGGCAAATACGATGGCGTGCTTACTTCGAAAGAAGACAAAGCGATTTATACCGCCATTATGCAACGCTGGGCAAATGGTGAAACGCATCTTGGGATAGGCGGAGGCGAATCGCCTGAAACAGTGCTTGCAAGACAGATTCCAGTTTGGGATTTGATTCTTTCAAAAGCCGAGGAAGAAAATGTACTCGTTTGCATTCATGGTCGCGCCATTCGAATCTTGATGTGCCATGTGATGAACGTCCCTCTGAAAGAAATGGATTCGTTTCTGCACGACAATCTGTGCCTGTATTTGCTTGAATATACCAATGGCAAAGTAAAAATCTTAAAAGCCAACTCGCAAGAACATTTAAGTAGTTTATAATATAGATCAAATAAAATAGGCCTTTAAACAAAAGCGGCTCGAAATATTCCGAGCCGCTTTTGTTTAAAGAAGTATTATCTAAAACTACTTTTTGAATACTTTCGCAGTTCTTGCGACACCGTTTGTGTCCTCCACTTTCAATATATAAGTTCCGTTTCTAAGATCGGAAGCATCAATGGCATCAGATTGTATTCCGAAACTGATTGCTTGACCTTCGATAGTAGTGAGTGAAACGTTTTTAGCACCCGCTAACCCTTGTACAAACCATTTATCGGTAGTTGGGTTTGGAAAAACTTCCACTTTCAACACATTGTTTACATCAGCCACAATACCTGTCGGGTTGCTACCTGCTTCGTTAGAAAGAACTGATTTGAAGTTTCCGTTCACCGCTATGACCGAATACACATAATCCTCACCTTCCTCCGCAGTACCATCTACATACATAGTTTCGTTGGGATCCGCCTTGCCTATCAGTTCAAATTCTGGCTCGCCAGCTAGTTTTCTATAAATCTCAAACTTTGTTTCGTTGTACGAATTGTCTTTCCAAGTAAGCGAGTATGATGTGGCTGCTTCGGTTCTAAGGTTCGATTTCATCACCATCAGATTGCTAGGGGCAGTAGGCACTGGAGACGAGGTAGTATATGAATAAGAATCTAAATAAAACGAACGACCAAAATATTCCATCTCGTCCGTAATCGAGTTCAAACTATAACGGATCACTTCGGTTTGATTTCCAGTTGTTTGATCGTAGAAAGCACTATCAATTGAAATCAAAGTCCAGCTTTTGCTATCTGTATCCCAGCTGTACGATTTGTCTATATTCAATATATCAGTCACTTCTGTATATACCTCTTTAGAGCTGTATACAAATTTGCTTGTTACTGCATCGTAGTTGTAGTGAATCGTTTCTGAATTTTTTGCACCATATTTCCAAGTAGTTTTCTCTTTCAATTCGAAACTAGAACTTTCATCCGAATAGCTATATTTGACGCTAGCAGTATCCTCTGCGCCATCTGAATAATAAAGAGTAGAATCTTCTGGCATTTCCATTCCAAATGTGTTGTATGTCGCAACAGTAACAACATTTGTTGATGGATATTTGTAGTACGATTTCTTGATTGCTGTCAATCCTGTATCACTAGGAATTCCAAAAGCACTCAAATCAGATTTCCAAATAGTTTCCGATGGATTTGCACCAGCAAAAGTAGAAATCTGTTCGCTCGATTTTGACCATCCTGCCGTTCCGTCCGATTTTGGAACATAGCCCAAAATAGAATCGACAGCGATATTACCACCTATTATTTTTTTTGTTCCAGCGATGCTTTTCATCATAACATAGACATTCAGATCCAATTTAGCATTCGGATAATGCTTCAATCCTTTTGATCGTATTTCATATACCGCAGAATCTACCGGATTGTATTTGGTGTATATTTCCTGAACCTCGACAGTATCTTCTTTGCCTGTCAATTCGTTCACTTCCGTGGTGATTTCAAACCTTGTTTCTTCTTTTATAGGCGGAGCTGCTATTGCCCATGCGAAACAAAATAATGATGCGGCTGTAAGTAGTTGTTTTCTCATTTTTATAAAGTTTAATTTTCAACAAGTATAAGAACAAAAACTGATAAACACAATAAACAAACAACATGAATATTAATTCATGTTGTTTAATTTATATCCTTTCGGAATTTCGAAAAGTGTAGCAGGCAGTTGTTTCTGTTCTTTGTTATTGGCCAAAAGAGTCAGGTCGAATTCTTTGCCTTTAAACTGAATCTTAAGAGGCAAACCTTCTACTCCCGAAACACCAAACTGAGTCATGCTTTGCAAAAAGAAAACCATCACACTGGCCGATGCATTGCTGATGGATTTGGTACACCAAAGCGATGTTTCAGTTCCTTCTTTTTCGTCTTTTACCACATATTTGGCACAGAAATAACCTAAAACTGACGCAGTATCCGAAGTTTTCTGAGCCTTGAATCCTGTCTTGAGCATTCCTTGTGTAAGTTCCTCTACCGAGGTTTTGGTGACGGTTTTATTGAAATCCATGATCGAATACAGATTTTTTTCTTTCGATTGATACAAAATATCGCCCAAAAGTCCCTGAGTCATTCCTCCCACAAATTTTAAATGTGAATTTGCGCCCTTAAGCGAAAGCTCCATTTTGTGCGGAATCATGGCTTTATAAATCTCCAAATCCATCCGATCGTCTTGTACCACTTCATACTCAATCGAATAAGAAATGACTCCTTCCAAGGTTTGTGCCAACACAAATTGCGAAAGAAAAAAGAAGGACAAAAGGCCTAAAAGTGCTTTCTTTATATTTTTCATCTTATAATTATTAAAACGTTGAACATTAAAACTTTAAACATTAAACTAAAAAACCATGCACGATAAACTAGGAATCGCATTCACGATCCGCAAAGCTACCTCAAAAGACGTGCCAAGCATCATGCAACTGGTACGCGAATTGGCCGAATTTGAAAAAGCACCCGAAGAAGTCTTGAATTCAGAAAGCCAAATGCTAGCCGAAGGATTTGGAGAAAACCCTGCATTCGAAGCATTGGTGGCTGAAACAGAAAAAAGCATTTGCGGCATGTCGCTCTACTATTACAGCTATTCGACATGGAAAGGCAGGTCGATGTATATTGACGATATTATTGTGAACGAAAATTGCAGAAACCAAGGAATTGGCCGAGCGTTGATGGAAGCTACGATTCAAGTAGCAAAAGAAAAGAACGTAGGCAAATTGCATTGGCAAGTGCTAGATTGGAACGAACCTGCAATCAAATTTTACCAAAAATACGATCCAAGTTTCGATCCTGAATGGATCAATTGTGCGATTGAGAAAGAAAAACTGGCTTTATTTTTAAAAAAATCAGAATTCGAAACTGCATTTTCTAGCAATTGAACTATTTTTTCTTACCTTTGCCCTCCAATTCCGATCCCATAGCTCAGCTGGATAGAGCAACTGCCTTCTAAGTAGTAGGTCTCTGGTTCGAATCCAGATGGGATCACGTTAACAATCAAGCACTTACAAAGAAATTTGTAAGTGCTTTTTTGTTGGTCTACAACCAAGACTATACTCCACAACATTTTAAGTAGTATATTTGTGGCTCTGAAATTCGACCATGATCCTTACCGATAAAGAAATCCTTGCTGAAATAGAAAAAGGCAATATCCTAATTCAGCCTTACGACCAATCGAAACTAGGAACCAACTCGTACGATGTGCATTTGGGCAAACATTTGGCCACTTACAAAAACCGCGTACTGGATGCACGCAAACACAACGAAATCGAGTTCTTTGAGATTGGCGAAAATGGTTTCTGCCTTCAGCCCGACACGCTCTATCTTGGCGTGACAATGGAATACACCGAAAGCCATGCTCACGTACCTTTCCTCGAAGGCAAATCGAGCGTAGGACGTTTAGGAATAGATATTCATGCTACTGCTGGAAAAGGCGATGTCGGTTTTTGCAACACTTGGACTTTGGAAATATCAGTTTCCCAACCAGTTATCATTTATGCAGGCATGCCAATCGGACAGTTGATCTATTTCAAAGTGAGTGGCGAAATTGAAAACTATTACAACAAAAAATCAAACGCCAAATACAACGAGCGCACCACAATGCCAGTAGAATCAATGATGTGGAAAAATACGTTTTAAACAACATATCTGACAGGTTTTAAAAACCTGTCAGATATTAATAAAACCGCACAAGCAAAAAAGTCACATCATCGTCTTCTTCGCTTTTTCCACAGAAATCGGCCAAATACTGGCCTAATTTCACAACAATTTCTTCGACTTCGAACTGATTATTATTTGAAATAAAATTCATTAATTTTTCAATTCCAAACATTTCGCTCTTTTCGTTTCGGGCTTCAGTGACACCATCGGTATAGAGGTACAGAGAATCGCCTTCGCTGTATTGAATTCCTTCTTCTTCGATATAGTTTTTAAACGAATCGTCTTTCAAAATACCCAAACCCATTCCTTTGGGTTCTAGCAATGTGAGCTGATTGGTTTGTTTCGAATAAAAAATGGCTTGACAATGCCCCGCCCGTACATGGCGCAAAACTCGTTTTTCGGTATCTACTAAAAAGACCGAAAGGGTGATAAAGGCTGTCTTTTCGGTAGAATAAGCCAAAGCATGATTGGCTCTAACAACCAAATTTCGAGGACCACTGCATACTTGCACCAACGACCTAAAAATGCCTTTCAACTGTGCCATCAAAAACGCGGCCGAAGTTCCTTTACCGGCCACATCGCCAATTGCGACCCAATAGTGAGTGCCGTTGGAAGTACAAAAATCAAAAAAATCCCCCCCAACCGTTCCTGTACTTTTCGTAAAATGACTAATTTTCAAGTCGTCATAGCTCAGGTTGTATTTCGGTAACAGACTTTTCTGAATGCGTTTCGAAATCTTTATTTCTTCCAAATACCTTTCTTTCTCTATTGCCTCCGAAAGAAGGGTCATGTTTTCGAGCGAAAGTGCAGCTTGTTGAGTATAAGTGCGCAAAACACCAATGATGTCTTTTTCGAAGCCATCGCGCACATATTTCAGCAATACCACAAAACCATAACTTGTATTGGAAGTAACAAGCGGAAAACTGAGCATCGATAGACCTGCTGAACTTCCTTTTTCGACCGTAATAGGGGGCAACTCTCGAATGATAGTTTCAGTTTTCTTGAGTCCTTCCTGAGGTTTCGCTAGTTTCTTGCGCAATGCCAAAAGAGTGGCAGAATCCAAATTTCGAGTATATACTTCTCGTTTTTCGTCTTTTACATAATATTCTACCCATGCGGCATCGGCAACGGAGATAGCGATACCTCCATCCAAAAGTTGAGAGATCACATTTTTTTCGTCTCCTTCTTGTTGCAATGCTTCGCTAAACTTCTGAAAACGCCCCATTTCCTCCAGTTTTTTGTCGAATACACTGGAAGCTGGAATATTAAAAAGCAACATCAATACCGAAAACAGGCTGTAAACGCCAAAAAAAGTAAACTGCGAATAATAAAATAGATTATCAGAAACGGTATAGGGACTTTTACTCATCATTTCTTCGCCCCAAAAAAGCTGAAGAAAAAACAAACCCATCAGCATGACACTGGTAATGAGTAAAACGGCTTGTACTTTTTGCTTAAAATCGAGGTAAACCACCCATTTCAAACGAACAGCAAAGGATAAACTCACCAAAATACTTCCTCCAAAACAAATAATCCGGGCCACTTTGCCCGCCCCTGGAAAAATGGTACTATAGACCAAAAGGACTATCAGCAAAACTTCTACTATTTGCCATTGACGCTCAAGTGAACGCACTTTGGGGTAAAAAGAAAGATTTTTATAGATGTAGAAAATATTCGCTTGAAAAATAACGATGGCCGCTACATAGACATAATAACCCCAAAAATTCAAGGTCTCCATCGAGAACAGTGTCGTGAGTTTATTTCCTATCACAACAATCCGAAGCACAAACACCAACACAAACGCCACCATTGAAGTGACAAAACTTCGCCAGAGCAAATCCAACAAATCGCTAACTTGTTTGGAAGACGTAATTTCAGAACGATAAAACAGAAAAGTAAAGAATGTAAATCCAGCTAACAAAAAGGAATGAAGAAAAGATTCAATTTTCTCATCCAGATAAAAATGCACACCTGATTTGCTATCTAAAACCACACACAACAACCATACAGTTGCAGAGAGCAATGCAAAAAGAAAGGATTTGGAGAGTTTTAGTTTCAAACCGAACCAAATTGAGGGGTTGAAGCTATTTGATTCTTTTGTTTGTCCACTCGATCCATAGTGTAGGAAAAATAAACAAAGCCGACTGCCATCCAATAGAATAAGCCGTCTATGTAATTGAAGATATTTGTTTGAAGATTAAAAAGAAAAGGAATCTGAAAAGCAGTCATTTGCATTGCTAGGATTTTGTATTCTAGTTTTTTTATGTTTTTAAAAATACGATAGCAAGCATAAACCACCATCCATCGAAGTATCATTATAATTATATAACCTATCAAACCAAACTCAATTACAATCCTTTCACCTTCTTCTTCCCAATAGCCAGGCATATCACGCCTATTGGTAAGATAGGAGAACATTGGAAACTGAGCCGTACCAGATCCATATCCTAATGCTCCTGCCATGTCGAGGTATTTCAGAGGAGAAAAACTATCCTCCAATCTTCCATCCAAATCACTCAAGCCAAACAATCGCTTAAAA
>JAYVIX010000381.1:0-2387 GCA_043769845.1 Cytophagales bacterium
ATAAATATTTCAAAATCAGAGTCTTAATTGTTTTTCAACAGACCCTGAATGTTTGTACCAATTTGATTGGCGATTTGGACGAAAAAGCATTTCGGAGAATTCAAATCCGAGAAACGATTATTTCGCATCTCACCAAAGAAAAGGAATTGTTTGAAAAGGGAATCAAAGTTTTGTCGTTGTTTTTTATTGATTCGGTCGAAAAATACCGCACCTACAATGCTGCCAACGAACCTGAACTGGGCGGAATACGCAAAAATGTTCGAAGCAGAATACAACCTCGTTCGAAGCGATTTTTTGGATTTGTTTCGGCAGCAATACAACGATTATCTGAAAGACACCGACCCAAGTTTGGCGCGCAAAGGCTATATGCCAAGCAATTACAGCAAGTATTTGGAACGCGACCATGCCGCCAGTGTACACAACGGTTATTTTTCGATTGACAAGAAAAATAGACTCTTCGACCCCGAAACCAAAAAAGCCAAAAATGGCGAAGAAGCCGAATCGGATGACATTTCGGCTTATGACCTGATTATGAAAGACAAAAAACGCTTGCTCAGTTTTGACGAACCGACTCGTTTTTTGTTTTCACATTCGGCACTCAAAGAAGGTTGGGACAACCCAAACGTGTTTCAGATTTGCGCCCTCAAATTATCGGCTGAAATATCGCTCAGGAAATCGTGGAAGATGATCGGAAAATAAAATCAGGCACATTTACGCAAGTGGATCGAGAAAAAAGCTTGTTGATTCTGATGCGGATCAATTTGCTCAAACGAATCGAGAGTTCGGTCAGTTCGTTTAGATTGACGCTCGAAAACATTCAAAAACAAATCGTTAACGCATTAGCCGCCACCTAAAACAAGCATAGCGAGCCTTTGTTTACAGGCGAACACATCGACCCTGAAACAGACGAAATAAATTGGGACAGCGATTGGGATGAAGAAACACCAGCTATTGGCAAAAAAGATGAACTGATTTATAGCCATGTCGATGCCAAAAAGATACTTGATATATTTCGTTTGGCCTGCGCAGGCAAACAAGAACCACTTGCCGAATTGGTCGCACAAATGGCTGACGAAACCAAAGAATACAGCCAAATGAATAATTACTCAAGTTTATTGCAGAAAAGTATTCAGTCGATTTTAAAAACGGAAGAAGAAAAAGAAGTATTAAGTTTGTTCAAATCGGGCGGAACGAATGCCTTGCGTTCGCAAATAAAAGGAATAGAAGATTTTCAATTGATCAGTTTTTTAGTCATCAAATAAACCATGCTAAAACTGCCTCCTTCCTGCCAAGTGAACCGAATTGTCCCTGAAAATTCGTTCGACAAATACCTCAGCCCAAAACAAAAACGTCTGCTTAGTACAAACGTTGAAAAGATAAAATGGACATACAAATTATCCACCCAAACAATTCTTTTAGAAAGTAAAGAAGTGTCTGAAATTCAGTTTTTTGAAATTCACTTAAAGAAAAGGGAAAGCATTGACGATGTGCTTGATTTGAATCGATCGATACATTCCATATCCTATTATTTTCGAACTGCAACATGGAGATGAAACGATGTATTCGGCAGCGCAAAAACACCCAAATCCAACCGCAACCGACAATGCGGTAGTCGATTGGCGGTTAAGTTTCGATTGGCATCTTGCATCCAAATCCACTTTTCAACTCAATCTAAAGAAAAGTATTGACGATGTGTTTGCTGATTTTTGTTTGCAAATAGCTGGCAAACAGGTGTTTCAAAACAAATCACTCCAAGAAATTATCAGCATCGAACAAAAACGCAAGAAACTAAATACCGAAATCAACAAACTGAAATCGGAAATTAAAAGCTGCAAACAATTCAACAAAAAAGTAGAACTAAACGGAATGCTGAATAATAAGTAAGAGGAGATTAGTTTTATTTGTTTCAACAAAACCCCAAACTAATCACGCCAACCAAACTTCAATCTGCTACACCAACGCCCTTAAATCCACTGGCACAACTCTAGAAACGCCCTGTTCTACCATTGTGATGCCGTAAATAATATCGGCAAAAGTCATGGTGCGTTTGTTGTGGGTGACGAGGATAAACTGCGAGTCGGCCGAGAATTTTTTGATGATGTTGTTGAACTTGTCGATGTTGGCATCGTCCAAGGGAGCGTCTACCTCGTCAAAAATACAGAATGGCGCAGGTTTGATAAGGTAAATGGCAAACAACAATGAAATGGCCGTCAGCGTCTTTTCGCCTCCCGAAAGCTGCGTGATGGACAATGGTCGCTTGCCTTTCGGCTTGGCCGTGATGTCGATGGCCGATTCGGTGGGATCGTCAGGATTTGCCAATTCCAAATCGCAGGTATCTTCTTCGGTAAAAAGCGAACGGAAAACGAGTTTGAAATTTTCTTTTATTT